>JBECKX010000092.1:0-4863 GCA_040235515.1 Candidatus Zixiibacteriota bacterium
ATACATCATCTGGGTAGGGGGGGACGTGCTCAAAGTCTATCGCTTCTTCGTGCCGATTGTCGCCGCGCTTTATTTCCTCTTCGTGGTGTCGATCTACGAACTGCTGAGCCTGGTCAAACTGCGGCAGGTGCTGCGTAATGCGGTCCTGGTCCTGCTCGTTGCTGCCACCGCGGTTCCGGCATACTGGCTCTCGAAGGATCACATCAACACGTTCCACTACTTCGAAGTTAACATCGTCCGCAAAATGCACTTCGTCGGCACGATGCTCAATCGCTACATGGGTGAGGATTTCTCTCTCGCCGCCAGCACGATCGGCATGATCGGCTACCAGCTCGTCGGCCACAGGGTAATCGATATGCTGGGCCTGACCGACAAATATATCGCACGCAACCCGGAGCAGGTCGAAGGGATCGTTTCAACCTGGAAAGAACGCCGCTTCAACAACACCTATCTCCTGAGCCAGGCACCCGACTTCATTCTCTTCTCGACCGGCTACAAGCCCTCGGCGCCGGCTGAGCGCACCCTGATGCTCCATTCCGAATTCCGTGACAACTACCGCTCGATCGGCTTCCCGCGCGCCAACCAGTACAAGGTGCTCTGGCAGAGGGTAGGGGATGTCCATATTGACAGCAACCGCGTGCTGCCCGATCCGAAATTCTCCGAACGCCTCGCCGACGGCCTTTACGCCCTCAATCGAAAGACCGCCCGGGAAGCTATCGATTATTTCTATGAAGCCTGGGACCGCCTCGGTGAGGAATACCTTATGGTCGATTACTTCCTCGCCGGCAGCTATACCAAGGCCCAGAACATCGATAGCGCGTTCGCCTACTACGATCGCTGCCTCGAGATTTATCCAAATATGTGGGAAGCGCATCTGCAATTGTATTCGATCTACCGCCAGATGGGGGATACCCTGCAATCGAATATCCACCTGAATCACCTGGTGGTGAACGAACCGTGGCTGTTCGATACCAACTACGAAACCTATAATCCCGGCGTCGAATTCAATTACGAGGAGTGACCTCTCTCGCCCGTCCCGCGGCCCCGGCGGAATCTCGCCGGAGTTAAGATTCCGTTTCAAAAATCTATTGACACCCTGAGAGTTGCCGATATATTGACTGCCTAAGATATTGTGACGCGGGAATAGCTCAGCTGGTAGAGCTCCACCTTGCCAAGGTGGTTGTCGCGGGTTCGAGTCCCGTTTCCCGCTTTTTTTCTTGGTGGGAACTCATTGCCCACCGGGAACAGGCCGAGTCAACAGCCTCAGCCGACGTATCTTACCGGATAAAGATTCTTGGTCTTATGGCGGCTTAGCCAAGTGGTAAGGCAGAGGTCTGCAAAACCTCCATTCCCCGGTTCGAATCCGGGAGCCGCCTTTTATATCCGTACTTCCCCGAGTCTTTGCTTCGTCGCCATGATCATCACTCGCCAGTAGTAGTCGCCAAACACTATCTTGACTTCGCTGGTGTCCAGCCCTGCCTTCCGCGTGATGCTACTTAACTGCTCAGGCGTGCAGTAGTTCTTAAGAATCAGGTGCTCAGACCCATCATCAAGCTTGCGCAGCTTATATCTGTCTCGAGATCTATGATCCTTTTTAATCAGTTCTCCCGATTCCTCCCGATAGACGTTGTCGAAGAAGAGCCCAAAGTCGCCCGGTTGCATTCTCTGCACCAACGAATGAATGTGATTCTCTAACATTGAGCGCGGCACATGCGAAAGCCAAAATCCGGCTACATAGCAGTTGAAGTTGGTGTCACGAAAGGGGAGCGAGTAGACATCCCCCCGGATCAGGCTGACCCGGCAGCCGAACTCGCGTCGTCGCGCGACCTGCAAGACCTCCCCCGAAGCATCCACCGCCGTGATCGACTTCGCAGCTTTGCTCATGATCTCTGTCCAGTAGCCGGTCCCACAGGCGATCTCCAGCACATCCCTGCCACGGACTATGGCTTCAAGCTGCACCTTCAGTCCAGCCAACTCCTTCTGACGCTCCGGATCGTCACGCTCATAAATACGGTCATACTCCGCAGCGCGCCGATCGTAATACTCGATCAATGACCTGGAATCTGCCCGCTCACTACTCACTTTGAATCTTCTCTCATCGCATCACGTAAACAGTATCAGACACACAGACTCGTTTGTGAGGGATACTCAATGATGACCTTTCTCCTTTGGTTGGTACTGCTCATAATCTGCTGGCCGATCGCATTGCTGGCGCTTCTACTCTATCCGCTCGTCTGGTTGCTGTTGCTTCCATTCAGAGTGCTCGGATTTGCCGTCGAGGGAGTCCTGCGCCTGATCAGGGGACTCTTCCTGCTGCCCGCTCGGGTACTCGGCGCTCGCTAAAAACAGCCTTGAAGCAGAAGTTGAGAATATTACACCAAGTTATTTATGTACAAGACGTTCTGCGAGTGCGACGAGGGTCTTGACGCCAAAGCCTTTGGCACCTTTGCCGAGGTGATCAAGCGGATTCTCCTTACCGCCCGGACCGGCCAGGTCGATATGCACCCACTTCATCTCCTCCGACACGAACTCCTTGAGGAATAGCGCCGCTGCAATTCCGCCACCCCAGCGGTCACCCCGGTTTTGCATATCTGCTATCACCGACTTCAGTTTCTCAGCGTAAGGGCGATGCAATGGCATCTCCCAGAATAACTCATCCTCAGAGCTTCCGGTCTTGATCAGCGCATCGATCAACTCAGCCGAGTTGCCATAGAGACCTGCGATATCTTCCCCAAGCGCTACGACTGTCGCACCTGTTAATGTCGCGGCATCGATGATCCAGTCCGGCTTTTTTTCCTCGGCCAGCGTTAAGGCATCCGCCAGAATCAACCGCCCCTCGGCGTCCGTATGCATCACTTCAACCGTCTTGCCACTGCGAGTCCGCAGCACCGATGTCGTGTGAAAGCTCGACCCCGAGACCATGTTCTCGGCCAACGGCGTGATACAGGTGACGCGCACCCTCAGCTTCAACTTCGCAATCGCGCAGGCCGCCGCAAACACCGCCGCCGCTCCGCCCATATCGAGCTTCATCCCGATTTGTAAAGCCGCAGGCTTCAGCCCATATCCACCGGTGTCGAATGTCACACCCTTCCCGACGAGGCAGAGGTGCCCCCGCGCGGAAGTCGGCTTGTACTCGGCGATCACCATGCGCGGCCTGGCCTCCGAACCCATCCCCACCGCCAGCACGCCACCGCAACGCTCTTGCTTCAATTTCTTCTCGTCCCACACCTGAACCGTGAGGCCCGATTCCTTACCGAATTTCTTGAACTCGTTCGCCAGCTCAGGTGGTTTAAGATCGTTCGGCGCCTTGTTGAGTACATCGCGGGCGAAATTCTGGCAGTCGAAAACCACCTGCCGGGCTTTGATCAAAGACTGGAGCTTGGAGCCCTTAGGCGTCACCAATTGCACATCGATCGGCTTCGGCTTCTTGCTCAGGTATTCATCATAGATATAACCGCCCAGCACAGCGCCCTCATGGCAGGCCGCAACCAATTCATCCTCTCCCTGTGAAACCACCACCACGACTCGGCCGCACTTTTCCGCTTTGGCCGTGTCGAGCGCTCGCGCGACCGCCTTCTTGGCTTCCAGTCTCGGATTGGAGTGCTCCTTGTCGAGCCGCTTTGCGATCGCCAGCAGCATCTTGCCTGCGACTTCACCGCGGAAAAGTATACTCCTGCCACCGCGATCCGCCGGAGCCTTTACCTGCTTCCAGAGCGGAGCCGGAATCTGAGGCTCGCTAAACGCTGCCTTCTTACCATTGAGGTAGAGGAGCAACAGCAGATCGTGCGCCCTCGGTTGATAGTTTGCAGACAACGTAACTCTCGGTATCGACATGGTCTCTCAATCCTGTTTGCGGGTTTCAATTCTGCTTGCGCCACCTAGGCTTTTGCTTTGCCCTGCGCCGCCACACTTTCCTGAAGCTTCTTCACTTCCTCCGGATCAGCCAGGTAGTATTGCTTGGTCGGTTTTAGATTCTCGTCAAGCTCGTACACCAGCGGGATGCCGGTAGGGACGTTTACCTGGGTGATATCGTCGTCAGAGACACCCTCCAGATATTTAATCAGCGCCCGCATGCTGTTACCATGCGCCGCAATTAACACTCGCTTGCCCGACTTGATCATCGGGGCAATCGTTTCATGCCAGTAAGGAATGCAGCGATCATAGGTATCCTTGAGGCACTCTGTTAGCGGAAGTTCCTGCTCCGAGAGGTCGGCGTAACGTCTGTCATTGCCCGGATAGCGTTCGTCACTCTTCTCCAGTTTCGGCGGGGGAATATCATAACTCCGCCGCCAGATAAACACCTGCTCTTCGCCATGCAGCGCGGCAGTCTCCGATTTGTTCAGCCCCTGCAGTCCCCCATAGTGGCGTTCGTTCAAGCGCCAGTGTCGCACCACAGGCAGCCACATCGTGTCCATCTCGTCGAGGATGATCCACAGCGTTCGGATCGCCCGCTTGAGCACTGATGTATAAGCAATGTCAAACTCAAAGCCCTCTTCACGCAGCCGCTTCCCGGCCTGCCTCGCCTCGCTGATACCCTGCTCAGTCAAATCAACATCGGTCCAGCCGGTGAAGCGGTTCTCTTTGTTCCAGCTTGACTGACCATGCCTCACTAACACAAGTTTGTACAAGATTCTCCTCCTGGACGACAATCTATCAAATCAACTATAACCCAAATCTACCGGGTCGCAGCGCCGGCGACGCCTGAACCTGTACTCCCGTACCTCGGCTCTCACAAAAGCGTAGACCATTCCTCGGGGCAGTGGCCAACGAACGCCTTCTGTTTGGTGCGCACTACGGGTGTCCGCAGCAGCAACGGGTCCTCGGCCAGTTCTTCCTCGATGTCAAACTTCATGTACTGCAGCC
>JBECKX010000095.1:0-5117 GCA_040235515.1 Candidatus Zixiibacteriota bacterium
CGCCAGGGTCAGCGGGCTGTAGATGAAGCGCAGCGGATTCGCCTGGATGGCGGCAACCTGCTGGTGAAGCGGGTAGTCGATGCGATTCATCGAGTAAACTGACCAGTTGAAATCAGGCATCCGCTCCGGCTGCAGCTTGTTGAGCAACGCCGCATCGAATTGGAATGCATCCTCGGCCCAGATGCGCGTGATCAGGAAATTCATCGCTTCGCGCTGCTGAGCGGCCGGAATCGGAGTAAACGGCAACCTTGCGTTCGGATCACCGACATGCGCACGGCTGTGCGTATAGCCGCCGATAAAGCGGGCCATGTTCTGGCCACCACTCGAATATGAACCCCAGCCGTAGTTGAACACGTTGCGGAGCTTAGTGTAGTTGTTGCCCGGCTTCTCGAATTGAGCCTGAAGCTTGCCCCACAGCTCTTCACTCAGATCACAGCGCATGTTCCAGTAAGCGAGCGGGTCTGCACCCAGATCAAACTGCGTGGCGTAAGGATCAATCGCGCGCGAGGAGTTGCCGAAGCAGTCCTCGTCGGTGCCGTATGCCAGTGCTGTCTCGGTCGAACGGGCAGCGATCGGCTCCAGATTGTTCTTATACTCATCCCACTGGTCCTTGGCATTGTCAAACGGCTTGTAGCCATATTCGATTACCCAGAGATCGTAGGGAGCCGGCGTCGTGGTGTAGAAATCAGCTTGCGGCTGACCATCCGGCACCAGGTTCGGTGGTGCATACTCCATGACCGTACCCACCACGCCATTGGCGGAGGTGAAGTTCGGGTCGGCTTGCTCCGAACGCGGATAAATGGTCGACGCCTTGAAGTTGTGGCGGAGTCCCAGGGTGTGGCCAACTTCATGAGCGACCAGCTCCTGGATATACTCATTGACGAATTTCTTGGTCAACTCCGGCTTGTCAGCCAGTGTATTGCGGGCATCCAGAACAGCCATCGCCTCGGCGGCCTGCATGGCGGCCTTCTGCTCGTAATCGCAGAATGAATGCTGGCCATACTGTCCCCAGACACCGTCACCCGGATTGTGCTCGATCTCACCCGACGCCGTGGCATCGAAGTTAATCGGTTCAATCATGCGCTCTGCATAGTTGAACATGTGGCGAACGAAATCCGCGCTGATACGGACATCAGCGTCATAGATCTCTCCGGTGAACGGATTGGCGCGTGACGGGCCAACCGCATAACCGGCGCCCGGCAGCACAAACCAGCGAATCGTGTTGTAACGCACATCGGCCGGATCCCAATCGGCATCGGCAGGCATTACACGAATATCGATCGCGTTCTTGATTCCCGCAGCCTTCTCGAATACCTCGTTCCAGTACTGCAAGCCGGCCTTAACCGCAGGAATGTATTCCTCCGGGGTCGTGTTCTCGATCCAGTACACAATCGGCTTCACCGGCTCGCTGACCGCCGCACTCGGGTCCTTCTTCTGGAGGTTCCAGCGATTGATGTAACGAACGTACGGCTCCGAATTGTCAAGCTCGCTGTAATCCTGATACATCGTCAGGAAATATCCGAGGCGGTCGTCCGCTACTCGTGGACGAAATTCGCTCTCAGGCAGCGTCGACAGGGAGAAATGATACTTCAACATGATGCTGTACGGATTCGGGAGTACGGCATCCGATGGCTGATTCGTCGAATAGGAAAGACTGACATCAATCTCACTATTCTCCGGGAATGACTTGATCAACCCAAAATTAGAATTCTTCGAGTCAAATCGGAAACCGGTCTTGCCCTGCTGTCCCAGAAAATATCCCACGTTTGGCACATCACTCACGAAGAGGTCCGACGGATCGATCAGGAAATTTCCGGCTGTGTCGGGCTGAGACAGCACCTTGGTGTTGGCGAATACAGAATGTGACATCGACTGGTCAACGGCGCGTCCCATCGCGGTGCCGCTATCGGCACGTACCAGCAGGTTGGTGGCCATCATCTGCAGATTGTCACCGACACGATGAAAATGGAACGGGAAGTAACCGGTCTGGGCGCCGGCATCATAGTAAGCACCGTCACCGGAACTGCGGGTCATACTGCAAAGAAAGATCTTGTCGAGCTGATTCTCATTGACCGTCATGAGGACCTTCTCCTCATCCTCATCAATGTAGAAGTTGAACAGGCCCTCGACGCTCTTGTCGTAGTCCTTCTTCACTTCGTTGAAGCCTTTCAGTTTCGGCTTCTTCTTCTTCGGCATATCCTTACCGGACGCCTCCTGCTTGTCGGCCTTGTCCTGCCAGTAGCGCGCCTGCGCCTGACCGGTTCCGACAATCAAGGAAAGCGAGAATGCCAGTAGAGTTAACAGTACTAGAACTCTGCGCATAGCTACTCCTCTGATAGTTGCGGTTGTTAGGTTATCTCTAGTTAATTTGAGTTCGAACTTCGATTCAAAGCGGGGTATGATTGAGTCGTACTTGTTCAAATGCAAAATCTTGTAAAATAGAAGAATGTTAACTGAGCAGTTGGTTTGTCTGCATAGCCGGTAACTCAACAGCCTAACACGCTGGTCTCAATTCAGCAGACCGGCGCGCTCAAATCGCAAAACGGCATTATCCCGGAATAGTTCCACGTCCCTAAATCCAAGTCCATAATACGATAACAGATTCACAGATGTTCATTTTTTTCGCGATTGTCCGGGGATTCTGAAAGGCAGGTCTTTCTCAGTTAAGCTGCCGGATCGTGATCGTTCGATAGCTGTGACTGGCAGTGGAATCCGCCACCGCTTCCGCCGTCCAGGTCTGACCATCCACTCGATCATAAATTTTGGCTGCAACGATATCACCGTCTGAAAGGCGGACCTGGAACTCGCCCTGGCGCGTCATCATGCCGTGAATCGTCAGGTAATTGCTGTCTACCGGAGCTAGCTGGATATCCATCTTGACGAAATGCGGCTGCAGCGCAATCGTGGCGCACGGCTGACCATTCACCAGAGTTACACCATCCAGCCTCATCTCAAACCCCGCCAGCGCCATCTCGAAGTTATCCACGACGGATGGAATCGAAAAACAGATCGGCTGCGGGAATCGAACTGCGTAGGAATCTCCGATCCTGGCGAGTTGTCGACCCGCCATGTAGCGGAACCGCTCAAGCAGATTCTCTGTCGTCAAAATCTCTTCAAGCAGCATCGACTCCAGATATCGTTCACCCTCCGAGAAGTCGAGATCAAGCGCGTAGCACGGGCCGGCTTGAACCACCTTGCGGGTGAATCGCGATGTGAACGTCTTGCCGGTGAGCTGCTTGGCCTCCGACAGCTTGTGCGGCGGCGAATCGAGGAACAACTTCTGGCCGATCATCAGCGAGTCAACCGTGAGTTGATACACCAGGCCGGTGTCGGGAGAGTTTGCAAGACAAAGCTTCGTCAGACCGATCCGGTCATGCTTCGTCATTCGCGGCGCACCTCTCTCCGTTACGAAGATCGTCTCAACATCTATGACGTATGTCTGCGTCGATCCTCGCTCCGCCCGCGGCGCCAGGTTGAAGTTTTGCAGGAGCGTGCTACCTAGCTCACTCTGCGCCATCGCAACGGCAGCTGCCGATACCACTATCAGTAACGTGACTATCAGCTTGTATGAATGCATTGAAGATTTTTTCACCCGGCTTACCTATCTGGAATGGTTGGTTTTGCGAGCCCGGAGCGTCTGACAACCGGGGCACAGATGTGTCCCTCTTCCGGCCGCTCTAATCTTGACAATTTCAGTGCGACAGCGACGGCAAATGCTCCCCTCCTGCCCGTAGACAGTCAGGTAGCTGGCATATTCTCCCGGATTCCCATTAACCCCGGAATAACTGTCGAATGTTGTACCCATCTTCTCGATTGCCGTTCGCAGAATATAACGAATTGCCCGCGACAGTCGACCTATTTCCGCACTAGCTATTTGCCGACAGGAAGTTAGCGGATGTATGCGGCTGCGGTAGAGGGCTTCGTCAACATAGATATTGCCCAGCCCGGCGATTTTCGTCTGATCCAGCAGCAATGCCTTTACCGGACGATCGCTCGAGCTGAATAGACTCTTGAGGCTCGCCGATGTGACCTCTGTCGCTTCGATACCAAGCCGATCGAGCGTGTCGAGCTGCTCTCTGTTCAGCCACTCGAACGTTCCGAATTTCCTGACATCGCGGAAAATCAGACGTTTCGGCGAGTCACTGAAAGTCAAGACCACGTGGTCATGCCCGTCACGTCGATACCTGGCCGCTTCAGTAACGATAAATCGCCCGCTCATTCGCAGGTGAAGCAGCAACCCTCGACCCGATTGCAAATGAGCCGTCATGAATTTCCCGCGTCGGCTGAACCGGGCCAGCGTCTCACCCTGCAAACGGGGCAGATTTGGATCTCGCGCCAGCAGGTGCGGGGACACATGCACCACCGACTTGATCGTCAACCCTGCAATCTCCCGATTCAGGCCACGAACCACCGTCTCAACTTCTGGTAACTCCGGCATGACCCTGCTACTGCTTCCCGAAGAAAGCCAGGATATTCGGCGAACTCTGTCGCTCCCACTGGCTCATCGCGGCATCGCCGAAGACTTCGGTCAGCCGAAGCTGGTGCCTGCGGGCTGCCGCTTTTAGTTGTGCCAAACTCCAGAGGCGCAGGCGGGTTTGTAGTACCTTACGCTCGGCAATCGCACCGTCGTGAAGTCTGAACAGCTGCATCACGAACTCCCACTCGCTGCGACGGCGAATATATACCGGTGAAAAAAGGTAACCATCCTGCAACCGTGGGGTGGGAAAGAAGATGCTTCTCTCAACCAGGTGCCCCGGATTCGTTGTCTGAATCACCAGATGCCCCCCGGCAGGGAGTCGTTCAGAGCAACAGCGAAAGAACTCACTCAATAGTTCCGGTTTCAACAGGTGAGGGAGGGTGTTCCCCATGTTCAGGATCAAGTCGAACTTGCCGCTCACCTTTGCTGCATCCAGCCGCGACATATCACCGACCAGAAATTTCACTCCCGCGGACGCCCCGAAGCGATCCTTCGCCCTCTTGATCATCTCGCGCGACAGGTCGACCCCGACATATTTTATGCGATTCTCAATGAACCAGCGCGCGTGACCACCATCCCCGCAACCAAGGTCCAGAACCTTTCCTGGTGCGTACTTCTCCAGCAAGTGACTGAACAACTT
>JBECKX010000117.1:0-16499 GCA_040235515.1 Candidatus Zixiibacteriota bacterium
CCTTACGAACTTCCTGCGCAGCGCTGCCGACGCCGAGGATGCCGAGTAGCGGGAGTCAACACGAGCCAGAGGATGAACTTCTCTTCAATGATATTGGTTGCGACCGAACAGAAATTCGGAATTTGCCCGATCGGCAACATGTTGAAGCTTACCCGGTTACCGATCATCTTCTTTGTTGCCAGCGACTGTTAAGCGCCTATATTTTCAACACTGTGCAGACGGGCAAATCACACACCGACACCAAAAAGCGCACCGCGTCCCTGGACGACGAACTGGCTGCAGCCGATGGCTATCTCAAAGGTCGGCGGGATGCCTACAAACAGGTGGATAGCTGGATCAACCAGGTAACACGTCTCTCTATCTGGCACTTTGTCGAGGAAATAGAGGATGTCAACTCAGTGGTGCATCTCAAGCTCTATTCTGCGCTCACGGCCGGCAAGTTCCGCGGCGAGTCTACCTTCCGAACCTATGTCCAGCGTATAGCCCGCTACACCTGCATCGACCAGGTACGCTCGCAACGCGTTAAACGGGAAGCGGATGACGATGATCTTCCAAAGCCCGCTGATAGTGACCGCCCGGATGAACTGCTCGAAAAATCGGAGCGCGATCAGATTTTTGTGAAGATTTTCCGCGCCATCGGCGTCGATTGCCAGCGAATCTGGCGCATGATATTCTCTGACTCGTTGAACTACAAGGAGATAGGGGAGAAGCTCGGTATGCCGGAGGGGACCGTCAAACGCCGCGTTCATGAGTGCAAGAAAATGGCGATAGAGTTAAAAAATAAGCTGATTTAATCTGAACCATTGCTCCCCCACCGCGACAGTAACGGTGGAAGGAGAATTATGAGATGACTGACAACGGTGAGATTCGCAATAAAATCCCGATGCTCGTGCAGGGGAAACTCTCTTCTGAAGAGGAAACTGAACTCCGCAGAGTGATCTCTGATTCGGAAGAGCTGCAGGAAGAATTCGAGTTCTGGCAGGGAATCTACCGTGTCCGCCGCGAATTGCCGCAACATGATCATAGCGACAAGGTCGCTCCCGAGATTATCGACGCCTACGCGCGCGGCGATCTCAATCCCCTCTCCGCCGAATACTCCGAATTACAGGCAAAACTTCAGGATAATAAAGAGCTGGCCGAAGACGTAGAGCTACTGCGCCAGGCACTGCGATACCTCCCGGAGGAACCTGTCGAGGTTACCTCCGCGGAGGTAGGCAATCTCTGGCAAAGAATCTTCAACGTGAAAGTCTTTAACCGACTCGTCGTGCCGATAGCTACCATTCTCGTGATAGTGTTCGGACTCACCCTGATACTCTCAGGCCCCGGCAATGAGCCGCTTTCCGCCAGGGTGATGTTGAAGATGCAAAATGAGAAGCGATCCGTTTCCGAGGCAGGCAAACTCCCTGAGTTACCTGTGCTGCTGCGCCAGGGTACGAAGGAAGTCGTCTTTTCGTTCCCCACCGATCGAGTGGAAGTACCAGGCTTCAGCTACGACATCTCGCTGCAGCCGCGCGGTGGGTCATCTTATAAACTGGCAGACTCAAGTGTCGAGTGTACCGAGCAAACACTCGTCAATCAGTGCGAGTTGCGAGTGGATGATCCACAAATCCTGACATCACTGAAACAGGGCGGCAGCTTCATCCTTGAAGTCAAAGAGGAATTCCCCACGAACGTCGCACTCGTGCCCGCCGAGTATGAGTACTACTTCCGAGTTGAAATTGTAGATTGATCTTGTCCCGGTCGGCTGCTTCCCCCCCCTCGCGCAGCGACCTTCAGTACCTCAAACTCTGCTTTACCGCTTTCTCGATATCTAGGGTGATATACTCAGGCTGATTATCCTGATGGCGTCGCTTCGCCGAGTTGATCAGGAGGTACTTGATTCGGTCATGCGATAACGATCCGTCCGCGTCTGCTTCAACCATCAGTGCGATCGCTCCTGCTACCCTGGGCGCCGCAAAGCTGGTTCCCTCCTCACGGGCATACCCCTCATCTTCCGAGAGCAGTTTGTGTGAGTTCGCCTTCAGGATCGCCGGATCAGTGTCTTGAGAAACAGCGACCCTTACCCACGCGCCCTCGGCGTAGATCTCCGGCTTCTGCACTCCGGCCTTGGAAGGACCCATACTCGAGAAGTGCGAGATCTTTCCTTCATCGTGGCACTTGCTGAAGTCGATGATATATCCATCCAGAGTGACCCAGGAAGTGATGCCGTTATCCACGGATCCCACCGTAATCACGCCCGGAACATTTCCTCCGGAGCGAATCTTGAACTCGTTGGTGGCATCCCTGGCATCGATCGCTTTGGTCAAAGATTGTGGCTCGAGGTAAGTGACATAAGCGTGCCACACCCCCTTCTCACCGATCATTTCGACGGTCCAGTTACCGGGTGAGAGCGGCTTGAGATCGTACACGAAGCTCATACTGCTGTCGGGGTCGCGCAACACCATCTTGATCGCACCCCACTTCGGCATATTGCGCCTGTTATTGGAAATCGTGATGTACCCATCCGGCCCCAGCACTCTGAACAGCCTGTCATCGGGCGACACGGGACCATACACATGGCCGGTCGGCGAAGTCAGCTTGATCTGGTAGCCGAAGTCAACCGGGTACCAGATTTCCATAATCGCCAGGTCATCATGCAACTCGTTTTCGGTCGTGGAAATCTCCAGTTGAAACGAATCGGTGCCCGACTTGTGGACATGCATGCGGTTGTTTTCCTCGCGACACGGGTTGTCCGGATCGTAGTTCTCGTTACCTGCAGCTGCCACGATTCCTTTCAACAGACCGCCACCAAGGGCTTCACCCAGTTCGAAGTTAAGCACGCGTGCCAGGGTCCCTGTCTCGCCATCCTTCGCTCCCCCTTTTGGTAGATAGCAGAGGCAGAGGATGTATGGCTGCTGCCGGGCTATCGCCTGCTTCTTGATGAAGTCGATACCATCGGCAATCAGCATCTCATCGAAATTGAAATAGTCAGCCTTCACGACAATCAGGTCGACATCGGGTGAGACCCCACAGTCATTTCCAGCCACAACCGACGCAACCATCGTCCCATGACCATCGATATCTCGCGAGCCACAGAAGTCGCGGTTGATTTGTTCTCCGTAGTAAACCGATCCCTGCACCGAACCATCATCGAAGACATAGTTGTTGCGTGTCGTGTCGGTCTGGTCCCAGAGCGCGACAACTTTGGTTGCGCCGTTGCGTCGAAACTCCGGATGGTCGAAATCGATTCCGGTATCGATGATGCCAACGATGGGTCGTTTGCCGTCCGAACTGACGAGCAGGGGAGTGGCTACAGCCGAAAGAGATTCAGCTACTTTTTTTTTGAGGGGAAAATCGTCGCTGCGGACGTTGTGGAAGAGAGCGACGTGCGCGCCGAGTAGGCGGAAGGCGTAATCGGCTCGATTCGCTCCACGGCAGCAAGTTCGTCAATCACCGGCAGATTCTGAACCGGTACCACACCGGTAATCAGCGAGCCAAATCGAGTGATGCGACGAACGCCTTCCGATGAGAGTTCAGCCACGGTCGACTCGGCATCACCTGCGTTTACAGTGATCGCCACCTTTACCCAGATCGTATCGCCACGCTCGCTGAATTGAATCGTCTTGCGGAAATGATCAACGATATCAAAATTCTCGGCTGCTGCTCCGTTGGTGCGTGCCTCGCTGCTCGCTGCCACCGGCGCGCTACAGCTCTCCAGGTAGGCGGAATAGAAATCACCCAGCTCGGCACAAGCCTTCTTCAGGTCGGCATTCACATGCCCACTCTCCGCAACCGCGAAGGAAGAAGATAGCAGCAGGATTGCTGCGAGCAGCCGCAGCAGCTTGCCACAATTTTGGATTGGGTAGAGTCTCGCCTTCATAGTTCCACAAGAAAGTACGATAGCTGCAAGCGGGAGTCAATGCCCCGGAGAACTATTAACGAAATTTTAACGAATTCTGAACAAACCCTGACGCGCTGAGTCTACCGCGGGGCTTTGATCAGCACAAAAGGAGCCCAGTAATAGGGGTGCCGGTGCCGCACGCGCGGCGACTTGATCAACTCAATCTGCGCACGTTGCAGTGCCCGCGCCGGTCCAAGATCGAGGTTGCTGTAGAATGATCGCATCAGGACCGATGATGTGAAATCCTCCACCTCCCAGTGAGAGACCAGTACCTCCGATGCCCCCCTGCCGAGGAATTCCTGCACGAAGCCCACCAGACCCTCGCTCAATTCGTAGCTGCCGCCACCCGATTCGCACGCCGAGAGCACAACCAGCTTGGTTCGCAGTTTCGAGTTTCCGAACAGATCCCTGGGGGAAACGCTCCTTGCATGCCGCCGATCCTCGCTCACGAACCAGATCGCTGAGTTCTCCGGCTCCGAGTAGTCGATCGTGGTGTGAGTAGCCAGGTGAAGGATATCCGCCTCGGCGGGTTTCAGCTTTGCGACGGCGGAAAGCGTTGCAACCGAATCGACCAGCATCGCCACTGTGTCATTCGAACGCACTTCAGAGATCCACTCAATCTCTTGTGGGGCATTCTTCAGCCGGGTAAGATCATCTCCCGCTTCCGCGATTCCCACTGCGACTATTCTTAATGGAGGCGCGTAACTTGCCGCTCCACCGCCGAAATCGAAGTTCTTCCCGAGGGCGGGAACCGTTGTGATCGCCACCACCTCCACCAGATATTCACCGCCAAGTCGCAGCGATGCACACGGTATCAGCGAAAGACCCCCGTCCGGTGAAACGAACAGGGACGATTTTTCTTTAAGCTTACCGGCGATCCCACCAAGAACAAGTTTGCCAAGCTTATCTCCGGCGGCAGGCAGCGAATCGAGCTTCGCCTCGTCAGAAATCGACTCTTGAATCAGACGGGAGTATTCGGAAACCGCCGTCGTGATCCCTTCCCGCGCAGGGATCAAATCAACTGCATAGTCTGAGTTGCTGACGAACAGTCGAATACTGCCATCCTGCGTGAGCAGGAAATAGAGCAGCGCGGCGTCGCCGGGGAGTTGCCGCATCAGGTCGCGCAGCGAAGGAACTTCATTGTCGGTCCCGTGCATATCGGTTGCATCCGCGCCACGCAGATCGCGCAGCCCCCGCGCCTTGCACAACTCGGAATATACCAGCATCGAATCGAGCATGCGCTCATCGCCCGACTGTTGAAACAGTCTCAGCTGGGTGATTGCCATCTTCTCATAGAGGAAGCGCGACTGACTTAGAAAAGAAATCCGCAGATCAAGGTCCTTCAGACTGGCCTGCGATTGCTCGATATCGGCGATGAGCTGCGCCAACGTCGCCGCGGCCCTCTTCCATAACTTGCGGTCGAACTGCCAGAGCGCCCGAAGCAGGCTCAACCTGCGAGCATTTGCGGCTGAATTACAGCGCATCGTGGCTTGCTCCGCCTCACCCAGAGCCTCAAAGGCGGCATCGAGCCGACTGCTGCGACGACAAATCTCCGCTTTCAAACAGGTAAGATCGAATTGATCCTGGCAATCGCCCTCCGCCCTCGACAACGCTCCTTCGAGCAATGCCAGTGCGGAGTCGGTTTCTCCGATGGCAGCAAGATAGCGACAACGAGCAGAGACCAGCTCAATCCCCTCACTGCCATCAAGTTCATCCGTAAGGATTGAACTGACCTGCTGCAAGTAAAGTCTGGCTGAGGCTGTATCGCGGGCGGAGAGATAGAGGTCAAACAGATTAGTGGAGAGGGTGGCATCACCACCCAATTCGGGCGCAAGCCTCATTACCGCCTGGGCAGAATCATAGAGTTCGCGCGCCTGGTCGAAGCGCCCCAACCGCTGATTGAGTGATCCCAGGTTATTCAGGGCAACCGCCATCCCATACTTGTTGTCCCTGGTCTCGGACAGCTCCAGGGCTTTCTCATAGTGCTCCCGGGATACTCCGAAATCTGAAAGCTCCGTACTGCAATTGCCGGCCAGGTTATGAAGTGCCGCCTCCAGCGTTTGATCTGTCTGGTCCAGCATTAGCGCAGCCTCGACTAGCACCATCGCACTGTCGTAGTCGCCCAATCGTTCAAACAGTACTGCTTTGCCATACAGGTAGCGTGCATTGGTGAGGGGTGACACCTTTGTCGGCAGGAGCAATTCTACCTCCGCCACTCTCTCGGAGATCTGCTCGGTCGATTGGAGATCAGCGAAAGAGGAGACTAAGTTCAGCGTGGCATCAAGCGCCTCCGTGGAGTCACCCACCAGGTTGAAGCGTCGCAACGCCTCCACCGTAAAGCGGAACGCTTCCCGCCGCTGTCCGACAGCCTGGTAGACGGCCCCGATGTTCTTGAGGCAACTGGCTACCCCCGCCGTGTCATAGAGAATTGTCCTGATAACCCGCGCGGAATCGAAACTCTCTCCGGCACGCAAGTAGTCCCCCTGACGCAGGCTCAAACCGCCGAGCAAACTGAAGCTGCGCGCCAGCGCATCTTGATCGCCATAGAGTCTGCTCAACGCAATCGAACGTTGCAGCGTCGAATCGGCACCAGCGGACCTTCCTGAAATCGCCTGCAAATAAGCGGATTGCTGGAGCGTGATGATGGCACTGAGGGTATCCCCCATCTCAAGGAACTTGTGGATTGAAGACTCGTAGCTGTCGAGTCTCAGCTGAGCACTCGTTTCCCCTGATCCTGCTGCGCTCGATTGCAGTTGCGTTTTCAGAGCCAGCCGGTCATCGACATGCATCGAACGCATTCTCTCGTACTGCAGGACAAGTTTCACGAAATAGCCATTGCCGTAAACCTGGGCAACAGTGTTTGCCTGCTGCGCCAGCGTGTCCAGTAACGCGCCGTTGCCCGAATCGAAGTAGCTTTCCAGGCGCTGATGAAAGTAGCGGTACTGCTTGGAAGGACTCAGCCGAAGGATCTGTTCCGAAATTATATCGGACGTTTGCGCTCTTGTTATCGTACAATCTAAAAACGATAGTAGCAGAGTAAGCAAAGCCAGGCACGTGAGAAGCTGTTTGGTCGCGCCGGTTGGCGCGCTGTCTGTAAGATTGGCGAGTTTTGGCATCCTGATCTCCAAACTTATACGAGGCAGCGCCCAATGACAACCCCAATCGAGGCGGATTGGCGCGCGCGGCTGTCTCGATTCAGGAGCAGAGGCAGCGGAGATCGATTTTTACACGAAGATTGCTAAAAAACGGCTTTAAATTGGCTTCTTTCCTCCATATATTGGCGTGTCTGTTGTCCCGGCTTTCGTGGTGGGGGCAGTTTAGCATTGAATCTCTTTCTCATAGTTGGGAGTATTGGATATGGTCGCGAATAACGCCAAGACTGTCACCGGGAGCTATGCGCTTATATCAATCGGCGATCACGAGAAGAGGCTGGCTGCCATCGAGAAACTTTGTCCCCTCGAAGAAGTGATCCGCTGTGATGCCGTCGACGGCGACTACAGCCTGGTCTTGTTGATGCATGGCGCAGCTTCGGAGGTGATCGAAGGTTTCGTCGATTCCAGAGTTCGTCCGATCGATGGAGTGGAAAACGTCGACATCTGTGAAGTCGAACTGGTGATTGAGCATGAAGCGGCTAGTTGTCATTCCGAAGACGCCGAAGGTAACGCCTCGGTAGCTGAGAGCTATGCATTCGTCGAGGTAGACAAAGATTCATTCGAGCATGTTTTCCAGAAGATCGAGTCACTGGAGGCCGTGGTTTCTTCCGAGGTCGCCCGTGGGGCATACTCGCTGGTAGTGCGCCTCCAGGGTGATGATTTTAACCAACTTGACCGCTTGATTGACAACAAGTTACGGCCGCTCGACGGTGTCCTGCGGGTTCGCCAGAGCAGGATCATCAAGAAGTCGGAGATGTAAGCCGATCATTGAAATAACAGCATGGATCGAGGATAAAATCTATCGGAAAAAGCGTTAAAAAGGTGTTTTTTTACGCTAAAATTGGAGAAACAGGACGATAATGCTTGCGATTTTCTTCACAAGCTCATAATTTACCCGCAGTCTACCCGCGCCACTCGCCTGTACGTGCAAAGACTCGCTTACACGCAGCGGATCGGCGTGATCGTCTCGCAGCTGATTGGATTAGGAGGCATGTAGATGGAGACGAGAACCGAAGAGTTCAAGCCCTTTAATGTAGATCTATGGAAGTATGACGGCCACGCCGGAGCCTTGATTCCGTTGCTGCAGTCGGCGCAGGATACGTACGGATATGTCTCAGAGCGCGCAATCGACTATATCAGTCATGTCACCGGCATCTCGGCTGCCGAAATCTACGGCGTCGTCACCTTCTACGCGCAGTTTCGCACCAAACCACTTGGTGAAAAAGTTATCAAGGTCTGTAACGGGACAGCCTGCCACGTAAATGGTGTCAAAGAGATCGCCAACACTCTCACCGATGAACTGGGCATCAACTATGAAGAAACAACAGATGACGGCAAGTTTTCGATGGTATCGGTTGCCTGCCTTGGCTGCTGTTCTCTGGCGCCGGTAGTGATGGTCAACAACGAGACGTTTGGACGTCTCACTCCCCAGAGCACGCGCCGACTCGTTCGACAACTCAGGCGGAAATAGGGAGGCAGGAGGATTAGCATGGCTACAGAAACAGCGAAAGCCACGAAGACTGTGATGGTGGGGCTGGCAACCTGCGGGATCTCCGCCGGTGGTGAAAAAGTATTCGAAGCCTTCCAGGAAGAGCTGCAGAATGGCACGAATTTCGTCCTGCGGGAGACCGGTTGCGTCGGGATGTGCTACCGCGAGGTGCTGGTTAACATCTCCAATGGCGATGGCAAAAGTTACCTGTATGGGGAAGTCACTCCGGAGCGCGTGAAGCGAATCGTCGAGGAGCATATCAAAGGAGATCAGCCGATTGAAGAGTGGCTGGTTTCGGGCGAGGGGAAGGAAGTCGGGTTCTTCGACAACCAGGTTCGCATCGTCCTGCGCAATTGCGGCGTAATCGATCCCGGATCAATCGATGAGTATATCGAGACTGGTGGCTACGAAGCGCTTCGGAAGGTCCTCTCCGGGATGACAGACCAGGACGTCATCAAGGAAGTCCTCGAGTCGGGTCTGCGGGGTCGTGGCGGCGGCGGTTTCCCGACCGGCAAGAAATGGGAGTTGACCAACAAGCAGCCGGGTAAAAAGAAGTATATCATCTGTAACGCCGACGAAGGGGACCCCGGTGCATTTATGGACCGGAGTATCCTCGAGGGGGATCCGCACTCGGTGCTCGAGGGCATGATCATCGCCGGGTATGCGATCGGCGCCGACGAGGCTTACATCTACTGCCGGGCGGAATACCCGAAAGCGGTCGCACGCCTGCGACTGGCAATATCTCAGGCGAAACGGAAAGGGTTCCTCGGTGAGAAGATTCTTGGCACCGAGTTCTCATTCAACATAAAGGTGAAGGAAGGAGCGGGCGCGTTCGTGTGCGGCGAGGAGACGGCACTGATCGCTTCCATCGAGGGGCACCGCGGGATGCCGCGCATCCGCCCACCGTTCCCGGCGCAGTCGGGGTTATGGGGCAAGCCCACCAACATCAACAATGTCGAAACCTACGCCAACGTGCCATGGATCATCACCAACGGCGGTAAGGCGTACGCAGCCTACGGCACCGACAACAGCAAGGGTACGAAAGTATTCGCCATGGCCGGCAAGGTGCGCCGGACTGGTTTGGTTGAAGTCCCGATGGGAATTTCAATCCACGACATCATCTTCAACGTCTGCGGCGGCATTCATAATGACCGCGAGTTCAAGGCGGTACAGATGGGCGGTCCCTCCGGCGGCTGCATTCCGGCATCACTGAGCGATACCCAGATAGACTACCAGCAAATCAACAAGACCGGCGCGATCATGGGATCAGGTGGCATGGTGGTGATGGATGAAACCACCTGCATGGTGGATGTGGCGAAATTCTTCCTCACCTTCACCCAGGCAGAGTCATGCGGCAAGTGTACCTTCTGTCGCATCGGCACCAAACGCATGCTGGAGATTCTGGAACGTATCACCGAGGGCAAGGGGACGTTTGAAGACCTCGAGACGCTGGAGAAGCTGAGCGAGCAGGTCAAGATCGCATCACTCTGCGGCCTCGGGCAAACCGCTCCCAACCCGGTGCTGAGCACGATCAGGTACTTCCGTGAGGAGTACGAGGCGCACATCAGAGATAAGAAATGCCCGGCGCATGTTTGTGCTTCGCTGGTGACCTATTACATCGATGATGAGAAATGCAACGGCTGTACCCTCTGTGCAAGGGCGTGTCCCACCGATGCGATCAAGGGTGAGAAAAAAGAGTTGCATGTCATCGACCAGGATCTCTGCATCAAGTGCGGGAAATGTTTCACCGTCTGTAATCAATTCGCGGTTGTGAAGGATTGAGGTGCGATATGATTAACATTACGATCAACGACAAGCAGATCACAGCCGATCCGAACAAGACGATCCTGCAAATCTGTCACGAGAACAAACTCGACGAGATTCCGACCCTTTGTTACGACGAGAAGCTCGAACCATTCGGCGCTTGCTTCCTTTGCGTGGTGGAGGTGGAAGGAATGCCGCGCCTGTTGCCATCCTGCGCCACCAAACCGTGGGACGGTATGAAAATCCAGACCCGCTCACCCAAAGTGGTCGACGCGCGCAAAACCTGTCTGGAGCTTATCGTTTCCAATCACTACGCTGACTGCTTCGGCGCCTGCCGGCTGAACTGTCCGGCTGATGTCGATATTCAGGGCTACCTCTCGCTGACCTATCTTGGCAAGTACCACGACGCAGTACAACTGATCAAGGAGAAGAATCCGTTTCCATCTGTCTGCGGTCGCGTCTGCACGCGCAAGTGCGAGCTGGCGTGCCGCCGCAAGCTGATCGATGATGCGGTCGGTATCGACTACCTGAAACGCTTTACCGCCGACAAAGATATGATGGAGGATATGTGGACTCCGGAGCCGAAACCACGCAACGGCCACAAAGTCGCCATTGTCGGGGGTGGTCCGGCTGGTCTGACAGCAGCGTACTACCTGGTGCTCGAGGGCTACGAGCCAACGGTGTTTGAGGCGTTACCGGAGTTGGGCGGCATGCTCCGCTACGGTATTCCCGAATACCGCCTGCCGAAGGCGATCCTCGATAAGGAGATCAAGTGGATTACTGACCTCGGCGTGGAAGTCAAAACCAACACACGCCTTGGAGTGGATATCACGCTCGAACAACTCGAGAAGGAATACGAATCGGTATTCGTCGGTCTCGGCGCGCAACTGGCCAAGAGCATGGGAGTGTCGAACGAACACGTGCAGAATGTCCTCGGTGGCGTTGATTTCCTGCGCGAAGTCGCCATGGGAACCGACACCGGAGTAAAAGGACGCGTGGTGGTCGTTGGTGGTGGCAATACCGCCATCGATGCCGCCCGGACTTCACTGCGGCTCGGTGCAGATGAAGTGATCCTGCTCTACCGTCGAACTCGCAAAGAAATGCCGGCCAACGAACTGGAGATCGTAGCCGCCGAAGAGGAAGGCATCAACTTCAAATTCCTCGCGGCGCCGTCCAACATCATCTCCTCCGGCGGCAAACTCAAGTCAATCGAATGCATCGAGATGGAGCTTGGTGAACCTGATGCCTCAGGCCGTCGGCGTCCCGTACCGAAGAAAGGCTCAGAGTTCACGCTCGACTGTGACTTCGTGATCTCAGCGATCGGTCAGGAAGCTGACCTGAAGGGTATCGAGAATGGTGACTCCGAGGACGAGGAAGTCGAGCTGAGCAAATGGCATACGATCATTGCCGCTGAGGGCAGCTTCAACACCAATCGCCCCGGAGTCTTTGCCGGTGGCGATGTCGTCACGGGACCCGCTGATGCAATTGATGCCATCGCCGCAGGCCGCATGGCTGCCTATGCGATTCAGCGCTATATCGAGACCGGTCACTACGAACGTCTCCGCCCGATCTTCGCCAGCCGTAAAGACAACCTGAAGGAATTCACGGTTGAGGATATGTGCGAGGCTCCCACCAGTCAGCGCAGCACGATGCCTGAGATGAGCCCGCAGGATCGCGTCAAGACCTTCCAGGAAGTCGAACTCGGCTTTACCGAAGAGCAGGTGCAATTCGAAGCTTGTCGCTGTATGGAGTGCGGCTGCGATGCATCTCTCGCCTGTAAACTGCAGGACTATTGCGGTGAGTATAACGTCGACCAGACGAAGTACCGTGGCGAGTTCAAGCGATTCAAGGAAGACAAGCGCCATCCATATATCACGCTCGAACCGAACAAATGTATCAACTGCGGTCGCTGCGTACGAACCTGTGCCGACATCCTCGATGTCGCTGCGCTCGGTTTCGTAAATCGTGGCTTCAAGACTATCGTTAAGCCTGCGATGGAAAAGGCGCTCGCGGAAACCAACTGCATCTCCTGTGGTAACTGTGTCGATGTTTGTCCTACCGGCGCTATCGTAAACAAGCTGCCGTATGGCCGCAGCGGACCGTGGGTGATGGAAAAAGTTACCAATGTCTGCAATTTCTGTTCGGTCGGCTGCAATGTTGAGATCAACGCCAAAGCCGCGGATCTCTTCTATGTGACCGGCTCATCCAACAGCGAGCCAAACCATGGTGAACTTTGCGTGAAGGGCCGCTACGGCTATCAGCAATTGATCGGCGGCGGACGGATCCGCAGGCCGCTCATCCGCAAGGGTGGCGAACTGGTCCCGGCTACCTGGGACGAGGTGTGGAAGCGATACGAAGAGGGGCTCAAGGACCTGCGCGTCGAATATGGCGGCGGCAAGATGATGGTTACCGCGTCGCCGAAGCTGACCGATGAGGAACTCTATCTCGCCGGCAAAATGGCGCGCACGACACTCGAGACCAACTCAATCGGTAGTTTCCAGCGACTCGTTTCCGGCGCCGACTACCATGCACTCGATGGCATTCTCGGCACCACCTCTTCCACCTGTGGATCGAAAGAGGTTGAAGCTGCCGATATGCTGCTGTTTGTCAACTGTGACCCCTTCAAGGAAAACCCGGTGCTCGGCTTCAAGCTGAAGCGGATGATCAAGCGGGGCGGCAAGCAGGCGATCGTGATCAATTCGTCGGACATCGGCCTCAGTCGCCACGCCACACTATGGCTCGATCCGCGTCGCGGGACCTCCACCACACTCCTGAATGGCATCATCGCCCAGGTGATTCGTGAGGGCGGTGCGGACGCAGATTTCATCGCGCAGCGCACCGAGGATTTTGAGACATTCAAAGCGAGCGTCGGCACAACCGACATCGATGAGGCTGCTTCCGTCACCGGTGTGCGTCCTGAGAAAATCGAAGAGTGCGCCCGTCTGCTGAGTCGGAAAGGCCTCAAAGTCGTCGCGTTCTATAACCTCGAGAGTCGTCGCGACCGTGCACCGAGTGACCTGCGGGCACTGGCATCCCTGATGCTCACCACCGGACGCATCGGCACCGATGGCAACGGTTTGGTGGTCCTCACGGAGCACGCCAACAGCCGCGGCATGGATATGGTCGGCTTCGACCAGCTCCTGCTTCCGGGTGGCGAGGGGATCAATCCGAAATCGGTCGGCAAACTCTCGGCGGTCTGGAACGATGATCTCGACTGCCTCAAGAATGGCAATGTCGGTTCGCTGCAACGCGACTTTGAGAGCGGCGATATCAAGGGCGCCATCATCCTGGGTGAGAACCCGGCGATCGATCCTGAACTCGCGGCACTGGTGGAGAAGCTGGAATTCCTGGTCGTAGCCGATATGTTCATGACCGAGACGACCAAGCTGGCTGATATCGTCCTTCCGCTCAACTCTTATGTTGAAGATGAAGGTACCGTCACTAACTGGGAGGGACGCCGGCAGCGGATATCACCTGTCGGCAAACCACTCTCAGGGATGACGAACCTGGAGATCGTCACTCGCATGATGCAGTTGTCTGATGGAGGTGTTCGCGGGGCTAACTACACGCATGAACACCTGGCAAAAGAGCTTTCCGAATTCCTGCCGGAGTCGAACGGTACCCCGGACACGGCAGCCAACTTCAAGCTGCGCTTCCCGACTGCTTCCGGCAAGGCGCGCTTCGAGATCTATCCTGTCCAGGTGAAGGCGACTGAGGTTGCCTATCCGAAGGTGCTGGTACTCGAAGAACGCACCGATGCCAAGCTGCAGCAGTTGTTCGGCGTGCGCTGAAGTCTCTTAACGACTGCGAGCCAGGGAGATAGGTCGAACTGAACTATCCGCGGGACGGGGTCCACACCCGTCCCGTTTCATTTTGACCGCCCCAATCCTGCCCGATTCAATCACTGAATCCCACGCCATTCTATGTTGACATCGTGGATCGATCCGATATCTTTTTATGAGAACCGGATTAACTCTTCTGTTCAGGCGGGGCAGCACGCCTCTATCGCCGAAACTCGATTGTAAGCAACATCAATATAAAGTTAGCAAGACAGCTTTCTAACCTGAACTCCAACTCCAATCACGGGAGTGACAGATGAATTGCCCCCTCCCTTACCGCTCGGTGGGAGTATTGATGATCGTGCTGGCACTGGCAGCTATCGCCATCCCGCACGCCACTCAGGCCAGCTCCGACGCAACCGGGCAAACCGGCTCCGATGTTTTTCCCGCCACTCCGGCAGCCCGACTCATCACCCTGGAACAAGTTGCGATCGGCAACGGTGAACTGCTCTACCGTGCGGTCAGCGGTGAAGCGATCGACTCACCGGCCAAACTTCCGCTCCGAGATTTCAGCAGTTATCAGCAGCCGTTTCCGCCACCGGTACCGGGAGTGAGGGCGGAACTGGCTCCGCAAGATATGGCCAGGCTGGAGTATGCGCACCAGCTGGGGAATGAAAAACGAGCCGTCTACACGGTCACCAGTGCTGCGTGGGCCTACGATGAGAGTCTGGGCGACAATATCTTCGACCCGCCGACCTTGCCCTCGGCGCTGCAAAACGCCAATCAGAGTGGTGTGCCGGCAACCATCATCGTAGACCCGGCGATCACCATTATCACCAACACGACGACTTCGACAATCTCCGCTAACGTGGCGGTCACACTCGATGGTGAACGCTCCGACGGTTCGAGACTGATCATAGACGGCAACGGTACGGCGAATATCGGTTTTTTCTGCGCTGCCCCCGGTTGCGTCATTAAGAACCTGGAGATTCGAAACTTCACCTTCTCAGGGGTTGCGATCAATGGGTCAGGATCAATCCTGCAGGGCTGCGACATCCATGACAACGTCGGCCCCGGCGTGAATTTCAACTTTGGCGGCAGCCATGTCATCGGTGGTACCGAGGCGGGGGAAGCCAACCTGATTCACGACAATACCGGGAGCGGCTCCTGGGGCGTGTCGATGATTCTCAACACCTCAAACAACCTGATCATCGGTAACTACATCGGTACGGCGGACGGCAGCAGCCCGGGTGGTAATGACCGCTCCGGCATCAATGTCGACCTGGCTCCCAATAACAGAGTAGTGCGGAACATCATCGTTGACAGCGGCACCAATTATCCGGGGGTCAACGGAGCTTGTTGTGATACGACCTACGGCACCGTACTCGCGGGCAACTATATCGGGTACTCCCCCGTAATCGATGACGTCATCCCCAATGGCGAAAGCGGCGTTTACTTCGGGCGCAGCGCGGAAGATACGATCCGCGACAATGTCGTGGGCGGCAACAGCGACTACGGCATCCGCTACTATGGTCGCGGGCCTGTATTCAAAGACAACTTCATCGGCACCAACGCAACTCTGGATAAGTCGATCGGGGATGTGTCCCACGGAATCACCGGTTCCGGCACCGACTGGGTGCTGACCGGCAACATCATCTGTGACGAAGCTATAGCGATATCAATCGACGTCGACCGCGCGGTGATAACCGGTAACAAGCTGGGACCGTGGGATGCCGCCTCGTACGCGAGTTTGTTTCCCAATTCAAACGGACTTTACAGTCGCGGCGATTCCTGCATGATCGGCGGGCCCGACCCGGAGGATCGGAATATCATCTCCGCGAATTTTGGCGTCGGAGTAGGAATCAACGGATTCCAGTCGACAGGCAATGTCATCGAGAATAACTACATCGGCATCGGTGAGGATGGAATCGAGCCACTACCCAACGGCAACTGGGGGATTTTGTTCAATAACGGCGCGATTGGAAACTACGTCAAAGACAACACCGTCCTCGGTAATCCGGGATCGAACTTCGGGGCGATCCTGCTCAGCGAGAGTTTTAATCGCTGGCCCGAAAAGAACAAGATTAGCGGCAATTTCGTCGGTACCGCAGCCGATGGTGAAACCGTCATCGGCGCCGGTAAGTATGGCATTCGGCTCCTGCGCTGTAACTCCACCACAATCGGTGGCAGCGCCCAGGACGAGGGCAACGTGATCGTTGGTTACGATCACGCGGGGATCGATATCTTTGGTGGTGAGCTCAACGATGCCTACGGCAATTGGATCGGGGTCACAGCGCCGGCAAAGGGAATCCCGCTGCAACCGGCATCCGGCGAGCAGTTGTGGGGAATCTACGCCGACTCGATCATCGATTGCCTGATCGGATCGCGCTCGATTGACTCGGTTAATGTCATCGGTTTCAACGACTCCGCCGGAG
>JBECKX010000136.1:0-36154 GCA_040235515.1 Candidatus Zixiibacteriota bacterium
TGGGCGGCAGAGAAGGTTGGAGCACAGCCGTTGGCTGCAGTACCAGTGTTGATGTGAAGAGCGCAGGTGCGACGCACCCTCACCCCCGGCCCCTCTCGTGAGTGAGGAAGAGGGGAGAAGTGAATCGCATAGAATTGCTGCGGTAGGTGCGAATTTGTTCGCATGTGATTATCCAGGAGTGCTCGCTGTGATGGCCGAATGAATTCGGCCCTACGAAATGATGATTGCATATGGTCGCTACATTGGGCGGCAGAGAAGGTTGGAGCACAGCCGTTGGCTGCAGTACCAGTGTTGATGTGAAGAGCGCAGGTGCGACGCACCCTCACCCCCGGCCCCTCTCCCTCGCGAGGGAGAGGGGAGAAGCAGTGTACAGTGAAGCTGCTGCTGGGTGACGCACCGAATGATATGACACGCGATGAGCCTGGCCCGTGGCAGTCAAACCCCTCTTGAGAGGGGTCGGCCCAACGATTCCGCTGCGCGGAATCAAGGGACGGGGGTGTGTTAGGTTGATGTACGTCGCAAACCCGAGTGAAAAAGAGCCTCGTTCCGACAGGCCGATATTGAAGTATGTACCAGGACTTAGATGATGAGATAGAGGTGATCGCCCTTTTTTCGGAGAAGGCGCTGAAGCCGTGCCGTTTCCGTTGGAAGGGGCGTGTTTACAAAGTTGAGCGGATCACCGGAGATTGGAGTAGTGAAGTCGGCGAGGCGAAACTGCGCTACTATGCGCTGGTTGATTCGACCTCGAACTTCTTCCAGCTTTGCTACGATGAGCGCACCCTTACCTGGCGTGTCGCCAAGGTGTGGGTGGAGTAAGGGGGATTTCTACCTGTTGATGCACCAGGGAAGCAATAGCCACCAAAGCGTGCTCTGGGGTACTGAGCTCCTCCAGTTCAACGCTGCGTTTTTTCAGGCTGTTAGCAGCCGGCGCAGGGCGCTGGTCCGCCGGCAAAGATGTAGTTGATCAGGTAGACGGCATCACCTATTGAGATACTGCCACTGCAATCCGTGTCTCCCGCCGCAATCGGAGAAGGCGCGGGCCCGCCTGCAAAGATGTAGTTGATGATATAGACTGCGTCACCGATCGAAACGCTGCCGTTGCCATCGGCATCTCCACAAACAAACTGCGGAATACATATCTTAGTGAGGAATGCGTCATTCGAATTGTTTGTGCCGTCGTACGGTGCAACGATAGGGAAATTGCTCGAGCCGGTTGAGCCGCACACGTAGGCGCAACCGGAGGGGTCAACCGAAACAGCGACTGCTTTGTCGGCCGCCGAGCCACCGATATACGTGCCATACTTCATCGTCGATAACGTCGGGTCAAGCTTGACCAGGTAGCCATCCGCGGGTCCACCAAGTGTAGTGCTGAATCCATCCTGAGTGGGAAAGAAGGGCGAGGTGGTGATTCCAGCGACATAAACGTTGCCGGCGGCATCCAGCTTGAGCTTACCGGATACTCCAAAGAGATGATCCTCCTGCCCTAGACCTCCCAGGTAAGTGCAGGCGACCAGGCTGGCAGCCAGGGGAGTGAATTCCGCAACGAATGCATCTGAAGAGTCAGTGCTCTTGAAGGTATCGAACGCACCCTGAGTAGCGAGCCCATTGGAGAGGAGTGTGCCTGAGACCACGATGTTTCCATTCGGTCGGGTCACGATCGATTGTCCATGATCGCGGCCTTCCAAAAGCGGGTTGGGTTCCACGCCACCGAAATAGGTGCTGAAGAGTGCGTAGAGTTGACCATTACCGCCGACATCGAAGCCGGCAATGAAGGCATCGACGGTGCCGTCGAGTGAGGCATCGTAGGCGTTTGCGACGGGCAGGTTGCTTGAAGCCGTGTATCCGGTGATGTATGGTTTGAGCGGGGTTCCGGGCGCCAGAGTGACCGAGTAGCCGGTTTCGACGGAAGAACCACCGTAGAAGGTGGAATAGACCAAGCTGGATTGAAACACGGTATTCAACTTGATCTGGGTGAGAAATGCATCTGAGGAGCCACTGAGTGTAGCATCAAAAGCATTCAAGACCGGAAAGTCACTGGAGGAGGTTGACCCGGTTAAGAAGATGCGGATGTCCTGTAACAGGCAGGGGGGCTGGCAGCGAACTTCAACATCGTACGCCGTTTCGTCTGAACTGCCGCCGAGGTAGGTACTGAAAGTGAGAGCTGAGCCAGTGCTCGCCAGCATGGTGACAAAGGCATCCGATGCCCCTGTCAGGGCCGCATCGAGCGCCTGGAGGGTCGGAAAGTTGCTTGAGCCGGTAACACCTACCAGGACTACCGCGGCGGAACTTCCTGCACCATAGAGAGCCAGCGCATAGGGGACCTCGCCGCCACTACCACCGAGATAGGTGCTGTATGCCAGGCTGTTGCCGGCAGGATTGAACTTCGTCACAAACAGATCGCTGGAGGAATTGTAGGAATTGTCATAGGGGTTGAGGACCGGAAAATCTGCGGAATGGGTGGTACCGCAAATGTAGACTTCTCCGGTAGATGCGGCGGCCAGGTCGTACGCGATCTCGGCCGAGGACCCACCCAGGTAGGTGCTGAAGGTGGGGGTGATTGCACGATCGGTTCGACCGGTGGTCTCTTCAGCGGGGGTGAGCGTGAGCTTCAATGACCCATCTGCAAGAGCAACGTAACTCCCCAAAGCCGATTGAGCCTGGGCAGACCCGACATACTCGACGTGCGGGGATGATTGCACGATGATCCCCCAGGGAGTCTCAATCCTCACGCCTCCAGTCTCATCGACCGCATAATCAGCGGCCCCCTCAACCAGCATCTGCACTTGAGCCGGGTCCGCACCGGGCGAGATCAGGAGAGTCTGGTCGATGCCGGTAGCGAGCGCCTCAAAGCAGAGGGAGATACCGTCATAAATGTTGTCGTAGATGATTTTCTGGAATGTCGGCACGCCGGTGCGCCAGCGCGCGGGATCGTTTCCGAGGAAGAAGTTGCTCTTATGCTCCTGTTCCCCGTCCGCCTGAATCAGGGCTGTCGGGTTGATTCCGACATAACTGTATTTCAACATCAAGACTTCATCAGGTGTGGGCAGGGGGAGGGCACTGGCCGGACCATCAGTCGCTCGGACTTCAGCGAGTTTCCGTTCGCGCGTGTACTGCAGGTAGACACCATCCTGCGTGAACCAGTAGAGGGTACCATTTGCGCCGGCGCGGTAGAGTATTTCCGGAGGCCACTGACCGTCGTTGCGGGTGAATCCGGACGCAGCAGGCTTAAGGGAGTAAGAGTCTGCGAACTCGGCACGGACCTGACCGGCCGCCGAAACCAGCACTAGAAAGAGAGCCGCCGCCAGGGCGGAGAGAAAGAGCGAATGCGACTGCATATGGAATGGGCCTCACGCTAAGGGGGGAACGCAAGAACAGTTGACTGCTACCAATGTATTTTGTCGACCTATTTTGTCAATTTAATTTACAGGAGGGGAGCGTTGTTTACGTCAATTGATTCGCCCTCGAACATGTTCCAGCCCTGCTGTGACGAACGCACGCTTACCTGGTGGGTCGGGAAGGTGTGGGTGGAGTAGGGGGGTGTTTTTGCACCTGTGAGTCCTGTCATGCCCCAAGAGGGCATGACCTACTTGATGTGGTCGAATGCAATTGGCCCTACGGTTTCGTTTCTTCCTGCTTGTCCTGCTTGACCGAGCGGCGGGGTTGGTAGCCGATGGCGCCGAGCTTGTTGAGGCCGTTAAGGGCAGCAGTTTTGTAGGCCTCCGCGATGGTGGGGTAGTTCATCACGGTATCGACGAAGTAGTCAATCTTGCCATCGAAACTCATCACGGCCTGGCCGATATGGATGATCTCCGTGGCGCGCTCGCCGATGATGTGAACACCGAGCAGCTTGCGCGACTCCGGATCGAAGAGGAGCTTGAGCATGCCATCATGGTCATTGTTTATCTGACCGCGCGGCAGCTCGAAGAAGTGGGCGACGCCGGTCTCGTAGCGGAGGCCTTTCTCCTTGAGCGTTTCCTCGGTTTCGCCAACGTAGGAGACTTCAGGTATTGTGTAGATGCCAAAGGGAAGGAACGTCTTCTCGGTGATCTGGCATGAGCCGGTGACGGCATCAAGGGCGGCGCGCCGGCCCTGGTCCATCGAGGTCGCTGCCAGCGACGGAAAACCGATCACATCGCCGACGGCATAGATGTTGGGGATGGCGGTATGGTAACACTCATCCACCTTGAGCAAGCCATTCTGGTCACACTCGAGACCGATCCGGTCAAGCCTGAGGCTATCGGTGTTGCCGCGTCGGCCGGCGGTGACGAGCAGGATATCGGAGGAGACCTGGCTGCCATCCTCCAGCGTGACGGTTACCGAGTCGGTTCCGACATCGATCGAACTGCTGGCCTGACCGAGCACCATCCTGATTCCATGTTCCTGCAGAAGCTCGAAAAGGATCTGGCCAAATTCGTTGTCGAGAAAGCTGAGCAGGTGATCGCGCTTGTCGATCAGTGTGACTTCGATATCGAGCTTGGAAAAGATGCTCGCCCACTCGCAGCCGATGACGCCTCCGCCCAGGATCGACATTCGCTTCGGAATACGATCGAGTTCGATGATCGTCTCGCCGTCGAAGACGCGGACATTATCGTACTCAAGTCCCGCGATTCGGTTGGGGCGGGTACCGACCGAGATGATGATATGCTCTGCGGTCAGCTCAGCCGTCTGTTTCCCCTTGTCAAAAACCGCGATGGTGTTCCTATCGATGAACTCCGCGGCACCGCCGAAGAGCTTGATACCATTGCGCAGTAACTGGTCAATGATTACCATCATCTCGTTTTCTACGACGATATTCTTGCGGTGCATCAACTGCTGGACCGTTACGTTTTGCTTGAGAGAGAGGTCGAAGCCGTAGAAGGATCGTTTTTTGAGACCTGAGTAGTAGAGGGATGACTCGCGCAGGGTCTTGGAGGGGAGGGTACCGGTATGGACGCAGACTCCTCCGATGACGGCGCGTTTTTCTATCAGGGCCACCTTCTTACCGAGTTTACAGCCCTGAATAGAGGCCCATTCTCCGGCGGGGCCGGAGCCGATGACGATGAGATCGTATTCTTCCCTGATCATGGGCGCAAATATAGCATCTAAATTACCGTATAACAATGGTTAAGGTCGGAATATCTGTACCACGCATGTAACTCAGTCGCTATTCCGAGCTTGCTTCCAGCGGGGTGATGCATTACCTATGCATGAGGTTGTGGCTGCCGTTGCTCCGGGCGTAACTCATTGTCGGACAACGTTGGGAGCCGCCTATTATTTTGTTGCGCCTGATTCTGCGATTGGTTATCATGACCAACTGCGCATGAAGAATTTGGCTGCGACATCGATTGGAGAGTTGTTGTGACCAAGAGCGCATACCAGATCGCACTCGAGGAAAAACTGGCGGATTTGCTTGCGCCGGTATTGGCCGAGGTTGGATGCGAGTTGGTTGAACTGCAATACGTGCAGCGCAAGTCGACGGCTTTGCTGCGGGTATTGGTAGATCGAATCGGAGGAGTAACTCTCGACGAGTGCGCCGAAGTTTCACGGCGCGCTTCTTACTTGTTAGAGGTCGAGGACCCGATCGAGGGAAAATACACTCTGGAGGTTTCCTCCCCCGGGCTTGATCGCCCACTCACGAGCGCCGGCGATTTTCGCCGGAAGGTCGGAGAGACAATACGGCTGTTTCTGAACGACGCATCAGGTCGTTCCGAGAGAGTCGGCAAGATAGTGAAGTTTGAAAATGACATGCTCACGCTGGAGGGCGACGACGGCCGTTCGGAGATAGCGTTGAGCCAAATATCCAAGGGAAAGATCATATTCTGATTCGACGACGAGTCGGGGTGATCTTGTTTATCAACAGTTGGAGTAGCTAATGGACTACGACGTCATAGAGGCGCTCAATCAGATCGCAGCAGAGAAGAACATGGACATCGACTATGTCATGGACACTCTGCGCGCCTCGCTGGTCTCAGCCGCCAAGAAGAAGTATGGGGATGGCGAGAATGTTCACGTGAACATCGATCGCGCCAGCGGTGAGATCCAGATGCATGCGGTCAAGAAGGTCGTTGAAGCGGTCGAGGATCCGATGACCGAGATATCACTTCTCGATGCAATGGATATCGACGAGCAGGCCGAGGTGGGAGATGAGGTTGAGATCTTCATCCCGTTCGAGGAGTTCGGCCGCAACGCGATTGCCTCAGCCAAGCAGATACTGGTTCAGAAGGTGCGCGAGGCGGAGCGCGAGGCGATCTACAATGAGTTTGTCAAGAAGGTTGGCGAGCTGGTAACCGGCTCGGTCCAGCAGGTAGATAAAGGCGCCATTATCGTGAACATCGGCCGCACCGAGGCGGTGATTCCCTCCAAGGAACAGATTTCCAAGGAGAAGTATCGCCAGGGTGACCGGGTACGCGCAATCATCCAGGATGTTCAGAAGGTGACGCGCGGACCGCAGGTGATCCTCTCGCGCGCGAGCAACGATTTCATCATGCGGCTGTTTGAGCTTGAAGTACCGGAGATTTTTGAGCGCATCATCGAGATCCGTGCCGTGGCACGCGAACCCGGGGAGCGCGCCAAGGTTGCGGTGAGTTCGGCCGATGAGCGCATCGATCCGGTTGGCGCCTGCGTGGGTGTCAAGGGAGTGCGTGTGCAGGCGATCGTACGCGAATTGAACAATGAGCGCATCGACGTCGTGCCGTACCATCCCGACCCGGAGATTTTCGTTACGCGCGCCCTGTCGCCGGCTAAGGTAGTCAAGATCGAGACGAATGCCGATGAGGGCACGATGATTATCGTGGTTGAAGATGACCAGCTTTCGCTGGCGATCGGCAAGGGTGGACAGAACGCGCGCCTGGCGGCGAAGCTGACCGGCTGGAAGGTGAACATTCTTTCAGAGACCGACTACTTCGACAAGAAGCGTGAAGAAGCTGAATCGAAGATTGAGGTGTCCAAGCTCGAGATCGGCGAGGCTACGATTCAGAAGCTGATCGAGCATGACTACAAGTTCATTCAGGATATTCTCGAAGTCGCGCCGGTGCAGTTGACCGAGATCGAGGGCATTGGGCCGAAGAAGGCAGATCAGATTGTCGAGGCCGCACGCGAACACCTGTTCCGCATGCAGGCTGAGCGCGCCGAAGCGGAGCAGCTTAAGGCGGAGGAAGAAGAGGAGGAATCTGATGAGCCGCGCGGCCTGACCGACCTGTTCGTTGATGATGATGATGAAGATGAAGTCGATGACGAGGACGAGGACGAGGAGTTCTCGGAAGATGAGGAAGGGGATGAAGACGAAGAGGTCGACGACGAGGATGAGGACGAGGACGAGGACGAAGAAGAGAAGCAAGGAAGTTGAGCTTAGATAGAAAGCGGTTTGCGGGAGTGTTCGAGTTAACGAACCAACCGACGTGAGCTTTCGGAGTTGCGATCATAGAGCATGGGTAAGAAACGACTATACGAATTAGCACGAGAGTACAACATATCCTCTGAGGCCATGGTGAGCCTGGTGCAGAAGCTTGGCTTCAAAGTCAAGTCGCACATGTCGGGCGCGGATGACGAGATGCAGGAGGCCATCGCCAAAGAATTCTCGAAGGAGAAGGATGCCGCCAAGAAGGACATGGAGAAGAAGAAGAAGCTCCAGCAGGACCTTCAGGACAAAAAGGCGGAAAAGCCGGAAGCACCCAAGGGTAAGCTGACCAAGGCCAAACCGGCAGCGGCAGCCAAGCCGGGTGGTGGTGAGGAGGATGAGGAACTCGAAGTGTACGAGCAACTCGAGGATGAGGGCGGCAAGGAGAAGATCGTCTCCAAGGCGCAGGCTCTCGAGCGCAGCGCGAAACAGATTACCCAGATTCGGAAGAAGCGGCGTGATCGCAAGAAGAAGAAACGCCGTCCTGAAGTCTCGACAGCCGAGGTAAAGGCGGCGGTCAAGCACACGATGGCGCAGATCGATACCGGCGCCGGCAAACGGAAAAAATATCGTCGGCGTGATCGCTCCACCGGTGAAGCGACCGAGGAAGAGACAAACATTATCCAGGTAACAGAATATATGTCGCTGGCGGAGCTGGCCAATACGATTGGTGTTAAGCCCGCCGACCTGATTGCCAAGTGTATGGAACTGGGCATGATGGTGACGATCAATCAACGACTCGACCTCAATACGATCCAGACACTCGCCCTCGAGTATGGGCTTGAGACCGAGGAGATCAAGGAAGTCGGTTTTGAGGAGGAGGACGAGGAGGTCTTCGACGAGTCGGATCTCGAGTTGCGTGCGCCGATCGTGACGATCATGGGGCACGTCGACCATGGTAAGACCTCGTTGCTCGATTATATCCGCAAGTCGAACGTAGTGGCCGGCGAATCCGGTGCGATTACCCAGCATATCGGCGCCTACCAGGTGCAGACCGAGACCGGGAATGTAACGTTCCTGGACACCCCGGGTCACGAAGCGTTTACGGCGATGCGTGCGCGCGGCGCACAGCTCACCGATATCGTGGTGCTGGTGGTTGCCGCCGATGATGGCGTGATGCCGCAAACGGTGGAGGCGATCGATCATGCGCGCGCGGCCGGTGTGCCGATCATCGTTGCGGTGAACAAGATCGATAAGCCGGAGGCGAATCCGGACAATGTCAAGACGCAGTTGTCGAATCGCAACCTGATGCCGGAGGAATGGGGAGGCAAGACGATCTTCGTTGATGTCTCCGCCAAGACGGGTCAGGGCGTCGACAAGCTGCTGGAGATGATCCTGCTGCAGGCTGAGGTACTCGAGTTGAAGGCGAATCCGCATACGCTGGCGCGGGGTGTCGTCGTCGAGGCAGAGCTTGACCGTGGGCGCGGCGTCGTGGCGACCCTAATCGTACAGCAGGGACTACTGCATGTTGGCGAGCCGATCGTGGTCGGCAACTATCATGGCAAGGTCCGAGCGATGATCAATGACCGCGGCGAGCCGGTGAAAGAGGTGCTGCCGGGCGAACCGGTACAGATTACGGGGCTTTCCGGAGTACCGCAGGCGGGTGATTCGCTGCATGTTGTCGAGAGCGAATCGGAGGCGCGCGAGATAGCGTCACGTCGGCAGCAGTTGCGGCGCGAACAGGATCACCGTTCGATCCGTCGGACCTCGCTCGAGAATGTCTACGAGCAGATCAAGGAAGGCCAGATACGTGAATTGAAGATCATCATCAAGGGTGACGTGGACGGCTCGGTGCAGGCGTTGCGCGATACCCTGGAGAAGATCGGCAACGATGAAGTACGCACCAATGTGATCCACTACGGTGTTGGTGGTATCACGGAGTCAGATGTGCTTCTGGCGGCGGCATCCGATGCGATTATTATCGGATTCCATGTTCGTCCTGACGCTCGCGCCAGAGAGGTGGCGGCGCAGGAGAAGGTCGATATCCGACTGTACACGATCATTTATGAAGTGGACAGTGATATCCGGCGTGCCATCGAGGGCTTGCTCGAGCCTGATGTTGAAGAGAAGATTACCGGCCTCGCTGAGGTTAAGGATACATTCAAGGTTCCGAAGTTCGGTGTGATCGCCGGCAGCTATGTGCAATCGGGAACGATACACAAGGGTGACAAGGCGAGGATTATTCGGGACTCGATCGGAATCTACTCAGGAACAATCAACTCGTTGCGGCGCTTTAAGGATGATGCACGTGAGGTGCCTGCCGGCATGGAGTGCGGTATCAAGGTCGAGGGATTCGACGATATCAAGGTTGGCGATTTGATCGAGGCATTCGAGGTGATCGAGGTTGCCCGCAAGTTATAGGTCCACCTTTCATTAGCGCATAGTTGTTAGATGCATCTTGGTTCCCTGCGAGTTGTCCTTCATATTCCACAGTCACGTTCTCTCAAAGCGAAGCGACAGGTCCTGAATCAGATAAAGGATAAATTGCGAAACAAGTTCAACATTTCCCTGGCTGAAGTTGATGATAATGACCTGTGGCAGCGTGCGACGATCGGGATTGCGGCGGTGACAAACAGCCATCAGCACCTCGACCAGATTCTCACCCAGGTCGAGAATGCGATCGCTTCGAATCCCAATATCGTCCTGGTGGATGTCGAACGGGAGTACTATTAGCGTGCTGCAAGAGCACAACCGGCGCCACGAGGGTACGGTTTTACGAGCGAGTGTAAAGAACTGCGAATGAGCCAACGATGAGCGATTTCTCCAGAGTAGATAGATTGCGCAAGCAGATTCGGGATGTTGTCTCGGAGATCATCCAGCGCCGCGTGAAGGATCCGAATATCGGGATCGTCACGATCACCGACGTTGAGCTGACCGGGGATCTGCGTGAAGCGAAGGTGTTTTATTCGACGCTCGGTGATGAGGAGACGCAACGCTCTACGGGGAGGGCATTGAAGAAGGCGTTGGGGTTCATCCAGTCCTCGCTTGCGCGGGAGTTGCGAATCAGGAAGGCGCCGATCATTCAATTCAAAGAGGACCGCTCCGCCGAGCGTGCCACCCGCATCCAGGAATTACTCGAACAGATTCACCGCGAAGATGAGAAGCACTCTGACGACGATTGAAGCGCAGATCATCGAGCGCATCAAGCGTGCGGATCGATTCCTGATAGCCGCACATGTAAACCCGGATGGTGACTCGATCGGCTCGCAGTTGGCGCTGGCACACCTGAGTCGCGAACTGGGGGCGAAACCGGAGATCATCAGCCACGACCCGGCATTCCCGAAGTATGCATTCCTGGAAGGAGCGGAAAAGATTGTTGTCTATGACGACGCTCGCGACACCAGCGGGTTCGACTTTGCCGTATTGCTGGAAGCACCGGAGTTGAGGCGAATCGGTGATGTCCAGAATCTACTAAGCGACAATTGTGAAATCATCAATATCGACCACCACCAGGACAATGAGGAGTATGGAGCAATCAACCTCGTCGACCTGGACGTGGCTGCGGTCGGGATTTTGATCTATCGGCTGTTTCACGCAGCCGGGGTAGAGGTGACCCGTGGGGTGGCGGAGTCGCTGTTCACCTGTATCCTGACCGACACGGGGCGATTTCGTTTCGGAAGCACCAATTCTGAGGCGATGCGCGTTTGCGCAGAGTTGCTGGAACTGGGCGCCGATCCGAAGAAGATCAGCGACGCGTTGTATGCGTCATACTCAGAATCACAGTTGCGGATGCTCGGTGAATTGCTCGCAGCAATGGAGATTCATCATGGCGGTGAGAGCTGCCTTCTGGTTCAGGGCCATGATATGCGCACGCGCCTGGTTGATGGTCACCCGGAGATGGAGAGCCTTTCCGATTACACGATCTACACTCGCGGGGTCAAAATAGGGGCATTGATCCGTGAGTTGAGCGCGAACAGAACCAAGGTGTCGCTACGCAGCCATGATCCCTATGATGTCTCGGCGATTGCCAGGGCGTTTGGCGGCGGTGGTCACCGTAATGCCGCAGGCTGTGTCCTTGACGTGCCGCTTGAACAGGCCAGGGAAGCGTTGCTGCGCAAGATCGAGGAAGCACTGCAGCGGGTCGCTTGAGCTTATGACGATAAACGGATTCCTGCTTATTGATAAACCACAGGGGATGACTTCTTTCGGCGTCGTCGGGCGCGTGCGGAAACTACTCGCTGTGCGCAAGGCGGGCCACTGTGGCACACTCGATCCATTGGCGACGGGGCTGCTGATCGTCTGCCTCGGAAAGGCAACCAAGCTGGCGCGCTTTGTGCTCGGGAGCAGGAAGTCATACCAGGCCGCGATTACCCTCGGTGCTACAACCGACACCTATGATCGCGAGGGGACAGTTCAACCGGGAAAGTCTGACATCATCCCCACCAGTGATGAAATCAAGCAGGCTCTGAAAGGGTTCGTTGGGCGGATCAAACAGACGCCTCCAATTTATTCGGCGCTTAAGGTAAATGGAAAACCGTTGTATAAATATGCGCGCGAAGAAGCTGAAGTGGCGGTGGAACCGCGCGAGGTTGTCATTGAAAGTATTGAATTAACTGAGTATAGCTATCCGACTCTTAAGCTATCAGTTACGTGTGGCTCCGGCACCTATATTCGCAGTCTGGCGCATGATCTGGGGCAGCAGCTCGGGTGCGGCGGGTTCATAGAGGAGTTGCGGCGAGAACGTGTGGGGGATACATCGGTCGAGAGTGCGATCTCTCTGGAGGAGTTGGAGCGAGTGGTCACGAGATGTAAGACGAAAGCCGAGGTACCGAGCGCCATCGGAAGGGCGTTCGTCGAGCTTGAAGATATGATTACGCTACCGGCGATCACGGTAGAGGATGGCAAGCGCTCCCAGGTGGAGCATGGCGTACCGCTGTGTGCCGAGGATATATCGCAACCGGCCGATGAACTGGCGGCTAACCAGTTGGTGGCGCTGCGAGCATCGTCGGGCGATCTTCTGGCAATCGGGCGAACTCTGTGTCGATCGGCGGAACTGTCACAGTTGGGAAGCGAGCGGGTTATCGAGTATGTCCGCGTGATTTAAGCGGGCGGCAGGCGCGTGAAGATGCAGGTACTGAGAACGATAGAGGAAGCGGCCGCGTGGGTCGCTGAAAAGGATGCGCAGAGCGCGATTACGATCGGCAATTACGATGGGATTCATCGAGGCCACCTGGAGTTGATACACCGTCTCGAGTCGGAAGCGGCCCGGAAGCAGTTGCTTTCGATCCTGATTACTTTTGAGCCGCACCCCCAGGCGGTATTGGCCAAATCGAACCCGCCGGCGATCCTGACGACCCTCAACGAAAAGCTACGCGTGCTACGCGAACAAACCGAGCTCGATGCTGTTTTAATATTAGAGTTCAATCGCGAACTGGCCGAGGTTTCCGCCGCCGATTTCTTGCAGGAATTCCTGGTGAAACGGCTCGCCTGTCGGTCTATCGTGATCGGGTTCAACCACGCCTTCGGTCACAAGCGGGAAGGGAACCTGGAGTTTTTGAAACAGCACGCCGCCGCGCTGGGCTACGATCTTGTTGCGGTAGAGCCGGTTCTCAACGGCGACAAGACGGTGAACAGCAGCCTGGTCCGGGAACTACTGCAGGCCGGCAGGGTTGAAGAGGCGATTGCGCTACTGGGACACGACCTGGAATTCACCGGCACGGTGATTCATGGAAAGGGAATCGGCCGCGAGCAGGGTTATCCGACCATCAACGTGAAGCTCCCCGACGAGAAGATTGTGCTTCCATCTGGAGTCTATGCCGCTTATACTATAGTTTATACCAAATCTGTCTCTGTGTCGGGTGGGGAGAGCGGAGGCGGAAGCGGTGAAGGTCATGCCGAGCGTTACTATGGCATGATGTATGTCGGCGAGACGAAACAGGAGTTTGACCTGGAGGTAAACCTGTTCGACTTTGCCGGTGATTTGTATGACAGAAGGGTGAGCGTATATCCTGTTGCGTATACGCGACCATCGATTAGATTCGCTTCGACCGAGGAGCTGATAGAGCAAATCGGCCGGGATGAAAGAGAGATTAAGAGCAAGTTTAATCTAATATGAGGAGTACTTAGAAGTGCCACTTCAGAAAGAGAAGAAAGAAGAAATCATCGGCCATTTTCGGCTGCATGATACTGACACCGGTTCGCCGGAGGTTCAGATTTCGCTGCTGACTCAGCGCATCAATGAGATGACGCTGCATATGCAACGTAATCCGAAGGACCTTCATTCGCGACATGGCCTGCTCAAGATGGTGGGTCGTCGCAGAAAGATGCTCGATTACCTGAAGCGTAAGGATATCGAGAGTTACAGAAACCTGATTGAACAGTTGGAGCTGCGCCGCTAATGTTGATCGGCCCCGGCCGGAATGCTGTCGCACGCGCACCGCGCGCGTCGTTGCGCACTATTGTTGTTGTTGAGGATAGGATATAAGTAATGGAAGTTTTTGAGTTAGAAGTTGGCGGTCGCACTTTATCAATTGAGGTCGGCAGAGTAGCAAGACAAGCAGCTGGTTCATGCTGGGTGCGCTATGGTGACACGGTCAGCATGGCGGCGGTATGTGCAGCCGATAAGCCGGACCACTCGCGCGGATTCTTTCCGCTTTCGGTGGATTACCGCGAAAGAACGTATGCCGCAGGAAAGATTCCGGGAGGATTCTTCAAGCGGGAAGGACGCCCATCAGAAAAGGAAATTCTGTCGGCGCGTCTGATCGACAGGCCGTTGCGTCCGCTCTTCCCAAAGGGCTATGCCAACGAAGTTCAGGTGATGATTACGACGCTCTCGTCGGATCAGGAAAATGACGCTGACATTCTCGGTTTGATCGGCGCATCGGTTTCGCTCAACCTCTCGGACATTCCGTTCCCGGAGCAGGTTGCGGCGGTGCGAATCGGACTGATCGAGGGAGAGATGATCGTCAATCCGACATTCAGCCAGCTCGCGGAATCGCGTCTCAACCTGGTGATTGCCGGAACCGCAGAGCATATCGTGATGGTCGAGGGTGGCTGTGAAGAAATCACCGAGGATGAGCTGCTGCAGGCACTCGATCTGGGTCATAAGCAGATCGCGCAGATCTGCGGCAAGATAAAGGAGATTCGCGAGAAGCTCGGCAAGCCGAAGGCGGAGGTTATCCTTCCCGACATCCCGGAGGGGCTGGAAGCCAAAGTGCGCGAACTGGCGGCGGAAAAGATTCGCCAGGCGCACGAGATTCATGACAAGCATGCGCATTCCGAGGCGGTTCGCAAAATCGTCGAAGATACACTTGCTGCGCTCGAGGAGGAATTCCCCGAGTGTGAGATGTGGATCAAGCAATATATCGACGAGCTTGAGGCGCAAGATCTCAGGCGTCGGGTGCTGGACGATAAGATTCGCGTTGACGGCCGTGATCTGAAGACGATTCGCCCGATCACCTGCGAGGTGGCGGTACTGCCGCGCACGCATGGTTCGGCTCTCTTCACACGCGGTCAGACCCAGGCGCTCGTGGTTGCCACGCTCGGCACCAAGATGGATGAACAGATCATCGACGCGCTCGAGGGTGAGTCGAAGAAGAGTTACATGCTGCATTACAACTTCCCGCCGTATTCGGTCGGTGAGGTTCGGCCCGCGCGCGGCCCCGGCCGTCGTGAGATCGGGCATGGTGCGCTGGCGGAACGTGCGCTGGAACCGGTATTGCCGCACGAAGATGATTTCCCGTACACGATCCGTATCGTGTCTGATATTCTGGAGTCGAATGGTTCATCATCGATGGCTTCCGTCTGCGGCGGCTCACTGGCGCTGATGGATGCCGGTGTGCCGATCAAGGCCCCGGTTGCCGGTATCGCGATGGGTCTGGTGCTGGAGCCTGATGGCAGGTACTCGATCCTGACGGATATCATCGGCAACGAAGACCACCATGGTGACATGGATTTCAAGGTAACCGGTACGCGTGAGGGAATCACCGCATTTCAGCTTGATATCAAGGTGGGTGGCCTGACGATCGAGATCATGCGCGATGCGCTCAATGCTGCTCGTGAGGCCCGGCTCTTTATCCTCGACAAGATGGAAGAGACGATCAAGGAACCGCGGGCTGATATCTCGATGTACGCGCCACGAATTATCACCATCAAGATCAAGCCGGATCGTATCGGCGATGTGATCGGGCCCGGTGGCAAGATCATACGTTCGATCGTTGAAGAGACCGGCGCCAAGATCGATATCGATGATGATGGTACCGTGCTGATTGCCGCGGTTGACGGCGAGGCCGGTCAACGCGCCAAGGCGATGGTTGAGGCGTTGGTCGAGGAGCCGGAGGTAGACAAGGTCTACATGGGCACCGTGAAACGCATCGCCGAGTTCGGCGCTTTCGTGGAGATCATCCCGAATCTCGACGGTTTGCTGCATGTCTCCGAGATCGCGCATCATCGCGTCGAACGGGTGGAGGATGAGCTTAAGGTTGGCGACAAGGTCGAGGTTAAGGTGCTCTCGGTGGAACGCGACGGCAAGATTCGCCTGTCGAAGAAGGCGCTGACTGAAGCGCCCGAGGGTGCGTATGCCGGTGGCGGCAACGACCGTGGTGGCCGCAGCGGCGGAGGTGGTGGTGGACACCGCCCGCGTCGTGGTGGCGGGGATCGCCGTGGCAGCCGAGACCGTGATCGCGGACGTCGCGACTAAGCGACCGCCGAGATCGAGCGCTTGCGCCGTGTCCGCGGATAGCCGCGCGACAAAGATCAGACACCTGTTTCAAGAAGACGTCTAACATTAATGATAAAGACGAAGTATAGTCGCACTGTTCTCGATAACGGCCTTCGGGTCGTTACCGAGAGCATGCCATATCTCAAGTCGGTGACGATCGGGATCTGGATTGATGTCGGTAGTCGTGACGAGACCGCCCGCGAGAACGGGATTTCACATTTCATCGAGCATATGTGTTTCAAGGGGACCAAGCGGCGCTCGCCGGTCGAGATCGCTCAGAGCCTGGAAACGCTCGGCGGAACGCTCAACGCCTTCACCAGCCGCGAGCACACCTGTTACTATTGCCGCATCCTGGATGAGCATTTCGATCTGGGCTTTGATGTACTCTCGGATATTGTGGGGCACTCGGTGTTCGACAAGACTGAGATGGAGCGGGAGAAAGAGGTGATCTGCGAAGAGATCAAGGATGTGCAGGACACGCCCGCCGACCTGGTCCATGACTATTTTGCCAGGACCGTCTGGGACCCGCATCCGCTGGGTCAGTCGATCATGGGAAACGCTGAGGGGATCAAGCAACTGCAACGGAAGGATATCCTCAATTTCATTTCGAGGCACTACACGGCGGATCGCATCGTGGTTGCGGCTGCCGGTGCGGTGGATCATGACCACCTCGTGGACCTGGTACAGGCGCAGTTGCAGGTCGCTACTCCGCGCAAGGGGAGCAACCATAAGACGCCGACATACGATGCCGGCAAGCGTGTGGTGTTCAATCGCAAGTTACAGCAGACGCATATCTGTCTTGGTTTTCCGAGTTTTCCATTCAGCGACAAGCGTCGGATGGCGATGCTGATCCTGAATACGATTCTGGGCAGCGGGATGGGTTCACGTTTGTTCCAGTCAGTGCGGGAGAAGCGCGGACTGGTTTATACGATCTACTCCTACCAGGATTTTTACCGCGATACCGGTTTGTACGGACTCTACCTCGGAACCGACGCAGCCAAGGCGCGCGAAGCGCTGGATGTGATCATGGAAGAGCTTGCGGCGGTCAAGAGCAATTCGTTAACCGAGGAAGAGATTGACCGCGCCAAGTCGCAACTGAAGGGAAACCTGATGCTGGCGCTGGAGGGTTCATACAGTCGTATGAATCGCCTGGCGCGCCATGAGCTGTTCCTGAACAAGTTCGTAAGCCTTGATCAGACAGCCAAGGAGATCGACGCGGTGACGATCGATAAAGTGCGTGATGTCGCCGCAGATACGTTCCGCAATGACGCGATGACGATGGTAGCGATGGGGCCGGTCAAGAAATCGCTGGTGAATGAGGTTGACTGGTCGAAGCTGGACTGATAAGAGAATAACGCAGATCACTCCTCAATCATACCTATGAAGGCACTACTGCTGATACTTGTCGCGATTGCTGCCTTCTCGCTGTTAATCCTGATCATATCACTTCTGTTCGGGGGAAGACGCAGAGCCTCGAAGGTGCTGCTGTTTCATAGCACGGACGAGAATCCCAGGGATTCCTCTGCGGTCTCGAGAAAGACGCTTGAGAATGTCATACTGCGGATCAAGTCGGCCGGGCTGAAGTTCGGGACGCTGGCGGACGCAGCCAAAGAGAATAACGTTGTCTGTCTGACATTTGACGATGGCTATGATGATCTGATGAAGGTGCTACCGTTGTTGAAGGAGCAGAAGGTGTCGACCGTCGTGTTTATTCCAACCGACTACATTGGCAAGGCCAACGATTGGGATCATGTGATGCTGCGCGGCAAACGGAAACATCTGGACAAAGCTCAGATCAAACAGCTGGCGGCGGCGGGAGTAAAGTTTGGCAGCCACGGTCATACGCACCGCGATCTGACGCTGATGAACGATGCTGATCTGAAGCAGGAGCTTGAGTACTCACGGCAGTTGCTGGCGGCAATCACCGAACAGAAGGTGGAGTATATTGCTTACCCATTCGGGCGGTACGACACGCGGGTGGAGGAGGCGGCCCGAAAGGCGGGCTATCGCAACGGGCTGGCGGCAAATGGCATCGGAAGTGATTTCACGATCGGGCGTGTAGTGGTCAATCGGTTCGATAACCGGATGACGATTTCGCAGAAGCTGACCGACGGACCGCTGAATGTTAGCCTGTTGTGGCGGGATGCGATTATCAATCAGTTTTCGCGTTTGACGAAGGTTACGGCACGATAGGGGGGAGTACAGAAACCCGGCCCAGCCGCTGGGTTACCCGCACAGGATTATCTTGCCCTCAATAGTTATCAAGTAACGCGGTGCACGAGGACGTACACCGCGCACGAGAACACGTAGTACTGCTTCGCCATCAGGCACAACCAACTAAGATCGCCACGTCCCGGTTCGACTTCGTCGCGCTCATCATCGCGATGACAGTGCCCCGGGTTTCTGCAATGATCCCAAGCTGAGCCTGCAAATGAGAACGTAACCGGATCATCGCCCTTCCCCCAAAAACCCCTTGCGGACATTGGGAAAACGGCTATTTTCAAAGCTAATTTTTGACGTAAGAATCTGGTGGAGCTATGGTAGAGTGTTATATCGAAGAAATCGGCCAGCATGTCGGCGAAGTGGTTCGCCTGAAAGGCTGGGTTTACAATACTCGGTCGTCCGGTAAGGTTGGTTTTGTCATTTTCCGTGACGGCACGGGAATGCTGCAGTGCGTCTTCGTCAAGAACGAGCTTTCGGAGGAAGTCTGGGAGCGCTTCGGCAGCCTGACGCAGGAGTCTTCGATCATTGTGAGCGGCGAGGTTAAGGAAGAACCGCGCGCGATTGGCGGGTATGAGCTGCTGATCAAGGATCTCCAAGTGGTCCAGAGGACGCAGGATTACCCGATTACGCCAAAAGAACACTCCACCGGGTTCCTGATGCAGCATCGGCACCTGTGGCTGCGCTCAAAGCGGCAGTATCATATTATGCGGGTGCGCAATGAGATCATCATGGCGATCCGGCAGTACTTCTACGAGCGCCATTATGTCCTGATCGACACGCCGATCCTGACCGGGGCGATAGGGGAGGGCGCATCGACCCTCTTCGAGACAGAATATTTCGACTTAGGGAAAGCCTATCTCGCCCAGACCGGGCAGCTTTATCTCGAAGCGGCGGCGATGGCGCATGGCAAAGTGTATTGCTTTGGGCCAACGTTCCGCGCAGAAAAATCGAAGACACGCCGCCACCTGACCGAGTTCTGGATGATCGAGGCGGAGGTTGCCTACCTCGAGTCACAGGGCAACATGGATCTGCAGGAGGATATGGTATGCTACATCGTGCAGTGGGTGCTCGATAAGGCATCCGATCACCTGGTGGAACTTGAACGTGACGTGATGCAGTTGATGGCAATCAAGAAACCGTTTTACCGGCTCAGTTATGATGAGGCTATCGAGAAACTGCACGAAGCCGGTTCGCAGATACAATGGGGTGACGACCTGGGCGCAGAGGATGAGACAAATCTCACCCGGATGTATGACCGCCCGGTGTTCATCTACAACTATCCGCGTGATGCCAAGGCGTTCTACATGAAGGTCAACCCGGAAAACCCGAAGACGGTGTTGTGTTCCGACCTGCTGGCGCCGGAGGGTTATGGTGAGATCATCGGCGGATCGCAACGCGAAGACGACATCGAGATGCTGCTCGAGTCGATCAAGCGTCACAACCTGCCGGTGGAACCGTTTGAGTGGTACCTTGACCTGCGCAAGTATGGCTCGGTGCCGCACGCAGGGTTTGGCCTCGGAATCGAGCGAACCGTTGCCTGGATTTGCGGCCTGCCGCACGTTCGCGAGACGATCCCGTTCGCGCGTATGCTTTATAAGCTCTATCCATAAGCGGTTTTCAAGCGCTACAGCCGTGAGCTTCCTCAAGTGAAGCTCAATCGACCGACAATTGCAGAGACTTCGTAAATCGAGATTACCATGAGTGATACCAGGAGTTCGAAAGGCTCAGAGACAGAACAAAGACTGGCTTATGACTTCTCAGAGATCGAGCCGAAGTGGCAAAGATTCTGGGAAGCGGAGCAGGTTTTCAAGGCACCGGAGAAACCGAAGAAGGATGACAAGTATTACCTGCTGGTAATGTTTGCTTATCCGTCGGGTGATATCCACATGGGGCACTTCCGCAACTATATCTACGGCGATGCGATCGTGCGTCAAAAGTGGATGCAGGGTAAGGAAGTACTGCATCCGTTTGGTTGGGATGCCTTCGGGCTGCCGGCCGAGCAGGCCGCGATCAAGCGTGGGTTGCACCCGGCCGAGTGGACGATGAAGAATATCGGCGTGTCCCGAGACACGCTCAAGAAGGTGGGAATCTCGTTCGACTGGAGCCGCGAAGTCACGACCTGCCTGCCGGAGTACTATCGCTGGAGCCAATGGATTTTCCTCAAGATGTATGAGCGCGGGCTGGCGTACCGCAAAGACTCGCTGGTGAATTTCTGTCCTACCTGCAACACGGTGCTGGCCAATGAGCAGGTAGAGGCTGACGGCAACTGCTGGCGCTGCGGCGACCGGGTTGTCAAGAAACGCCTGAACCAGTGGTTTTTCAAGATCACCGAGTACGCTGATCGGCTGCTGCAGAGCCTCGATGAGCTTCCCGGCTGGCCCGATCGGCTGAAGGCGATGCAGCGTAACTGGATCGGCAAGTCGATCGGCTGTGAGATCAATTTCAAGTTGGAGAATTCGGAGATCGAGATACCGGTCTTCACGACCCGGCCCGACACGATTTTCGGAGTGACTTTTATGGCGATCGCTCCGGAAGCAGAACTGCTGGAGAAACTGGATATACCGGCTGATCGCAAGGAGGCAGTGGAGCAATACATCCAGAAGGCGATTGCCAAGTCGGAGATCGAACGCCAGGCTGAAACCGATGATAAGGATGGCGTTTTCACGGGACTTTATGCGATCAACCCGTTCAACGGAGAAAAGGTGCAGCTGTGGGTAGCTGACTATGTGCTGGCCTCGTATGGTACCGGCGTCGTCATGGCGGTCCCGGCGCACGACCAACGCGATTTTGTCTTTGCGAAAAAGTATGGTATCCCGATGAAGGTCGTGATCAAGCCGGAGGATGGCGAAGCACCGAATGTCGCGGAGATGACCGAGGCTTATGTCGAGAAGGGCGCGATGGTCAATTCGGGCGACTTCGATGGTGCGGTCGGTCAAAAGGCAATCGAACAGGTCACGGACTTCGCTGAACAGAAGGGGATAGGACGCCGCAAAGTTAATTTCAAGCTGCGCGACTGGCTGCTATCGCGACAGCGCTACTGGGGGACGCCGATCCCGATCATTCACTGTGAAAAGTGTGGTGAGGTACAGGTGCCGTATGAGCAGCTTCCGGTCGAGCTGCCGATGGAAGGAGTAGACTATATTCCGAAGGGGCGTTCACCGCTGGCGGATGCAGAAGCCTGGGTCAATGTGGCATGCCCTAAGTGCGGCGGTCCGGCGAAGCGAGATGCCGATACGATGGATACGTTCATCTGTTCTTCGTGGTATATGCTGCGTTATGTCGACAACAAGAACGAGCAGGCGCCGTTCGACGTTGAGAAGGCGAACCTGTGGTTTCCGATTGATATGTACATCGGCGGGATCACCCACGCCACCGGTCACCTGATTTACTTCCGCTTCTTTACCAAGTTCCTGCATGACCTGGGGATGCTTGAGTATGATGAGCCCGCTGAGCGTGTTTTCAATCATGGTATGGTGATGGACTCGCAGGGAGTGACGATGTCGAAATCGCGCGGCAATGTGGTCAGCCCGATCGAGCTGATCGCGGAGCGGGGGGTCGATGTTACTCGCCTGGCGATGTATTTCGCGGCGCCGGCTGACCGGGAGATGCCGTGGACTGCCGAGGGGCTGGTTGGAGTCGAGCGTTTTCTGAACAAGTTCTACCGCCTGATTGAGGGAGCCGCTACGGCTGGAGGAGCGATCGATATTGAGAAGCGGTTTGATTCGAACTCATTCTCCGGCGAGCAGAAGGCAGTCTATATCCGCCTCAACCAGACCATTAAGAAACTCACAGAAGATATTGAGAATCTGCAGTTTAATACTGCTGTTGCGGCAATAATGGAGTTCCTGGGCAACTTCGATCCTGCCAAGATCGAGGACGAGGAGTTCTCCAGAATTGTCACCGCCAGGGTGGTGCAGTTGATTGCTCCGATGGCACCGCATTTCGCGGAGGAAGCCTGGCGAATGCTGGGGTTCGAGGGCTCGATTTTCCACAGCACGTGGCCGGCATTCGACGAGAATGCTGTACAGTTCGACACGGTGACAGTCGTCGTGCAGATCAATGGCAAGGTGCGTGATCAGCTTGAGGTTGACCGCGAGATCTCCGAGGAAGCGATAAAAGAGCTGGCGTTTGCGCGCGAAAAGGTGCAGAAGAATATCGAAGGGCGCGAAGTAGTTAAGGCGATCTATGTAAAGGGAAAGTTGATTTCGCTGGTGGTTCGCTAAACTGCTGGTTCGCTCAACTGGTGATTCGCTAAAGGAAACCTACGCCCACCTAAGCGCCGTTGTCAGCGAGAATCTATATTGAGAATCTCGATCGAGAATCTCGATAAAGTCTCTGCCACGACACAGGGTTAAGATACTCGCTCATAGTACGATGTTCACTGCAGGTTCCGGCCCGTGTCGCTCTCTGCAGGTTTTTCCGCAGATGTAACAAACAGGGTACGAGTGGGATAGGCAAAATCTATCTCTTCCTGCTTGAACTTACGGAACAGCCTGAGGTTTATCTCCTGCTGGGCATCCATATATTTCTTGTACTCGCCGGTTTCGATATAGTAAACCACTTCAAAATCGAGACTTGACTCGCCATACCTGAAGAAATGCGCGCGATCGAAGCGTGCTGTCTCGATGCTGTCGATGATTTCCTTCACATAGACCGGGATCTGTTCCAGCTTCTCAGCCGGGGTCTGGTAGACCACTCCGAAGGAAAAAACGATGCGCCGCTCCGCCATTTTCTTGAAATTGCGGATCCGGCTCTTGAGTAAATCGTTGTTGGAGAAGATGATCTCTTCGCCCTGCAGTGCCTGGATGCGCGTGGTTTTCAGGCCGATCTTCTTAACCGTCCCCAGCTTATCATCGACGATGAGAAAGTCGCCCACTTCGAACGGCTTATCGAAAATAATCGCCACGAAGCTGAACGCGTCCCCCAGAATGCTCTGTACGGCAAGAGCGATGGCGATACCTCCGACGCCGAGGCCCGCCACGAGCGCGCTGATATTGACGCCGAGGTTATCCATGATGATCAGCAGCACAACCGACCAGAGGATTACCCTCGCGATATACTTGACAGCGATGAAAGCTGTCAGCGCGGCGGCATCATCCTGTTTCTCGCGCATGCTGCGGGCATGGGCAAGCAAGCCCTCCAGGATCGCGCTGGCGTAAAGGGCGATCTGGAGGATGACGGTGATGCTGAGGAGATAGCCACGGCCTGCAACAATCTTTTCAGGCAGGTCAAGAGGATAGGAGGCGACCACTAATCCAATCACCGCGGCGAAGAAGAGATTCGTTTTGCCGATCGCGCTGACGAAGATATCGTCGAACGCTGTGTCGGTCCTGTGGGCGACGCGGCCGAGGACTCTCAGGAGGATGCGTCTGATGATAGCGGTACCGAACACGATCAGCAGCAGCACAGCGGCCGCGATCAACCACTCCAGGATCGAGTTGCCGAGGAATTGCTCTCTAAGAAAGGGAAATGTCTCGTCGAGTACTGCTATCTGTTCCATAACTCAATAAACCATACGCCTGTAAGGGTTGACCGATTGAGGAAGATAGGGGAGATATTGCCAGAGGACAACGGCATTCTCCAGATTAGCATCTTTATATAATATATATTATCAGACATTGCAGCTGGGGGGTCATTGCTGACGGTCGGTATGGGATATCGAGTAAGCGCCCTGCTCCGGGTGGATTCCGGCTACCTGGGTCGATCTGGACCGCAAGGCTGGTGTGTTGATGATCGAGTGCTGATTGAATTCCCTGGTCACTCGCATCTCCTCGGGGGCCGGCGTTATGGCCAACTGCGCCGATTTGGTGAGCGGGCGCCGAGTCCTACTGGTATGGGAGCAATCCTATATCTATTCAATCGCTACAACAGAATCGCTCCTGCTCAGTTATTGAGGCGTCATGGGCTAATTGGGTATCACTAAAGGGGTTAGCCTCGAATCTCCCCTGCTGGAAATTTCGGCGCGGCAGTTGCTTTACTCTGTGCAGTGAAACTATGGCGAGGTATGAGATGAAGAGTTTTAAAAAGCTTTTTAGTCGAATCAGGACCCAGCGGGGGTTCACGATTTTAGAGGTTATGGTTGGCATTATCATTTTCACACTGGGGCTATTGCTGCTTGGATCGATGATGATTGTCTCCATCGACGGGAACGTTTGGTCGAACAAGACAACTGAAGTGGTTCAGGTGATTCGCGACAAGGTTGAGGATTTCCGGAACATGAAGTCGGCGGACATGGTTAGCGGCGCGGATGTCGTTAACGGTCTGAGCCGCTCATGGACGGTATCCGATGCAGCGGATAACCTGAAGCAACTGACAGTAGTGGTAAGTTGGAACGATAAACGGGACGTTTCTCATGCGTGTACAACAGCTACTTACATCCAAGTGGGTTCATAGAACAGCGGAACCAACAAGGTTTGCCCGACCTGGAGCGAAGCTCTTCGGCCTGGGTGAGCGCGGAACTACGCTCGTTGAAGTACTTATCGCGGCGCTGATCGCTTCAATCACGGTCGCAGCCGGGATGGACTTATTGATCAATCAGAACAAGAATCATGTGATACAGGAAGGTATCGCCGAGATGCAGCACAATGGCCGGGTGACAGCGGAAGAACTGGTTGAGAAGATCAGGCAGGCGGGTTATCAGCTCCCTGAGGGTCTTCCGGCAATCTACGCCTGGAACAGCGACCCTGACACGATTGCAGTGGCGTTCCTGGTGGAGCCGCTTTGTACGGCTTCCCTCTCGGACCCGATGCCGCAACCATCCTCAGAATTGAAGTTGAAGGATTCCGATGTGAGCTGTTTCGAGGATGATACCTGGGCTTACATTCATGATCCGCTCACCAATACCGGCGAATTTTTCCTGATTACGCACGTTCAGGTGTCGGCGGGCATGATCCAGCACAACACGATGTCGCTCTCGAAGAAGTACGATGCCGGGTCGAATGTCTTCAGGCTCGAGTTCTACAAGTACTATGTGGACCAGAGTGACACGACAAGGCCATTGTTTATGATGGCGCACAACGGCAAAGATCCGGTGATCTATGCAGACAACATCAAGGACCTGCAATTTACCTACACGATGACAGATGGAAGCACGCGGGACACGATCGCGCTGGCGCGCTACGTGCGACAGGTGAATATCCAGGTAGTCGCCCAGACCGCAAATAAGGACCTGTTCGTCGGGGATATCCGGCGTGACACGCTGGCGACCTCGGTACAGGTTCGCAACCTGGATCTGGGTGGTTGAACGGGGTGAGTGTTTCCGCACCCCGGACAACGACGAAGTTGAAGCATAGTGATCTTGAGTATGATGAGTTAGAGGGAGAGTCTTAGAAGAGCGAAGTATACGATCGACAGGATTGTTCAAGGTGGAAGAAGTCCTGGACGTTTCTCACCGACGCCATCCTGCAGCCTGTCGAGAATTTGTATCGCCAGTGAAACAGCAACTCCCCTGCCCTGCCGGCAGGCAGAGAAACTGGCGAGATAATCATCACGAAGGATGGTGAACAAGTTATGCGAAAAGTAAGAAGAACATTGAGATGGAGCGGATCAGGTGGGTTTACGCTCGCCGAGGTCCTGATCGCGGCGCTGATTTCGGCGTTCGTGGTCACGGCGGCGCTCCAGCTTTTTATCGACCAGAGCGAGACTCATCTCGTTCAGGCCGGCATCACAGACATGCAGCAGAATGGGCGTGCGGCGATTGATGAACTGAGCGCTCGTATTCGCCAGGCCGGCTACATGTTGCCGTTGAGCGTGGAGGCGCTGCAGTCGTGGAACAGCAATCCGGACACGATTGCGGTCGCGTTTCTTTCGGAGCCTGCCTGCACGGCGTCGTTATCGGTAGCCATGGCGGGAACGGCATCCGAGCTGCGCTGCGAGGATTCGGATATCGGTTGTTTCCAGTCTGACAGCTGGGCATACATTTACGATCCGATCAACGAAACCGGCGAGTACTTTTTCATAACGGGATTGGATGCAAGTTCCGGACGTATTTATCATACCACCCCCCTCTCGACTCCGTATGCGGCGAAGGCTCAGCTTTACGTGATAGACTACTTCAAGTATTACGTGGACAAGAGCGACACGCTGCATCCACTCTTCATGATGCAGAAGGATGGCGGAGACCCGGTGGTGTATGCCGACAATATCGGGGATCTGCAGTTCGAGTATGTTTACCCCGACGGCAGCGTTCGTGATACGATCAGTCTGTCGCGTTACATCCGCCAGGTCAACCTGGATGTGATGGTGCAGACGGCCGACAAGGACCTCTGGGCCGAGGAGTATCGGCATGATACGCTCAGCACCAAGGTTAAGATCAGAAATTTGGGATTATAGAAATAGAGGTATGCAACGATGAAACGACTCATTAGAAACTTAGGAGATCAGCGTGGGTTTACCACACTGATATTCTTGACACTGCTGCTGATGTTGTCGCTGCTCGGGATCAACGCGATTATGACATCGACGACTGATGTTGATATCGCCGGTTACGAGTTGAACAGCACCTACGCGACCTACGCTGCTGAAGCGGGTGTCGAGAAGGCGACGGCCGAGCTGACGGCGTACTACAACAAGTTCGGGCATCCGCCGTCATCACTTCCGAACGATTCGATTCAGATGGGCAAGTATTCGGTCGTGATTACTACGGAGAAATCTGACACGACGCTGATTAAGTACATGAAAACGGGAGCGTATCGTGGGCTGTATGCGCTGACCGATCAATACACGGTGAGGGCGACCGCCCGTTCCGCCGGCGTACAGGCATCCAAGACGATCCAGGCGACCGTCGATGCGGCGCTGGTACCGATTTACCAGTTTGCCGTGTTTTACGAGCAGGACCTTGAAATCGCCCCCGGCCCGCCGATGACGCTGGGTGGACGTGTTCACTCGAACAACGACATGTATCTGCAATCGAACGATAAGCTCTACCTTGACTCTTACACGACCGCGGCAGGCAACATCTTCCATGGTCGCCACCCCGAATCTGGTGAGAGCACCAGCGGTGGTGATGTGATGATCAAGGATGACAACGGCAACTACCAGGCGATGAAAAACTCCGATGGCACCTGGCTTGATTCCGAAGAGGATGACTGGGTAAACGAGTCGATCAGTCGCTGGGGCGGCCGAGTCGAGGATAGCGACCATGGCATGACCGACCTTAAACTCCCGGTAGTCGCATCAGGTGAACCGATGGATATGATCGGCGAGAGCAACGGCGGCAGCAATCCGGATAGTTACGAGGACAAGGCCGGGTTGAAGATCGTGGGTGGACAGGTTTATTTCCGTGAACCCGATTCATCGTGGTCGAATGTTACATCCGACTTTATCAGCGACGGTATTATCACGAGCAATAGCTTCTACGACGGACGCGAGAGTGAGAATGTGACTTCGCTTGATCTTGATGTCGGCAAGCTGGGTTCATCATCCTACTGGCCGGAAAACGGCATCATCTATGCGTCAAACGATGGTGGTGGATTGACGGGAACGCGCCTGGTGAACGGCGCACAGCTTCATGATCGTCTGACGGTGGCATCCGCCGATCCGGTTTATACTCTCGGTGATTACAACACGGTGAACAAGAAGGCTGCCTCGATCATGTCTGACGCTCTTACGATTCTCTCCAACGATTGGGATGACAGCAAGAGCACCTGGTCGCGTGACAGCCGTAGGGCGGCGGAGACTACGGTCAACGTGGCCTACATGACCGGCAACAAAGCTTCCGCCGATGGACACTACTCAGGTGGTTTCGAGAACCTGCCGCGCTTCTTAGAGAACTGGAGCGGCGTCGATTTCAACTGGAAGGGTTCGGCTGCGGTGCTGTGGGAATCTGAGGAAGCCAACGGCAATTGGGGCGGCAGCTACTATACTCCCCCGAATCGTAAGTGGGAGTTCGACTCAGACTTCCTCGATCCGAACAACCTGCCCCCGGGTACGCCGCTGATTTCTATCGTGAAGAAGACTTCCTGGCGTGAGATCGTGCCCGACTATGCAGCGGTTGATGAAGAGGGCTAGTCGCCAAGCGGTGAGTAGCATGAGATAATAATGCTGCACTTCCATTCCGGACGACGACTCCGGAAGTGGTGGAGCGAACGAAGAGGCGAAGAACATGATCACGTTCTTCGCTTCTTCTTGTTTGTACCTGTTCTGATGCTCTTGACTTAGTTGGCGTGGGCGTACTTTACCGGATGGTTCTTTGCATGATGAGATGGTGAGGGGGCGATGCTGCGGCGCAGTGCGAGGCCTCTGGATTGTGGCGGAATGGGAAGCGGTGGACGAGTTAGCCGATGTCGTAGCGATCGATGCGGTCGCGAAGCGTGTTGCGGGAGATACCGAGAGCTTCAGCAGCGCGCACCTGGTTGTTGGAGAGGTGCTGGAGCGTTAGCTCGATAATGGTACGCTCCAAAGCTTCCTGGAAGTGCGCATAGATCTGGCCGTTGGAGTTGGAGAAGACCTTGCCGTAGATCGGTTCGATCACGCGCTTGAGGATCTGATAGTAGTTATCTTTAAGCTCATTGAAATCGATTTTGATTTCTTCACGGGTGTCGTTGGCGATCGGGAGGTCGCCCGGTTCGAGGTAACGATTGCGGGTCATGACGACCGCGGTATGTATCGTGTTCTCGAGTTCACGGACGTTGCCGGGCCAGGGATACTTCGTGAGGAATTTCATCGCCTCGGGAGTGATCCCCTCTACCCGCTTATTGCAGGCCTGGCAGTATATTTTCAGGAAGTGGTTTGCGAGAAGCGGGATATCGTCGGAGCGTTCACGCAGCGGTGGCAGGTAGAGAGATACCACCTTCAGCCGGTAGAACAGGTCCACCCGGAAGCGGCCTTCTTTTATGCTCTGCACCAAGCTCTTGTTGGTGGCGGCGAGCACACGGACATTTACCTTGATAGTCTCCTCGCCACCGACGCGCTCGAATTCCTGTTCCTGAAGGATGCGGAGCAGCTTGCTCTGCGTGGTCAACGACATATCGGCGATTTCATCGAGGAAGATCGTACCACCGCTGGCCAACTCGAATTTGCCCTGCTTGCGCGCGTAGGCGCTGGTGAAGGCTCCCTTCTCGTGACCGAAGAGTTCTGATTCGAGGAGGGTCTCTGTCAGGGCGGCGCAATTCACCGAGAGGAATACCTTCTCGGCGCGATTGGAATTGCGGTGGATCGCGCGTGCGACCAACTCCTTGCCGGTACCTGACTCACCAAAGATCAGCACCGCCGCGTCTGATTTGGCCACCTGCCCTATCAGCTTGGCGATCTCGACGATTTCATCTGAGATGCCGATGATCTCGCGATTCGGCTTGAGCGGTTCATCACCTTCATTGGCGTACGGGTCGAAGACTTCCGCCGGCTGTGAATGCTGCATGAGCGAGCCAGACTCAGATTCTTCGGTTGCCTTGTTGATCGTGCTGAGGAGTTTTTCCATCCGGAACGGCTTGGTGACGTACTCGTAGGCACCATCACGCATTGCCTGAATGGCGCTATCAGTGCTGACATAGCCGCTGATAACGATCACCGGCGGAGAATCGTTGATCTGCTTGATCTCCTTCAGGAGATCGAGACCGGACGACGTGGGAAGATTGACATCCAGCAAGACGACGTCGGGACATCGTTCCCGAATATAGGCAAGTGAGCCCGGTGCATCGGGCATCGTATCGACGCGAAATTCCTGCGGATCGAAGTATTCGGCGAGGGTTTCGCTCAGACTTAAGTCGTCGTCTATTAAAAGGATATTTTTCATGCTGCTCCTCTATTCTATTGTCGGCGAATAGAGGAGAGTTATTTACCCATCCTTGGAGATTTTATACTTCTCCAGCAGGTCGTAGAGGGTGGTGCGGCTGGTACCGAGTTCCCGCGCGGCTTTGGAGACATTGTAGTTGTTGCGCTGAAGCGCGGCGGTGATATGTTTCGACTCTGCCTGCTCACGGACTTCCTGCAGAGTTTTCCGTGAACCGCCGACTCGCTCTTCGAAACCAAGGTCAGCCGAAGAGAGGCGGTTGCCGTCGCAGAAGATCACGGCGCGCTTGAGCCGGTTCTCCAACTCGCGTATGTTGCCCGGCCAATTGTATTGGCGCAACGCGTTGAGCGCGGAGGTCGAAAACTTGAGATTGGTTTTATTGTTTTCGCGCGCATAATTCTGAAGCAATCGTGTGGCGATCAGGATAACATCATCCTCACGATCGCGCAACGGCGGCAGCTCGATATTGATTACTGAGAGGCGATAGAAGAGATCCTCGCGGAAGGTACGCTTCTCAACCTCTTCCTTCAGAGAGCGATTCGTGGCGGCGATCACACGGACATCGAGCGGGATGCCCTCCTTGCCGCCGACGCGCTCGATAATCCTATCCTGCAGAAACCGGAGTAATTTAACCTGCAACGCCAGGGTCAACTCGCCGATTTCATCGAGGAAAAGAGTGCCATCGTGCGCCAACTCGAATTTGCCGACTTTCTGCGAGATGGCGTCGGTGAATGAACCCTTCTCGTGTCCGAACAATTCTGATTCGAGCAGGGTCTCCGGTATGGCGCCACAGTTGATGGTGACAAACGGCTTTCCTGCGCGATCAGAGCGGCTGTGGATCGCTTTGGCGATCAGCTCCTTACCGGTACCAGACTCGCCGGTGATCAGCACGGTGTAAGCGGTTTCCGCGACGGTCTCCACGATCTTGAAGATCTTCCGCATCTGGGATGACTCCCCGACGATTTCGGGGAAACTCCCCTTCTCCGCCAGCTGGGTGGTCAGGCGGGAGTTTTCGAGTTCGAGTGAGCGCAGGTACATCGCCCGCTTGATAATGATTCCAAGCTCCTGCAGATCGATCGGTTTGACGTAGAAATCGAAAGCCCCCTGCTGCACCGCTGCGAGCGCGTTTTCTTTCTCACCGTTACCGGTGACCATAATCACCTTGAGCAGAGCATCGATTTCAAGCAGTTGTGGCAGGAGATCGAGGCCTTCCTGGCTGCCGGAGAATGGTGAGAGTGCGATGTCAAGCAGGACGACATCGGGTCGCTGCTCCTGCACGGCAAGGAGAGCTTCCCTGGCGTTGGATGCCAGGCTGATCGAGTAGTCATCCTCCAGCGCGAGAGAGAGCTGGTCGCGGATTCCCTGCTCATCATCCACTATCAGTAATTTCTGTAACCTGTCGTTCATACTGTATTGTCTTGGCTCGCTTCCGACTCAATACGGTTTGCGATTTAGCGGCCCGTCGCGCACCGGGTGCAGTTGTCGCCTGTTTACGGCCGCGAGAGACGGACGGTAAAGCGACTGCCCTTCCCCTCCTCGGAAACGACGGTCAGTTCGCCGCCCATCTGTTCTACGGAATCGCGCGACTGAAAGAGTCCGATTCCGAGTCCGCCATCCTTGCTGGTCTGGAATGGACGGAAGAGGCGGGTACGGATGAAATCGCTGCTCATACCGACTCCGGTATCGCTGACGGCCACTCTGTAGCTTCTATCGTCCGACTCGATAGTGACCGTGAGCTTACCGCCTTTCGGCATCGCCTCCACGGCATTGATCAGGAGGTTCGTGAGAACGCTCCTCAGTTTTTCCTCGTTGGCCAACACGATTGCTGATTCGGGAAGTGTCCTTATCAGCGTGATGTGGTCGCGGTCGGCCAGCTTCAATTCATCAGTCAAATCTATCAAAATCTTAGTAAGATCGCAATTGGACAGCGCAACCTTCTCGTCGGCCTTTGGCGCGGAGAGTCTGTTAATCAGCCGTCGCATGCGAGTCTGGGCGCCCTGCAGGGTATCCATCGTGACACGCTGAAAACGCGGATCGTCGGCTTTCCTTTCGAAGTTCTGGATCACCATCGAGAGCATCGAGATCAGGTTCTTGACGTCGTGAACGACGAATGACGAGACTTTGGTGAAGGAGGCGAGCTCGCGAGCTTCCAGCAACGCCTCTGATTGTTGTGCGCTGATCAGCGAGAGTGCCAGCTGGTGTGAGGTCGACTCGATCAGGAAGCGGACGTCGGCGCGCGGCTGTTCTTCACCGATGCAGGTAACGAAACCGGCGAGTTCGCGGCGGGCGACCAGCGGGATTATCAGTGAGCCGAGTTTGTCATCGATGAACTTCTGCTCTACCTCGGTGGTACCGGCGAGGTCTGACCAGAAGTCGTGCGCGGAGGTCACCCGACCGGCACGCAGGAGCCATTCATACACGTTGCTCAGTTCGTACGAGACTGCCTCATAGGCGGGAAAGGCCTGGTAAAACTTCTTGCTCTTCGGGACACAGAGGAAGATGCTCACGGATTTCATATCGCATTTTTCGGTCAGCAACTCGGCAAAGGCGCGATACATCTCGTTGACATCAGTGGCGGCGGTGACATCCTCAGAGAAGCGTGAGAGTTCGGTGGCGACATCGACGCGCGAGCCATACATCGAGCGGTAAAGCGCGCGGTTGACTCGTTCTCTGATTGATCCGAGCAGTGGCAACGCCACGAGGATTACAACGACGAAGATGGCAGCCAGAACGGAGAGGAATACTTTCGGGCTGCCGCCAAGCGACAGCAGAGCTTTTACGACCACGCCGATGACAATCAGGTAGGCGCCTACCAGCAACACGGCGACCGAGGAGTAGACGGCTTCACGTGAGACGACGACGCCCTGCCCCGCTTCATCCTCAAAGACGACAAAGCGCGAAAGTGCTACGAGGGCGGCGATCATGAGTAGCGCGGCGAGCTGGATGCTGACAAAGTCTACCCGCGAGTAGAGTAAACCGAGCGTTGTAGAGACAACGGGAACGACGAGTGTCAGGGCCGAGAGGATCAGCGGGAAGATGAGGCTGCGTCGCAAGGCGCCGGAGGAGGCACGAAAGGTATTCTCGATCTGGAGCAGGCCGAAGGTGAATGCGATCGTGTAGAGGAACAGCAGGTACTTGCCGGCGGTGGTGATAAAGAAATAGTTGGTGCCGCTGTCGTCGACTGCAAGCTCGAAGTAGCTGACGAAGAAGCCGGAGATCGAGGCGGCCAGCAAGAGCGCCATGATGACAAAGATGGTGAAGGATCTGCTGCGAATGAAGCTGGTTACCGGTTCACGCGCGAAAAAGGCCAGGAAGAGGAGCCAGGTTCCGATGGTCGCCGAGGCGGTGGCGGTCAGAAGCCCATGCTGCCAGTCACCCACCTGTTGCACGCGTGGGATGATAGCGATGAACACGCCCCACATGACGGCAGAGGAGGCGCTGGCGAGAACGAAGAGATTGGCGCTGAGCTGGCGCGAGCTTCTAACGAGAACGAAAATCGTGGTGAAGAATGCCGCGAACCCGGCACCGACCTCGGCCAGATCGAACAGCGTAAACATTGCTATTCTTCAACGGTTTGCATGAAGAAGCGGACGACGGCTCCGGTCGTGAAGAAGTTGACAACTGTCAGCAGGAATGCCAGCAGAACAGTCATCCAAATGAGAACCTCGGGATTGAACTTGGTGATGATCGTTCCGGTGTTTTGCAGCGCATAGATCAGCGGCAGCAACACTACCTGGGGTAGTCCCACGAGGAATAGCGTAGTGAAAAAGTTGCTGAAGAATATCCGGAAGCTTCCGGTAAAGGAACCACCCAACCCGCGATCGGTCAGTATCAGGAATGGAATGACATAGATGAAGAGTGACCTGAGCAGGACCGACAGCCCCTGCATGCCGACAGAGAGTGCGGCGATGCGTCGCGGTGAGCCCTTGGCCCAGTCACTAAAGAGTTCGGGCAACCACATGAACAGAAGATAAATCAGGATGAACACCAGGATCCAGACGATGAGGAGCTTGTGGTACTGGCGAAACGCCACTCTGAGCGATTCCGAAAAGGAAATCCGCTCCCGCTGCCAGAACGCGACAAACATCAACACCGCCGCTGCAGTGACGACCGACTCGATCAGCAGCGACGGGACGAGGTTCATGCGTTCGAACGCGAGGGGGAGAAGAGCCAGATGCTGCGGGTAATGGACCACGTTCTCGGTGGCAACCAGCTTCATCAACGGCACCATGAAACCGGAGAGCAGCCCCGACCACATATTGGCGGCCGCAAAGATCAGTGCCAGCATGACCAGGAGCACTATTAGAAACGGTGGCCAGAGCCGGATGTTGAAGAGACCCACCACAAGTCTGCCGTAGGTCGAGAGGAAGAAGTTTATCCCTTCGAGCAATCTCATAAGTTATGGATTGGGACCTGACACCTGATTGGACGCCGGTGACTTGGCACCAAAGCGGTCATACACGACGACGACGTAGTTGTAGACCGTACCCTGATTTACATTGTTATCCGTGTAGCTATTGGAAGTACGGCTGGTGACCACGCCGATCAGGTTGTCGTTGTTATTGATATTGACGGTTGCCGAAGTTGACCGGAAGATACGATACGATTCGAAATCATCCTCATCGCTCACGGTCCAACCGAGCGTGACGCTGGTACTGTCGTCATCGGAGACGAAGAGCGTGACGGCGGCAGGAGCTTCGTTGGCGAAGGTCTTGGCCGTTACTTCGTTACTTTTGCTCATCAGCCCCGACGCATCGACCGTGTAGACGGCATAACGGTATGTCGTATTAGGATCGAGGTCGGAGTTGTTGAACGTGCTATTCGATGCTGAAGTGATCGTGGAAACCAGTTCATCATTCGTTGATACGCTGGCTGTCCGGGAGCGAAACACGAGATAACGGGCGAAGTCTGAGGCTTGTGATCGTGTCCAGCTCAGATCGATTTCAGTCTCGGAGACCACGTAAGCGGTCAACGCAACCGCATTCGGCGGGTTGGCGATATTGATGAAGGTGGTTGCATTTCGCGGCGTCGCCGAGTTGCCGGCGGCGTCGGTGAAATTCGCTTTGACGACAGCGTCGACGACATCGACGGCACCCGGTACCGTGTAGAGCGATTGGTAGATGCCATCCTCGAACGATCCGGTGATGTTCGGATCGACGTCGAGAAGTTCGATATTCCCGAGACTTCCGACATCGACGGAGGCCTTGCCCCCTACTTCTCCGGCGTCAACCGTGAAGAGTATCGTGCTGCCGGCTGTCAGAGTTTGTCCGTTCGAGTTCTCCGTGACGGAGAGAATCGAAGCCCTGGTATCGAGGATGATCTCGTCGCTGACACCCTCCAGGGTGACGTTGTTTTCGGCGTCACGAAATGCGGCATAGACCTGTTTGGTTCCGTCACCGCTGGTGAGTTCCCAGGATTTGCTGGCCGCAAACGAGGACCACTGCGCAGTCGTCAGATCAGCCTGGTTGCCGAGCTTGACGAAGCGTGTCCCGGTCGGCGCAGTCAGGTTGACAGTGACGTTGCGAGTATTGGTATAGGTGGCGCCGTTGGATATCTGGATCGAGAAGACGTTGGGAGTAGCCGATACGGGGCGCGAGAGTTTACTCTCGAGTCCATTGGTTCCGATCGACGAGACCTGGTAGATATAACGCAGCCCGTTACGCAGATCAGAGTCAACGTAGTTGGTAGCGGTGGTCGAGTCGATCAGGTCTAGCGCAGTAGAACTGGTGTCGCCACGATAAATCATAAAGCGATTAATCTGCGCTGCGCTGGAGATCGTCCAGGTCAGACGCACCTGGCCGTCGGCCACGAGGGTCTGTAATCCCTGAGGCGTTTCCGGAGCACCAGCGATTTCGTCAGTCTTTACAGGCTCGGTGATTTCCTGCGAGCAGCCGGTGAGAATCAACGCCAGCAGCGCGGCGATCACGACAAGCAATTTGAGTAGATCGGTATGGCGCATCTTTAAAACTCCAACTTCCCGCTCAACTGCACACCATCACCGGTGATGTCGGGAGCGAAGCTGAGGTTTGCACCGGAAATCTGAATATTGTAATCGGGGAAAAACAGCAACGCATCAAGGATATTGTACACCCAATACCCGGCGAGGATGGCTGCGCCGATATTGCGGGCGCGTTCAGCGTCATAAGCAGATTTCTGAGTATCGTACAGC
>JBECKX010000166.1:0-19588 GCA_040235515.1 Candidatus Zixiibacteriota bacterium
AATCGATCTCGGTTGCGAGCAGTCGTTCGTTGCCGGACTTCGCCAGAAACTTAAGCTCGTGGCGCCCGCGCTTCCATTGCTCAGGAGTAATATGAATGAATGCATTGCTGATGCGCAGATGCCAGAAGACCTTGCCGGTTCCGATATAGGCAGTGGGGGCAAAGACTACAGCAGCGAGGTTAAGAGACTTGAGCAGCGGAAATGCTTCTGAGTAGAATTCCGAATCGGCGTCATCAAAGGTGAGCAAAGCGGTATGACGCGAGTGGTTGGCCTTCGATTCGACCAGATCGAGGAAGCGTGCGAGGCTTACGACTTCATATTGCCGGCAGATTGCTTCGAGTTGCTGCCGGAACTGCTCGAGACTGGTTCCGCGGTCGTAGCGGGCAAGGTAGCGCGGGTCGGAGACGTTGGCGGATATCCGGTGGAAAGTGAATACCGCAAGCAGCTTCCGTCCGCGCAGCAGGGGTAACGTGCGAGCTATGCCTCGCCAAAGCCCGAGTGAGCCGCCCAGATGTGTGAACAGGTTACTCATTCGCAGCGATCAGGGGTTTGCGTCGACATCGTTGTCCGCATGAAGGAAGTGCCAGTTTTCCTGCTGTTCGAAGGTAGAACTTATCCTGGAGCTATCCTTTCGCAACAAGACGAATGCCCGCTCCTTCTCACGCAGTTTAAAGCCAAACTGTTCGAAGACGCTCATGAATTGTTCCCCACCGAAGTAGGATAGTGTGATTGAGGCGATCTCTTGCTGCTTCAATGCCAGGATCAGATGCGCCAGTACTGCGCGTAACGATTCCGCCGGATCGAGGGAGAAGATATCCTCGATGTAAGCGATGCGCTTCCTGATTTGGAGGACGACATAGCCGAGCAGCACCGAATCGCTGCGGCGCTCCAGGGCATAGATATGGAACGCTCGTTGTGGACTATCTGCAAATCGCCAGTTTAAGAATTTGGAAGATCTCTCCCCTATCAACGCGTAGTTGGTACGCGCTGACTCGAAGAGATGATCAAAGCGTTCATCGAAGCGCTGAATCGTGATCAATTGATTCGTCGAGTCGGAGGCGTAGTCGCGTTCGGCGGCATTGTAGTTGATACTCCAATCGATGACCGGAGCCACGACAGGCGCAATCAAGCGTGTAGCAGCGCGCCTCTTGAGCGGATCGATCGACCGCAGCACTCGTACCAGCCGCACAGACTCACCGATTGAGCGAAAGCCCTCCTGCAGCAGTACCTTGCGACTGAGGGGGTTGGCGGTACCGTGGAGCATGATCCAATCTGACGACTCAAAGAACTCGCGCGCGGCCTGCTGCAGCAATCGCCCTACTCCCTGACCACGGATGGCCGGATCAGCGCCCATGTCACCACAGATTCCTGTCAGCCTACGTTCCCCCGCTACCCACACAGCGCGCGGAAAAAGCGCGTAGGCGGCCACAACGCTGTTGCTGCTGTTTTCGCGGGCTACCCAGCAGTGCGCCGGGCCCTCCGGGCAGGAGAGATAGAACTGGGCGTACTTTGCAGTCGGCCATTTCTTGAAACTCTTATTCCAGAAGTTGACAATCTCTTCTCGATCCTGCAACGGGTCAGCTTTAACGATAGTGAAAGATTGTCCAGTCGCCGCAACCATGCAGAGAGAATAGCCATGTTGAGGTAGTGGCAAAAACGCTTTTTGGCGGCTTCAGGAGGGACCCGCCGCCCCGTGCCCGGTGTCCGATTTTATCTTGACTTGCCCAGCGCCGCGAAGTAGCTTCGATGAAATTCCAATCGCAGTATCTACGAGGAGGAGCCATTGGCTGAGATCCAACGCGGCGATCAAAATGTTCCGGGTGACCAGTATATACCGATAGTCCCGCACGACAAGATTGTCCCTGAATCGAGCATGAAGTCGCTCGTGCTCGGCACCATTATCTCGGTCTTGTTCGGCGCGGCCAATGCCTACCTCGGCTTGAAGTTCGGAATGACGGTTTCCGCCTCGATCCCGGCGGCCGTGATTTCGATGTTTGTGCTGCGAATTTTGTTCCAGAAAGTCTCCGTGCTGGAAAACAACATCGTGCAGACGGTGGGCTCTGCCGGTGAATCACTGGCTGCGGGTGTGATCTTCACAATTCCCGCGTTTTTCATCTGGACTGCGAAGTATCCGAATCAGCCGGTGTTTGAAATCAGCTTCTTCAGTGTTGTTGCCCTGTCGCTGCTCGGCGGTACGATGGGAATCCTCCTGATGATTCCACTGCGTCGCTACTTGATGGCCAAAGAGCATGGCGTCCTCAAATTCCCGGAAGGCACCGCCTGCGCGGAAATCATAACCGCCGGGGATGAGGGAGGCAGCAAGGCGAAGACGGTGTTCTGGGGACTGGGCATCGGCGCGCTGTACAAAATTCTATCCAATGCCTTCAAGCTGTGGCCCGAATCACCGGGGTATGATTTCAAAACCAAGACTCTTGATGGCGCGACGATAGGGATCGATGCCACCCCTGCGCTGCTCGGAGTCGGTTACATTATCGGTCCCCGGATCGCAGCGTTGATGCTGGCCGGCGCGGTGCTGGGTTATATAGGCATCGCACCACTGATCAAGTATATCGGGTCGGCGATTCCCGCTGGGATCACGATTTTGCCGGCGGATATGCCGATCGCCGACATGGGTTCATCGGAACTGCGTGATTACTTCATCAAGTACCTGGGAGTGGGCGCCGTCGCTGTAGGCGGATTCGTATCGCTCCTCAAGGCTATCCCTACGATCTGGAGTTCCTTCACGCAGGGATTCGCACAGATTCTCAAGAAATCGAGTTCGGAACAGTCGCAGGTAGTAAGAACAGAGAAAGATATTCCGATGTCGGTCGTTCTGCTCGGGACCGCGCTGGTAGCGCTCCTGATCTGGCTGCTCCCCGGTGTGAACCTGCCGATCGTCGCGGTTGTGCTGGCGATGGTCTTCGGGTTTTTCTTCCTGGTAGTGGCGGCACGAATCGTCGGCATCGTGGGGTCGTCATCCTCCCCGGTTTCAGGAATGACAATAGCAACCTTGCTCGTAACCTGCCTGATCCTGACATCATTCGGGATCAGCGGGTTCGTCGGTATGGTAACGGCAATGACGGTGGGTGCTGTAGTTTGTATTGCGGTCTGCATGTCGGGTGACATCGCTCAGGACCTGAAAACGGGCTGGTTGCTGGGGGCGACGCCCTCCAAGCAGCAGTGGACGGAATTCGTCGGGTTGGCGTCCAGCGCAATCGCGATGGCAATCGTGATCTTCCTGCTGCGCGACACTTTCGGATTCGTAGTGACCCCGGAGCACCAGACTCCCCTGCTGGCGCCGCAGGCGAATATTATGGCCACTATCGTCGAGGGGATGTTCGCGGGCAAGCTACCGTGGATATTGATCTTCTCCGGCGGCTTCCTGGCACTGGCGGTTGAACTGCTTGGCGTCTCCTCGCTACCATTCGCAATCGGGCTGTACCTGCCGTTGTCGCTCTCGACGCCGCTGATGGCGGGAGGATTACTCTCGTGGTTCGTGGGCAAGGGACGTAATGCCGACAAGAACAAAGTCAAGCAGGAGCATGGGGTGCTGTTCGGCTCGGGACTCGTTGCCGGCGACGCGCTTACCGGTTTGGCGGTCGCGTTCCTGGTGATGATCTCCCCCGCTTACAAGGAGTTTTCGGATGCCTACGGCGGCGGTTTGCTCAGTGGTACCTTTGGCCAGATTGTGTCGCTGGTTGCGTTCGGAGTAACGATGCTGGTTTACTACGCGCTGGTTCAGCGGCAGAGTAAGCGTTAGCGATAAGCAGCCGAGTGTCCTCTTTGGGGCGCATTGAGGTCAGTTGATGTCCCGCCCTTCCGATAGATACAACCTTGCGCAGACCCTTTTCTGGTCCGGTGGTATACTTGCTCTCGCGCTCCTTGTGCGCGTAGTCAATCTCTATTACCTCTCGCTCAACGATCCTGCATTCTATTCACCACAGATCGATTCATTGTGGCATCATCGCTGGGCGCTGAGTATCATCAAGGGACCATTCCTCGGCAGTGAAGTCTACTTTCGCGCACCGCTCTACCCATATCTCCTTGCCGGCATCTACTGGCTCTTTGGTGAAAGCATAACAATCGCAAAACTGCTACAGGCGCTCGGCGGCGGCATCAGTTGTGTCATCGTGTATCTGCTGGGAAGAACTGCCTTTGGAGAGCGCGAGGGTCGATTGGCGGGGATATTCGCGGCGTTCTACGGGACTTTGATCCTGTACGAATCTGAATTGCTCATCGTCTGGCTGGCGGTGCTGCTGAACCTGTTGATGGTCTACCTGGCGCTGAAGCATCACAACGATCGCGGATTCAGGGTGTGGCTCTTGATTGGCATAGTCGGCGGGCTCTCTGCGATTACGCGGCCAAACGTGCTGTTGGTGTTTCCGCTGTGGTTCTTCTGGCTGCTGCTGCGTCGGGGCGACGGCACATCGATCACCTTCGCCAGACGGCTTATCTCACCCATCGCGCTGACTGTTGGGGTGCTGCTTTGCGTCGTGCCGGTCACAATCAGGAACTACATCGTGGGACAGGAGTTTGTCCTGATCGCTTCACAGGGTGGAGTGAATCTTCACCTGAGCAACAATCAGCAGGCTGACGGTTTGACGATGATTATGCCGGAAGTCAAGCTGGACTACACGCTCCCCTGGTCCGATTTCGTGGATACGACGCGTGCGCTTGCCGAGGCGGAGGTTGGGTACCCGTTGAGCCACGGTGAAGCTTCCAGCCATTATGCCGCGAAGGCGTATGCATACATGGCTTCGCACCCGCTTGATTTTGCCGCGCTGACGGGCAAGCGCCTCTACTACTTCTTCAGCGGTTTCGAAAATTCGGATCAAGCTGATATCTACCGCTTCAAGCAAAACTCGCTGATCCTCAACGCACTTATTTTTGACACCTATCTGTACTTCCCGTTCGGCCTGATTGCACCGCTGGCGCTGATCGGCATCGCCCTCGGCTGGCGACGCAGAGGGGAGCTGGCTCCACTCTACCTCTTCCTGCTCGGGTATATCCCTACTGTCGTGCTGTTCCTGGTCACAGCACGTCACAGGCTCCCGGTTGTAGTGCTGCTGCTGCCGTTCGCGGCGCTTGCGATTGCACAGGTCATTCGCTTTGTCGGGGAGCGAAACTGGAAGGCACTAGTGCTTACGGCTACCCCACTTATCTTCCTTACAATCCTGCTGAATCAAACGTTTTTCGACCTCGGCTACGACTCGCCGGGACAGTTTTACTATCAGCGCGGAATGGTGCTGCAGCGACAGGGGCTTTACGAGGAAGCTGTGGCGGAGTATCGCAGAGCATTAGAGGCGCAGACGATGCCGGAGGCGCACAACAATATCGGCTACTCGGAAGCGCAACTCGGCAAGTTCCCGGAGGCTTACAAAGAATACCACACTGCAATCTCTCTCAAGCCGGGCTATGCTGACCCGATGATTAACCTGGCGAGCCTCTTTCTCTCCACGAACTCACTCGACAGCGCCGAGTTTTATCTGAACCGCGCCAAAGCGATTGCTCCCAACCTGCCGCAGATATACATCAACCTGGCCGAGCTTGAGAAACAACGTAACAACATCCCTGCGGCGGAGCGCGCCTACCTTGAGGGTCTGAGGATCGCGCCGAAGAACGCGCCTCTCAACAACAATCTGGGTAACCTTTACCTCGCGATGCAGCGGAAGAATGCGGCGCTGGAGCAATTCGAGCTGGCATTACAGGCAGACCCGGACTACGCGATCGCAGCGGTGAATCTGGCCAATCTCTATCTTGAGCGTGGTCGCAGACACGATGCGATTGAGCTGTATCGTCGCGCGATCAAGAATGATCCGGCGCTGGTGCAGCCCTATCTCAACCTGGCAGCGGTATTGATTCAAGAGGGAGAAACTGAAGCGGCCCGTGACGTCCTGAGGGATGCGCCTCCGAATGAGCTGGTTGAAAACCTGAAACGACAGTTAGGGATGGATCAGTAGATTAAGTAAGGGGGGATGAGTTTGGCTGCTGCGTCTTAGAGCTAGTACTTCTTCCGGCGTTCAATCACGTAGTTGGAACCATTGAGCGACTTGATGTAAGTCTTCAAATCGGCGAGCATATGCGACATTTCGCCAAGATGCCTGAACTGCGAGTCGGCAATCAAGACGGCGATGGAGATGGTCATCAGGCGGTAAGTCTCCCGTTCCCCCTTGCGGTTGGTAGTCACGATCTGGCCGCGGTTGCGATCATCCTCGGAGTAGCGGTATGGCACGAGGCGATCGAAGGTCTTAATGATGTTGCGACAGACACGATCAACTTCGGCGACCGGCAAGAGAAAGATGAAGTCATCCCCGCCGATGTGTCCAACGAATCCTGTCGGACAGAGATCCGAGACGACATCACGGATGATGTGTGCCACCAGCCTGATCGTGCGGTCGCCGTAGACATAGCCACGATAGTCGTTGTACGCTTTGAAATCATCAATATCAAGATAGCAGATCGCGAATTCCTGGTTATGCTTGAGCCGGTGGTTCACCTCCTGTTCGATCAGGATCGGTCCGGCGAGTTGCGAGGTCGGATTGATACCGATGTCGCGCTGGGAACGTTCGCTGATCATCCGCACACGCAACTGGAACAGTTCGCCATCCCAGTCACCCCAGATATAGTCGTCGGCGGCAGAGGAGAGACCACGCTTTAGCTGTTCGCGTGTAGGCTCCTTCTGGTAGATGATCGTCGGCACCACCGAGAGGGTCATGTGGGTATCGATGTGGCTGGCCAGGTCAATCACCGGGTCAGGGCTCGAATCGATGGTCAGGAGGATCAGGTCGAGGCGGTGGCGATGAGCGATTTTGAATAAGTCGCTCATTTCCTTGAAGTTAAATATGATCGCCTCTTCCCAGCCCGGAACGCCAAGCAACACTGAACTGAAGTCACCGATCTCATCATAGAGGGCGATACACTTGGCAGCAGGATGTTTGCGGCGGAGATGGGGTTGTTGATCAACGGATCGCTTTGTCTCAAGGGCGCCTGTCACTGCGATTCCTTTCGCGCGGATGATGCTCGATATGGACCGACTTCAAGTACGAACGGCTTAAGTGCGTGTAAATCTGCGTAGTACTTATATCGGCATGGCCAAGCATTTCCTGTACCGCGCGCAAGGAGGCGCCGCCATCGATCAGGTGGCTGGCGAACGAATGGCGAAATGTATGGGGCGTAACAGCTTTGGTGATGCCTGCGGCCGTGACCCGCTTGCGGATCAGGTTGAGCATCCCCATCGCCGAGAATTTACGACCAAATCGGTTCAGTATGAGGATGTCGTGGGATTTTTCATTCAGCAACGCCGGCCGTTCCTCATCCAGATAGCGCTTCACGAATGCGATCGCTTCATCCCCTACCGGTACCAGGCGCTCTTTCCCACCCTTTCCGAGAATACGGAGATGGCCAACCTCAAGGAAGAGGTTTGCGCAAGTAAGGCCGGTCAACTCAGAAAGTCGCAGTCCGGAACCGTAAAGCAATTCGATGGCTGCCCGGTCGCGGAGGCCGTTGCGTTCCTCCAGATTGATAGCGTTGAGGATCGCGTCGATTTCTTCAACTGCCAGAACGACCGGCAGGTTGCGGTGCAGTTTCGGCGAATCGAGCTGGGCTGTGGGATTGGAATCGACAATCCGCTCGCGAATCAGGAATTTGAAGAAGCCGCGCATGGCGGAGATTCGTCGATTCACAGAACTGGGAGCCATCCCCTGCTTGCTGCTCTCGGCGATAAACTCGATCAGCAGGTGGCGGCTGATATCGCGCCAGTTCCTGACACCTGCTTCGCCGGCAAAAGCAGCGAGCGCCTTGATATCATTCTCGTACGAGACGAGGGTATTGCTCTTGAGGTTGCGTTCGAGCGAGAGGAAGTCGAGAAAGAGGGTGATCTCGTCCAGCATCAGTTTAGAACTCCTCCCACATCATCGAGTAGAGTTGATCGGGGGAGAGACCATCCTCAAGCGCCATAGCTGCAGTTGCAGCCGCAACGAATGCGGCGCCATTGTCGGAGAGCAGATGCGCCACGGCATTGAGAGTTGCCCCGGAGGTTGTCACATCATCCACGACGAGCACTCCCCTGCCCTGCACGACCCCCGGCTCGAAGATATCAAAGGCATCATGTACGTTACGATAACGCTGCTGCACGGTCAATCCTATCTGGTCTTCATTGCGCCGGGACTGAACCAGCAACTCCGGTTCGTAGTGGAGCGATAGCGCACTCGCGATGGTCTCGGCGAGGATCTCGGTCTGATTGAAGCCTCGCCGTGAGAGTTTGCGGGGGTGCATCGGAACAGCGCAGACGATTTCAAGCCTGGAGGTATGCTCAAACTCCTGTAGTTTGGTCGCTATCCGGCGGCCCAGCATCCTCGCGATGTCAGGCTTGTCAGAGTATTTGCAGGCTTTAATGAGGTGCGATAGAGTTTCATCGTAGAGCCCCAGCGAATACTGCCATAAGAGATAAGCGCTGCGGCGACAATTCTTACACTTTGTGGTCGAATCGGTCAGTGCGTTGCGACAGATCGGGCAGTATGGCGAGGGTATTATCTGGAGCTTCCGCTGGCAGCCCTCGCAGAGCCAGATATTGTCATCAGTGGAGATGAACCCCTGCCGGCAGACCTGGCATATGGGGGGATAAACGAAATCTATCAGGTGTCGGCTCAGGCGGGTAAGTGCGGCTGGGACATCCTGAAGCAGACTCATCACATCTTCTGCAACTGCTCGCGGACCTGTGCGGCGCGGGGGTCTTCATCGCCGACGATCTCGAGGAACTTAGTCCACCACTTCCTGGCTTCCTCGACTCGACCTGAAGTGTAGGCCACGACTCCCATATTGTAGTGCGCGACATCGTGATCAGGTTTCTGTTGCAGAGCACGCTTGAACTGGAACTCGGCCTCTTCCTCTTCGCCGATCGCATGATAGCAGGCGCCCAAGTCAACCAGGATATCGGGGTGCAGCGAATCGATCGAGATGGCACGCTCGTAGTGAGCGATTGCCTGGCGATACATGCCCTGATCCATATTGCTGTGCCCCGCAGAGACGATTTCGGCAAAGCTGGCGTTGCCTGACAAGGCAGAGGTTGCCTGCTGTTGCGGAGGTACTTCCGCGTTGGGCTGCATCGGTTTCGTGTTCTCCTGGGCGGAGCGGATCACGTTGTAGATGACCGCTGTCAGCACGATCACGCCGACAAGGATAGCCCACTCCCAGCGCTTGCGCTGCGCCGACTCCTTCTTGATTCGGCGTTCGGTGCGTGCCGGAGCGGTGAGCTTGCCGCCGCAGTTCGGGCAGAAGTTGTTTTGTTCGGTGTTTTCCTGCCCGCAGCGGGGACAGTGCTTCAGAATTTCTCTCTTATTCATGATTTTCCTTAATCGCGATCGTCTCTTTCAGATTCTCCACCCAATGCTCTTTCTATCTTGAGTACGCCCGGTACCTTCTTGCGGACTGCCGTCATCACCTTATTCAGATGACTCAGGTTCTTGATTTCCACCACGAACCGTGCAGTCGCGGTCGCCTCCTTGTGCGATTCGAGCTCTGCACCACGCACCTCCGCATCGGTGTTGGCAATAATCTCCGTGATATCGTACAAAATATTCTTCCTATACTCAACCACAATCATCAGCTTAACGAGGAATGCCTGGTCAGCACTGACATCCCATGATACCTCCACTTTGCGCTCAGGTTCCTGTCCGGCGATCACGGCATTGACACAATCGGCGCGATGGATCGACAGACCGCGACCGCGAGTGATGAATCCCACGATCTTTTCCCCCGGCACCGGTTGACAGCATTTGGCGAAGCGGAACATCATGTTGTCCATGCCGGCCACGCGAATACCGCGTCCGCCGCGGGCCTTGTCGACAAATTTCTTGATAATCGATTCTTTTTTCTCGGTGGCTTCCGCCGGGAAAAGTTTCGACATCACATTCGTGACGGTCAAATCGCCGCTGCCAAGTTTGGAAAACATCTGATCGGTACTCGTGAAGGAGAGCGCCATGGCGGCGTCGAGAAGCTGCTGGTCAGATGGTGACTGCAGGCTGCGTTTCCGCAGTGCCCGATCAAACACTTCCTTGCCGAGAGAGAGCGACTGTTCGAAGCCCTTCTGTTTAAGGTACTTCCTGATCTTGGCGCGGGCGGCGGAGGTCTTGCAGATCTTGAGCCAGTCGATGCTTGGCTCGGCGTGGGGGTTTGTCATCACCTCCACCTCGTCACCGGAACGAAGCTTGCTCTTGAGCGGCACCAGCTTGCCGTTGACTTTGGTACCGATACAGCGCAGGCCGACATCGGTGTGCACGGCAAATGCGAAATCGAGTGCGGTGGCCCCAAGCTGCAGGTGTTTCAGTTCCCCGCCCGGTGTGAAGACGAATACCTCATCATGGAAGAGATCGATCTTCAGGTGTTCCATGAATTCCTCGGGATTGGTCATATCCTTCTGCCAATCGAGGACCTCCCGCAGCCAGGAGAACTGCCGGTCTGATTCGTCGAGGACATGCTTCCCTTCCTTATAGAGCCAGTGCGCCGCGATTCCGAATTCGGCGACATAATGCATGGAGGGTGTGCGAATCTGGATTTCTATCATGCGGCCGCTCGGGCCGACGACAGTCGTATGGAGGGATTGATACATATTCTGTTTCGGAGTGGCGATATAGTCGTGGAAACGATCCGCCACCGGCGTCCACTTGTTATGTATCACTCCAAGCGCGTGGTAACAGTCCTTCACGGTCAGGGTAACGACGCGGATAGCGATAAGGTCGTAGATCTCTTCAAACGGCTTCTTGCGCTTCGCCATCTTGCGGTAAATCGAGTCGAAATGCTTGGCGCGTCCGGTAATCTCGACCTGGAGTTGCTCGGCTTCCAGGGCTTCGCGCAGTTGCTGTGCGATGTCATCAATATACGACTCGCGTTCAGCGCGGCTGAGATCGATCCGCTCCACCAGGTACCGATAGACATCGGGCTTGATGAACTTGAGGGATAGGTCCTCCAGCTCCCACTTGATCTTGGCCATTCCGAAGCGATGCGCCAGCGGGGCGTAAATTTCGCGCGTTTCGGTGGCGATGCTGACCTGCTTCTCCTCCGGTAAGTGTTCAAGCGTGCGCATGTTGTGCAGGCGATCGGCGAGTTTAATGATAATCACCCGGATATCGTGCGACATCGAGATCAACATCTTGCGGAAGTATTCTGACTGTCCCTCCGCAGCGCTTTTCAGCTTGTAAGCGCCCAGCTTGGTGACGCCATCCACCAGTTCGGCGATTTCAGGGGTGAATTCTTTAGCCAGTTCCGGGATACTGACGTCACAATCCTCGACCACATCGTGCAGCAGTCCGGCGGCGATGGTGTCACCATCGAGGTGTTGCTCTGCCAGAATGAATGCGACATTGAGGCAATGCTCGACATAGGGCTCACCCGACTTGCGCTTCTGCCCTTTATGCGCCCAATTGGAGAACTCGAATGCTTTGCGGATCACCGGGATGTTCACGTTGGCATTCATCGCCTCGACGTGAATCACGAACTCCGCGAGATTCATCATTCCCACCGGGAAGCGGAATTTTGTAAGGTTGTCAGACCTGCCTGGAAACACTGTCCTGTCCATACTGAATAATATAGCTTTTCGGTCGCTCCTCAAGCTATCTGTGAGGTTATCTGCGACCTGCATAAAGGGTGTCCTTATTGATATCGGCGCCTAAGCGTGAGCATATATATCAGATACGTAATCAGCTACGGCTTCTACTTGAATCAGATTCATTGCCTTGAGGGGATCCTTCCCGGCAGACTCCGGGGGAGAGAAAATCTTACACTTCGCCCCGCGCGGTCCCCAACGCGCCTGCGAGAGTGAAGATTGCGGCGGATAGATGCCGACTGTTTCAGTTCCGACGGCTGCGGCGATATGTATCGGACCGGTGCTGCCGCTTATCAGCAGCGGAGCGAGACTGACCAACCCTTTGAGCTCCGGCAAGAGTGTTTCGCCCGCAAGGTTGATGATTCCAGCTTCTCCACCTGGAAACGCTGCCGAGATGATATCCGCCTCCAGCGCGGAACCGGTAATGACAACGGTAATCCCTTCGGCGATGAGCGAATTGGTCAACTCCCGGTAGCGTTCGAGCGGCCAGTTCGGCGATGATCCGTGCGAGCGGGGATGCACCACCAGCCACCTGTCCGAATCAGCAACTCCATGTTTGGTCAACAATTCCCGCGCGGAACGTATCTCTTCATCAGTCACCACCAGCGAGGGTTCGTGACGCACGAGCCGGGGGAAGGCGGATTCCGCCAGCTCGTAGTTTAACTCGAGTTCATGTTTGCCACTGTCGCGGCGATGGAGGTTGACGCGTTCGTTAAACAGCAGGCTGTAGGCACGTCTCCCGGTACCGATCCGAGTCGGTATCTTTGCCTGCCAACCGGCGAATGCCAGGGAGAGGCGCGGATAGAAATAGAGGATCGCATCGAACTGCAGTCGCTTCAGGTCGCGGGCGAAGGCGGCGGTCAACCCCATGTCGTTGAAGCCGCGGCCCGGGATCGCGACTATCTCGTCGATATATGGCTCGGCCGCGAGCAGCGGTGCGGTGTAGCGCGACACCAACAGGGCGACGTGAAGTGCAGGATTCTGCTCCTTGATGGATCGCACGACGGGGAGCGTCAGAATCAGATCCCCTACCGCATCGGTGCGACATAGTAGAATCCGTTTCATTGTCGTTGCAGCTCCCAGAGCTTGGCATACTTCACCAGCACATGTACAGAGGAAAGCAGTGCCAGCAACAATCCTTGCAGTCCATCACGAAAACCCTGTTTGAGAAAGTACATCTTGAAGAAGAGTGCAATCGGTTTGGAGAAGAGGTAGAAGACTCTGAATTTTTTCCCCTCTTTAAGCAGCATCACCGCCGAGAGGGTTGTGTAGTGGTTGAGCTTGTTGAGGTAGTGGCGCAGGTTCGGATCGGTGTAATGGAGCAGGTGGCCCGACAGCCGCCCGACGTTGCCATCGACCACGATCTTTTCGTGGACCTCTGCGGAAGTGAATCTGCCGGAGTCCCGCCTGAACAACCTGATGATACGGTCGGGATACCAGCCTGAATGCATCATCCAGCGGCCGAGGAACTGTGACTTTCTGACAATCTCGTAGGCGGTCGCTGCGTGGTCGCTGATAGCTTGCAGGATGCTTTCCCGCAACTCGCTGTCAACTTCCTCATCGGCGTCGATCGAAAACACCCAGTCCCCTGTTGCTTCAGCGAGTGCGGTCTGCTTGGCGACACCAAAGCCGGCGAACCTGCTCTGGATTACTTTGCAGCCATGCTCCGATGCTATCGCGAGTGTAGCATCGCTAGAGCCTGAGTCGTTCACGATGATCTCATCAGCAAACTTGACTGAATTGAGACAGCGCGGAAGATTTTCCTCCTCGTTGTTTGTGATGATAATAACGGAGAGGCGTGTCATGATCAGGCCGTCACTCTTCTCGGCGTGAGTTTCAGCAAGTCACGCAGGAAGTTCTCGCTGCTATCGATTAGTTGTTCGACAGTGATCCCGTCCACATGTTTGTGGTCGGGAGAACGAACTACCCACACGCGTGGTCCGTAGGGATACCAGCGGCTGAAGTTTACGTCGTTGCCGTTGTAGAGCGCCAGGAGTGGAACATCCAGCTTGGCGGCGATGTGACAGATGGAAGTATCCACCGAAATCACTCCGTCGAAATGGGGTAGGAGTGCGATCACGTCAAGGATCGAGAGCCCCTGCGGGATCAGCCTGACATTGTCACCGGAGGCATCTTCAGCCCGCTTGACCATGCGGTACTCCATTTGCGCGTAAGAGAGCACGAACTGCGTATCCGGGTACGCTTCCGATATCCGCCGGGTGAATTCGATGCACTTCTCCTCCGCCAGCATCCGATCCAGTTTCCCGGCTGAGAAATTGACGAAGATGTGGTGTTTGTAGGCAGCGCTGCGAATCTCCGCACCAAGCGCAGCCCCACGAGCTTCCTCCTGTGGGCTGAGGCGAATTTTGCCGTCGGTGATGCCATCGGACAACTGGATGCCGAATGGCATCAGGCTGGAGCGAAACACCTCACTGATGTGCAGGCCGGTGGCGTGGTTGATATCCTCCAGGGTGTAGTAATCATAGAAGCGATATGTGCCTTCCTTCCCTACTCCGATGCGGTATGCGCCGGGAGAAGTAGCGAGCGCGACGATCAGCGATGTAACCGAGGGACCGGTCATCAGGTCGACCACGACATCGTAGCGCTCGGCGGCAAGTTCCCGTATGGTTGCCCTGAGCCCCCTGGCTTTCTTATCGTAGACGTGCGTCCTGTAGACAGCGGGATCATGCTGTACGACGACCCGGTTAGAGGTCGAGGAGAGCACTCCAATCTGAATCTGCGGATAGTGCGACTTGAGCGTATGAAACGTCGAGAGCGTCACCACCATGTCGCCGATCTTGTCATGACGCAGGAAGAGCACTTTGCGCACGCTCTTCGGGTCAAGTGGGCGCGAGTGCCGTCGACTACGCCGGTGGAAGATGAACAGGAATATCCAAATGAAGAGCCACTTAAACTGAATCTCAATTTCTTTCAGAAACCGAGCCAGTTTCGGCGCTCTTTTCTCCAGTTTTTGCTGCATTGCCCTGATTGAATTGAAGGTCGTAAAGTTTGCGATAGACGCCGCTCTGGCGCAGGAGTTCCTCGTGGCGACCACGTTCGACAATTTGACCATCCTTCATCACGAGGATCTGGTCGGCATGAAGGATCGTGGAGAGTCGGTGCGCGACAACGATTGCCGTGCGCCCCTCCATCAGATGGTCGATCGCCTCCTGGACCAGTTTTTCCGACTCGGTATCGAGTGCCGAGGTGGCTTCATCGAAAATCAAAATATCGGGATCTTTCATCAAGGCGCGTGCGATCGCAAGCCGCTGCCTTTGTCCGCCGGAAACCATCAAACCACGATTGCCGATCTCGGTGTCATACTTCTTCGGCATCTCCATGATGAAGTCATAGGCGTTTGCCGCGCGCGCTGCCTGTTCAAGACGAGCTCGATCGTTCACCCCGCTGGGATAAGCGATGTTGTTCGCCACAGTATCGTTAAAGAGAATCGTCTCCTGTGTGACGATGCCGAGCAATCCTTTGAGGGACGCAAAGGAGAGGTCGCGCAGGTCGATACCGTCGATCGTAATACTCCCCTGCTTCGGATCGTGAAAGCGGCAGAGCAGATCGATCAGAGTCGATTTGCCGCCGCCTGATGGCCCGACCAGTGCAACGATCTCGCCACATTTGACCGTGAAATTGACATTCCGCAACACCGGTTCACCCGGGTTGTATTCGAAGCTCACGCCGTCAAAAACGATCTCTCGCTGGAACCGCGGGAGCGAACGTGGCGAAGGGCTTTCGGTGACATCCGGTTTGGTGTCCATCAACTTGAAGATTCTTTCCGCCGCCGCCAGGCCTTCATTGATCTTGATGTGGACCGTCGAGACACCTTTGGCCGGATTGATGATCGAAAACATCGCCAGCAGGAAAAGGAGGAAATCCTGATTGCTGATCATCTGATGTTGCGTTACCTGGAGTCCGCCCCAGTAGAGGATGACGACGAAGGCGACCACTCCGAGTATCTCGTTGATCGGGTTCGAGAGCAGCCTGCTGCGATTGATCTTGAGCATGGTACCGAAGTACTCGTTGGTGCGCTGTTTGAAGCGGGCAATCTCGAATGCCTCGGCGGCATACGCCCTGACGATGCGAATAGCGTTGATCGTCTCCTCCAACGATGCCGAGACGGACGCGATCGCTTCCTGCGCGCGCGAACTGTAGCGGCGAATCACCTTGCCGAGGCGATAGATTCCAAGCAGGATCAGAGGAAAAACGACCAGAGCGATCAGGGTGAGCTTCCAGCTGATCACCAGCATGATCGCGAGGAAAATGATGATCATCAGCGGGTCGCGGATCAGGTTGTTCATCGTGTTATTGAATGTCTCATGAATCTTGAATACGTCGGCGATCGCCGTTGAGATCAGATTCCCGGTGCGGCTGCGGTGGAAGTACTGGAGTGAAAGCGACTGCAGGTGGATGAAGATATCATCGCGAAGAGACCTGGTAATCCCCTGCTCCACGTAAGCCGCAAAGAAGCCTTGCAGGAAAAAGAAGAGATTCTTGGCGACCGTAACAATGACCAGCGCGATACAGAGATTCAGCAGGTCGGAGGCGAAGTCGCCGGAAAGAAGAACGGAATCCATCCAGGCGGCGATGTCGGCCTTGATCTGTTCGTAGAAGCCAAGCGACTGGGCGGCATCGGGAGTGACCACTGCTGCGACCGAGTCGGTACCGGAAAAGAGCGAGGTCAGCACGGTTGAGGCCAGATACATCAAGATCGCAGAAGTCACCGCAAAGAGCACGATGAACAGGAGCGAGAGCACCAGCGGTCGCCAATAAGGGATGAAGTATCTGAATATACGTCTAACCATACTATTTCGCTCTCTGAGGCGATTTACCTCAAGTAATTAAGCAAGTTAGGCTTGTGCCGAGGGATTGTCAAACTGAGTAATCAAGTAATTGTGGGCCGGCTCGCTAACGGTCGAGGTCGGTCAGGAAGCCGACCAGTTCTTCCGCGCTGAGGCGATAGGAGTCTTCCGCCATCTCGATCTCGAACTTGTTGTCGGGAATCTCTTTGTTAAACTCGTACTTGCGGAATTCGTAGACGCTGCGGAAGCGCTCGTCGCGGGATTTGATTTCGAGGCGCTTCAATTCGATGTAGGGAAACTCATCGGTATCTGAATCGAACTTGAGTATCGACTCGAAGCGGTGCACTTTATCGATCTGGGTCAACGTGAAACTCTCTCCCTGCCGCTTGAGGTGGAAATCCCACAGAGAGTCGGAGGGAATCTCCAGAGAACCTCTGAACAATGTTCGTACCGCGCTGAGTATATGATCGGAGCCGCGCATGGCGTCGATCGCCAGATCTTCGAAAGTACCGAGAAAATACTCCCGCGAATCGGTGAAGTAGAAGAGCAGGCTATCGCGCCGGGCTACTGCTTTGAAGGCGGACTTACCGAGGAAACCACGCACATAGAGGGAGAGTTGATCGGGATTCCGACTGAAAATCTCGGTGCGGAAATCATCAAGTTTGCCGTCGCGCGATGCCTTGACACGCAACAAGGCAGCATAGCTGGTCAATTCCCCTTCCTGCTTGTCAATCAGTGATTGAAGATAGCGGATATCCTCGGGGCGATTCGTGAAGGTGCCGGGGGTAGCGCACGACAGGAGGAATGCTGCGGCAACAGCAATGAGTAATCTGCCGTGCAATGCTATTGTCCTGTGAAGACGGCGACGGAAGTCTTGACAAAGGGGCCGATGATCGTCCAGATCGGTGAGATCGGCAACAGAAATCCGGCGGCGATGATTCCGATCAGGATCATCGGGCCGTAGCGTTCAAGACCGTAGGCGATATGCTCATAGCGCGGCGGCAAGAGCGAGATCAGCACCTTCGAGCCATCGAGTGGCGGCAGCGGAATCATGTTGAAGAACGCAAGGGCGCAGTTGATAAAGATCAGCCAGTAGACGAAGCGCATCGCGAGGGAGAGGTCGTTGCTCGCCAACCCCAGAATCGGCAACAGGTGAAACAGAACGCTGCCGCAGGCTGCCAGAATGATATTCGAGATCGGCCCGGCCAGACTCACCCAGAGCATCCCCTTGCGCCAGTCGGTGAAGTTCGCCGGATTCACCGGCACCGGTTTGGCCCAACCGAAACGAAATCCGGAGAAAACCATCACCAGCAAACCCATCATGTCGATATGCACGATCGGGTTGAGCGACATACGTCCGAGCATACGTGCCGTTGGATCACCGAGTCGATTTGCAGACCAGGCGTGCGCGAATTCATGCACCGTCAATGAGAAGAGCAGAATCGGCAGCCCGATCAATGCTTGTTGCCAATCTATTCCTATCTTTCCCGTCCTCTGTCAGATGGTTTCAGCATTCAAGAGTATAATACGCCATCAATGCCCATTGTTCCGCTAAAATCTGTGGCGTCGCAAGTTGTCATCAGGCGCGGCGCAGCCCTTTGCGCACCGAGATATGGCGACTGGTGCCATCGAGGAATCGCCACGGCAGTTCGTTGCCCGCCTTGATGCCAATGCGAGTCGAAGTTATAACTTCGCCCGGGAGCGTACCATCATCGGCGACATGGAACTGATCGCTCTGGAGATCGCGGCAGGTGTCAGCAGTCGTGATTCCGAAGGCCTGGCACAGCTTGCCCGGCCCATTAGTCAGATTACCCAAATCGTTGGTTCCACGGCGTTTTTTCATGGTATCGAGGCCAGTCAATGGTTCGAGCGCCCTGATCAGAACGGCTGCCGGAAACCCCGCCGGCTCGGTCACGAAATTGAGCATGTGATACATACCATAGATGAAATACACGTAGACTGACCCACCATCGCCATACATCACCGCGTTGCGCTCGGTTTTGCCAAAACGCGCGTGACAGGCTGGATCATCTTCACCGATATACGCTTCGGTTTCGACGATCCTGCCGCTGAGACTTGTTCCGTCTCTTTCTATTCGTAGAATCTTTCCGAGTAGATCGCGCGCAACATCAAGGGTGGGACGGAGGAAAAACTCGCGCGGCAGCATGGTTGGGGACGTCTTAATACCAACGCCACCTCTGTCTGACTTTGTCTGCCTTGTGAGTGGCTTAGAGGTCATAGCCTTCCTCTAACCCGCAGGGTAGCAACTCATGCACAAGCGGCAGAGCTGCCTCGAAGTCGAGCCCGATCTGGTCAGGCGCATGGGCGTCAGAGCCGATCGTGGCGACGCTCACTCCCACTCGACGCGCGGCGTTGAGGATTTGCATTGAAGGATAATACTCCCCTAATCCGTGTCGTATTCCGGAGGTATTGATCTCGAGGGCGAGGCCATGCTCCTTCATTTTGTCGAACAGGGAGTCGATGAATGGTTCGTGTGCGCTGCGAATCGAGTCGCCGTAGGCAGCGATACCATGGCGCTTGTAAACATCCAGGTGTGCCAGGACATTAAAGAGCTCCGATTCGGCGATCTCCTCAGCCTTTTTGAAGTAGCCCTCGATCCAGGCCTCGATCGGGTGTTCTGCGAAGTAGTCGGGTGCGTATTGGCGTTCAAGAATCGATTGTTCATTGACATCATGAACCGAGCCGATCACAAAATCGAGGTCCCAACGAGCCAGGTCTTTCGCGAGTTGGTCATAAAGGCTCTTGTCCCAGCCAATCTCCAAACCGGCAAGAACACGCAGACCCGCCGGAAAGAACTCTTCTCCGACCGTGCGGATCTCCTCAATCAGCCGCATAACAGAATCGGAGTTAGCTTCCACCCGCTCCTCGCCGAACCTGAAGAATCCCATTCGCTCTTTACGGGAAGGCATTATCTCGTAATGGTTTGTAATTGTCACTTCGTAGAGGCCGCGTTCGAAAGCCGCCTGACAAATCTCACGAATTGAGCCGGTGGCATCAACCGAGTGATTCGTGTGTACGTGGCTATCACCCACCGGATAGCGGATCATTGCGCTTCCCTCACGAAGGGATTAGAGCGTTTCTCCGCGGCTACGGAAGTGGGTTCACCATGACCGGGGTAGATTATCGTATCATCCGGAAGTGAGTAGACCTTGCTCCGAAT
>JBECKX010000183.1:0-23557 GCA_040235515.1 Candidatus Zixiibacteriota bacterium
TAGAGTTTTCAAATGTTGAAGGACCCGATCCCGATCTGCATATCAGGGTGACGACACGGGTGCGGACGTTCGCCGCTGACGCATCAAGCTCCAGTTACGATGAATTGCGTCTCCAGATCGGCGGCACGCTGTTGCAGCCACAAATCAGTGCAGCCAGCGGTTCACCCTATACCGATGCAGATATCCTCACCCTGTTGCTGGCCAATCAATCAGCATCCTCAGGCGACCAGTTGTCCGGTTCAGGATTTCAGGAACGACTCGGCCAGGGCCTGACCGGGTATTTTGCGACTGTTGCCAGCCAGCGGCTGTCCCGGCGTCTCGGGGTGGAGTTGTTCGAGATCAGGCCGGTGTATGGTGAGAAGAATACGATCGAAGGCGCTTCGGTCTCGCTGGGGTTTTACACTCTTCCAAATGTTTACACTTACGTCTCTTCACTCACTACCGAGGGGCGGGCGGACTACGGCATCGAATATCGCCTCGGCAGGCATTTCCTGCTCGGAGGACGCTACGATCGTGACAACCTGTGGCGGCTCGATCTGAACCTGAACTGGGAGTTCAGATAGTGTTGCGTCGATTCGTGATTCTGGCGGTGTTGCTGAGCGCGTGCCAGCTTTTGGCAGTGACGCTCCCGCGCGAGAAGCTGAGGTTGCTTTCGAGGCGACCCAAGGTTGCGGGGATCGTGATTCAGGGCAACCGCGCCTTTTCTGCCGACGATATCAAGGGGAAGATGTATACGAAGGAGGATGGCTTCTGGCAGACGGTTGGGCTGATGCGGACCAACAGGTTCGGAAAGATCAACCTTAACCGTGATGAGTTGTTGCTCGAGTATTTCTATCGCACACAGGGATTCGATGATGCCGACGTCACCATCGACTTCGAAGAGGTCGAAGGGCGGCCGGATGAGACGTTGATCATCGTGACCGTTGCAGAGGGGATCAGGTATCGCGTGGGGGACATTGAGGTGACCGGCAATCTGGGTGCGCAGGGGTACGAAGCGACTCAGGCTACCAAACCGATGCGCGAGACGAAGTATTTCAATGGATACCTGCTGGAACAGACGCGGCAGGCGATCAAGACCGTCTACGCCAACAATGGTTATCCCTACGCCAACATCGAGACCTTCAGGACGAAGCACCCGGCGGACTCAACCGTCGACATCGAGTATCGCATCGCGCGCAACCAGTTGGTGTTGTTCGGCCCGCTGCGGGTGGACACGACTCTGACAACTCAGCGCGAAGTGTTCGAACGTGAAGTGACCTTCAAGCGAGGCGACATCTATCGTCGCCAGAAGTTTGTCGAGTCCCAGGAAAGACTGATTCGCACGAACCTGTTCAATTTCGTGTCGCTTAACACACCGGACACGATGAGCACGCTCGATTCCCTGATGCCATCGTTCTATGTCACGGCGGTGGAACGACCGCCACGTTACATCAATCTCGGTATCGGTGCGGCACAGGCTAAAGAGGCGGATATCTCGTGGAACTCGTCGGCAACGTTCGGTAGTCGCAATATCAAAGGCACCGCGCGCAAGGTGAGTTTCAGGTCAGCTGCGGTGTTTACCTACCAGGACTCGATCGTGGTGCGTCCGCAGTTCGAGTTCAACTATACCGAGCCGTATCTGTTCAAGCTGCGTCTGCCATTGATCGTCACATTCAAGTTCGAGCCGAGTGCGCCGTCGCTGGTGCAGGACTACAATATCAGGACCATCAGTATCGATGCCACCGCAATCAGGGAGTTTTCGCTGAAGACGAGGTTGTCGGCTTCACTCAACTACGAGGAAGTGGATATTGCTGTGGATGGCGAAACAGCCACGCCGGCGGAGCTGGAACAGTTTCGCGAGGAAGAGGGAATCAGCGTGAACCGCCGCTTCATTCTTCAGCTTGAACGTGACAGTCGGCCGATCCTGAATCGATTCAATCCAGCCAGCGGGTCATACACGATCTACCGCGCCGAATACGTCGGTGGTATTCTTGGTGGAGACAATGATTTCGTCAAGTTACTCTGGAGCTGGTCGCGCTATCAGCGGCTGGGAACCAACTCGGTATTTGCCACCAGGTTCAGGCTTGGCTGGGTGAATGAATTCGGACAGTCGGAGAATGTTCCCACGAAGGAACGGTTCTACCTCGGTGGAGCCTACACGATTCGTGGTTTTCCGGAGAATGAGTTCGGTCCGAAGAACTCCGATGGTACCTCCACCGGTGGCGAGGTGATCGGGTTGATGAATGTCGAGATCCGCAAACCCCTCGTCTACAATTTCTGGGGTTCGATTTTTGTGGATGCCGGATTCAACGAGGAGAGCCTCGCAGCGGTGAAGTTTACCTCTCCGGCGGTGACGACCGGCTTTGGCATCGAGTATATGTCGCCGGTAGGACCGCTGCGCATCGACTATGGACAACGCACCAGCGTCAATGGTTATCCGAGTGGCGGGCAGTTTCATTTCGGAATTCTCTATGCGTTCTAGGGTTGGAAAGGTGGCCACATGCACAACGATATGACAACGATCGGGATGGTCCTGGCACTGACGCCGGAAGACCATTCGCTGCCGACTCAGCCGGCGTACAGATTCGAGTTCCTCAAACAGCATTACTACGAGGCGCTCGAGAGTTATGGAGTATTGACTATCGCTATCCCATGCACGCTTCGTCATGAGTTGATCGAACAGTACTGCAGCCTGGTGGATGGCCTTTTGATCATGGGGGGTGAGGATGTTCATCCGGAGTTGTATGGCGAGGAGATCGATCCGCGCTGCAAGCCGCAGATGCCGCGCCGTGACAGCTTCGAGGCCAAATTGATTCGAACTGCCTACGAGTGGGGGATTCCGTTGCTGGGGGTGTGTCGCGGAATTCAGATCATGAATGTGGCTTTCGGGGGGACGCTTTACCAGGACCTCGCCGACCACCCGGGCAGTGACCCGGAACGGATCAGTCATGCGCAGATCGGGGAGCTTGATTTCTCCACCAGTCACGAGGTGGAGATCGCCGAGGGCAGCAGACTCTTCTCGCTGGTTGGAGAGCAAAGCATCGAGACGAATACGTGTCACCATCAGGCCATCAAGCGGGTTGCTGATGGCTTCACCGTATCAGCCAGGACCGGGGATGGTGTCGCTGAAGCGTTGGAACCGAGCGGTTCCGGTTCATTTCTGCTGGGGGTTCAGTGGCACCCGGAGGTTTGGCCGCATGACCCGGTCTCGCGGGCAATCTTCGGTGGCTTCTGCAGGGAAGCGGATCAGCGGAGGCTTGCCAGATAGAGATCGCCGTCGACCTGAATCGGCATATTCAATCCAAAGCCGCAAATGTCGAAGTTTGAAGGGGTTGGCCGGCAAATATTTTCTTTGCCGCGCCGATAAAACTTACTAAGTTTGCCGCACTTAAGCTGGCGAAAAAGTGCCCCTCTCGGGTTGGGCTTGAAGTTTGGCGAAGACACTCAGGACAATGACGCATGTCGATATTTGCGCGCTTTTCAAATGATATAGGGATCGATCTAGGTACCGCCAACACACTGGTGTTCGTACGCGGACAAGGTATTGTCCTCAATGAACCCTCGGTGGTGGCGATCGAGATTGCGACCGGCAAGATCCTGGCCATCGGTGCTGAAGCCCGCAAGATGCTTGGTCGTACCCCTGGAGAGATCAACGCCATCCGTCCACTCAAGGATGGTGTGATTGCCGACTTTGAAGTCACCGAACGCCTGCTCTCAGATTTTATCAAGCGTGTCGTCCGTCACAAATTCCTGATGAAACCACGCATCGTGATCTGTGTCCCCTCCGGCATCACCGAAGTTGAGAAACGCGCGGTTCGCGATTCGGCGGAGAACGCCGGTGCGCGTGATGTGTTTCTGATTCAGGAGCCGATGGCGGCTGCTATCGGTGTCGGGCTGCCGGTGGATCAGCCATCCGGAATAATGATCATCGATATCGGCGGTGGTACCTCGGAGATTGCGGTAATCGCACTCAATGGTATCGTCAACAACACTTCAATCAGGATTGCCGGCGATGAGATGAACGAGTCGATCGTTACCTATCTCAAGAAGAACTACAATCTGCTGATCGGTGAACTGACTGCAGAAGAAATTAAGATGAAGATCGGTTCCGCCTTTGAACTCGAACGCGAAGAGTCGCTTGAGATCAAGGGGCGTGACCTGGTGGCGGGGGTTCCGAAGAACATCAAGATTTCATCGGCACAGGTACGTGAAGCGTTGGAAGAGCCGATTTCTTCGATCATCGAGGCAGTCAAGTTGTCACTTGAGCAGACACCGCCGGAGCTGGCATCAGATATCCTCGATCGCGGTATCGTGCTCACGGGTGGTGGTGCGCTGTTGCGCGGACTCGACAAACGAATCCGCCACGAGACCAACCTGCCGGTGATTGTTGCCGATGACCCGCTTACTTGCGTAGCGCGCGGCACCGGCTTCGTGCTTGAGAATATGCACAAGTTCTCCAAAGTGCTGATCCGCAGTCGTAAAGACTGATCCGCTCTCTCCTGTCGAAGGAAATGCCAACACAATTCGAGATTTACGAGGGGTCGATCACAGACCTCGAAGTTGACGCCATTGTCAACGCTGCGAACAGATCCCTGCTGGGGGGCGGTGGGGTAGATGGCGCAATTCATCGAGCGGCCGGTCCGCAACTGCTCGCCGCGTGCAGCGTGCTGGGGGGATGCGAGACGGGGGATGCGAAAATCACGCCCGGCTTCAACCTGAACGCGCGCTTTGTCATTCATACTGTGGGACCGGTTTGGGAGGATGGGCGTTCCGGTGAGCCGGAACTGCTCGCCAGTTGTTACCGCCGTAGCTTTGAACTGTCGCGAGAATTCGAGTTGAGATCGCTTGCCTTTCCGGCGATCAGTACCGGCGCGTATCATTTTCCGCTCAGGAAGGCCACGGAAATAGCAGTTTCGACATGCCGGGCAGAGGCAGCGAATTCGCCTACGATTGAGAAGGTGTTATTTGCGTGTTTTGGAGAGGAGGTTGCAGCGATATACCTGGAAACGTTGCATCGCGCCTCTTCCTAACCGATTTATCCTATCACGTCTGCCATTTTGGCCAGATCTGCCGAAAAAATGGCAGAAAAAGTTGACCTACACATAAGAAAATCCGTAAAGTATAGTATGAAAGTTACAAAAGAGAAAATACTGGAATATATCAAGTCAAGCGCCTACCGTCCGGTCAGGACACGCGAACTCTCCCGGCTCCTGGGAGTCTCTGAAAGCGATTATTCCGAATTCAGAAATCTGGTTAAGAAATTGATCAGCGCGGAAAAACTCGCCAAGCAGCGCCGTGGCAAGGTGGGGCTTGCGCTCAAACAAGAGGGAACAGTCGGTATCCTGAGCGTCACCAAGTCGGGGCGCGCATTTGTGGAACCGGATAATGGTTCTGCCGAGATTGCGATCACTTCGGAGGGGTTGAGTACGGCACTGCATGGAGACAAAGTCTCGGTGCGGGTATTCCGACGCGACAGCAAGGGGCGACCACTCGGTGAAGTTATCGATGTGGTGGAGCGCAACACCTCCCAGATAGTGGGGAAATACTTCGAGAGCAGATTTCACAGCTTCGTCGTTCCCGACAATCCACGACTAAACATCGAGGTCAATGTCGAACCTCCGCGTGACAAGCAGTTCGAGTTGCGCAACGGCGTTAAGGTAGTCGTGGCGCTCGAAAAATGGACCAATCCCGATGAAATGCCGCGCGGCAGGATTGTCGAAATCCTCGGGATGACAGGTGATCCCAACGTTGATGTCCTGAGTGTCATCCATTCCTTCAATCTTCCGATGAGTTTTCCGGCTCCAGTGGAAGAAGAGGCTGCGGCCTTCGGCGACGTGATTCCGCAGAGCGAGATCAAGCGAAGGCTTGACCTGCGCAAGAAGGTACTCTTCACGATCGACCCGGAGGATGCCAAGGATCACGACGATGCAGTATCGCTGGATGTATCGAAGCAGGGTTACCGACTCGGTGTGCATATTGCGGATGTGAGCCACTATGTGGCGGACAAATCGAGGCTTGACCGGGAGGCACGCGCGCGAACAGCGTCGGCGTACCTGGTCGACCGCGTGATCCCGATGCTGCCCGAGCACCTCTCCAACAACCTGTGCTCGCTGCGAGAGAAAGAGGAGCGGCTTGCCCTGAGCGCTTTCATTGATCTGGACATTCATGGGAAAGTGCGCGGTTGTGAAGTGGTGGAGAGCGTAATCTGTTCCTCTGCCAAGCTCAGCTATGAGCAGGTTCAACACTTCCTCGACACCGGCGAGGGTTTCGGCAAGCGAAAGCGCATCGGCAGCAAACTCAAGGAGATGGCTGAGCTGGCGCAAAAGCTTCTTCGCCGCCGACTTGACGCCGGCGCGATCGATTTCGACCTGCCGGAGTACAAAGTTCACGTCGACGAGAATGGCATCGTCGAGCGAATCTCGCGGCGGGAGCGGCTGCTGTCGCATCGTATGATCGAGGAATTCATGCTGCTGGCGAACCAGCAGGTTGCGCACTATATGCTTAAACGGGGATTGCCGGCGCTGTTTCGTGTGCACCCACCGCCTGATGAAGAGAAGCTGCGCGACTTTCAGGAGTTCGCCGAGACGTTCGGCCATACGGCATCATTCGGCTCGCCGCCCAGGCCGAAGAACATCTCCAACTTCCTGCATAAGATCAAAGACCATGAGGACGCGGATATCCTCAACGAAGTATTGGTACGCTCGATGCAGAAGGCGTACTATCAACCGGAGAACATCGGGCACTTCGGCCTGGCGTTTTCCGCCTACCTGCATTTCACCTCCCCGATCAGGCGTTACCCTGATCTGATCGTCCACAGGATTTTGAAGAGCGATCTCAATCGACGGATCAAGAAGGCGCAGTTCGGCGCACTGACAGGCAGCCTGAAGCGAATCGGCAAGCATTGTTCGGAGCAGGAGGTCGTGATCATGGAAGCTGAGCGCGAGACGATTTCGATCAAGCAGGCGGAGTTCATGTCACGGCATCTTGGAGATATCTTTGAGGGTGTCATCAGCGGCATGCTGCGATTTGGATTTTTCGTGCGGATAGTCGATATCGGCGCAGAGGGGATGGTACGGCTCGCTTCGGTCGAGGGTGACTATTTCTATGCAGACGTGGAAAAGCACGTCATCATCGGCAAGCGCAGCGGCAGCAAGTTGCACCTCGGGGAAAAGGTGACGGTGCAGGTCGTGAGCGTAAGCATCGAGAATGGCGAAATCGACCTCAAGCTGGTGCAGGGACAGACCGCTCCAAAGTCGGAAGCAAGTCGCAAGAAGCAGAAGGGACGCCGGCGCAGGCGAAAGAAATAAGGCAGTGTCTGGAGCTTTGGGATCGCATCAATGAGCTATCGAGTAGCGGTACTGGAAAAATCGCGGCTGTTGAAGGAGGCAGCAGAGCGGTTGGAGAAGAAGGGGCTGGTGGAAGTTGCGCCGGTAAGGGAGGGACATGATCTCCTCCGGCTAGCGGCGGAGGGTGGAGTTAGATTTGTTCTGATTGACCTGGAACAACTCGGCGGAGAGGCGATGCCTCTGATCAGGAGATTGAACCGGGTCGCACCGCTTGCAGATCTAATAGTGATGGGTGCGGCGCCAGTTGATGCTTCACTTACACTCGATTACCAACTCGATCAATCGGCTACTCTGAGTGATGTCGCCGCCACGCTGAAGGACGCACTTGAACTTCGCACACTTCTTGACGATTCAGGCTTGTACGGCCACTCCAGGAATCTGCGTGACGCCGCCCGCAGGATTCGTGAGGTTGCGGGGTCCGATATTTCGGTCCTGATCACGGGGCCATCCGGCAGTGGCAAGGAGCTGATCGCGAAGGCTGTTCACGCCAGTTCCAAACGCGCCACGCAGCCATTCATCTCGATCAATTGCGCTTCAATTCCGGAAGCACTGCTGGAGTCGGAGTTGTTCGGTCATGAGAAGGGGGCGTTCACCGGGGCTGACGCAAAGCGAGAAGGTCTGATGCGCGCAGCAAACAGGGGGACACTCTTCCTCGACGAGATCGGGGAGATGCATCCTCGCTTGCAGGCGAAGCTGCTACGTGCCATCGACACGCGCACATTTATTCCGGTGGGTGGACAGAAGCCGGTGGAAGTGGATGTTCGCTTCGTTGCGGCAACCAATCGCGAGTTGCAGCGAGAGGTTGATGCCGGGAATTTCCGCGCAGACCTCTACTACCGCCTCGGTGTTATCACGATTCGCATGCAGCGGCTGGCCGAGCGAACCGAGGACATCTTGCCGATCATCGCGCACTACCTCGGGGAAATCGGCAGCGAGATCGAATTCACGCCGGATGCGACCGATCTTCTGCTGCGCTACAACTGGCCCGGAAATGTGCGCGAGCTGACTAACTTCCTGCAAAGATTGACTGTGACCGTAAAGGGTGGTGAGGTTAACCGCGAGCGGGTCTCGCAGCTGCTGGATCAAGGAGGAAACCCTGATCGAACCCTGCCGGTGGCCACCGGTTTGAGCAGCGAGGAGTCAGGCTATCGATTGATTTATCAGGCCCTCCTCAACCTAGCGAATGAGATCGTGGAGATGAAACGAATGCTGGCGGAACACCTTGACAAAGAAGGCCATGATTCGGTATACTCACCAACAGAGCAGCATTCCGGTGTTGACCTTGAGAGTATGGAAGAGCAGATGATCAGGGATACGCTCTATCGTGTCGGCGGTAACCGGAAGAAAGCTGCGGAGATGCTGGGGATCGGTGAGCGCACGCTCTACCGCAAATTGAAAAAATACGGGATGTCATAGTTAGCACTTAATCCTTAAGATAGAAACACTAAAGGGATGAAACTGCCGGTCGGAATGACGGCGCTACTGGTTTCGTGTCTTCTTGTCAGCGCCGCACCACATTCACTTACCTCCGTCTGGTTTGGCGGGAGAGAGTATGACGATCTTGCCGAGCTTGATCGGGCACGGGGCGCAGGTGAGATTTCTGACGAGGAGTATGAAATCCTGACGGAAGCACTACTCACCGGTGAAGTCTCAGACTCGGCCTCGTATCTCGGCATCACCCTGGAGGAGGCCGTCCCTCAACGTACAGGGCCACGTCGCCTCGGGTATCGAGGTACACTGGTGCAGCCGCTGGAGGAGGGGGGTGAGTATCGGCGCTACGACTTGATCGACTTCAAACAGAATGAGTGGGAATGCGAGCTCGATTTTGAGCAACGTGGTGCCGAACCGGTGTTGATTCGCTCTCGCTCGATCAGCTACAAACGGGGGCGAACGCAACTGACGCTCGGTAGTTACAGTCTCAAGCTCGGCAGGGGTGTGGCGGTCGGTAATGCGGTGTTCACATCGACCCTGCGCCGGGAAGGGAGCCTGGTCGAATCGCTGCTCCTGCCTGTAAAGAACAGAGAGAATGGCTTCAAAGGAGGGACTGTAATCGGCCCGCTTGCCATGACAATCTTCCATTCCCAACTTGAGGGGAAAGAGTTCTACAGGAAAAGCAGCGGTGGTGAGGTGAGCTTGCAGATGGAGAAGGGGGCGATTGGATTCATTGCAATGCGGCAGAGTGTTGGTGCAATTGGTGGAGAGAGTTTGGTGCGCCACTTCATCGGTCCGGCGCTTGCGATCGAATGGGCTCATCTGCAGTGTGCGGGCGAGTCTTCATTCTTGATTGATGGGGGTGGTGGCCACTCATATTCGCTTGAGTACAATTTCGAAGGTGTTAAGCAGGAAGTAGGAGTTTTCTCATACTCGCGTGGTTACAGGAATCCGCAATCGGGTGGTTACGCCTACTCCGACTACGAACAAATGGAGATCGGTGAAATCGCTTTGAGTTTCAGTGACAAACGGAGTGGCAGAATCGGAGTGACCCTGTCGACTCTTTATGCACCGACAAAGGTGATACGAGTTCAGGCCGACCTGGTGCGTTGGCGTAATCGACTCGATGAACGCGAGTGTGTGGCGGCACGCGGTGGCGTGGTGTTGAAGCCTGCGAGTGGCTTTTTGAGGGATATCAGTGTTCGTGGAGTATGGGAAGATTTCGATATTGCCGGCGCGGGAGTGGATCAGAATCGCTACCTCTCGACGACCACGCGCTTCAGGCTATCAACTGAAAGCGACTTAAAGTTCTACGCCCGTCTGCAGGAGCGGAATTCCAGCAGCGGCCGGCGGTTGCCAGTACGAATTCAGGCGGACTTCCGACGAGAAATGGGAAGATCGCTGGCGGCGAGGGCAGGGGTTTATCTCTACGATCCGGATTGGGGAGTCACGGCAGACCAGTATGGAGGGTGGTACGTTGAGCAGGTGTGGCAACGCGAGTTGCTGTTTGAATTGGCTACTCGTGTGGGATCACGCTATCAACCGAATGCAGACGGCTGGAGCGATTGGGAGGTCAGAATGGTTGCGGAAGCCGCGATCTGAGGTGTGTGGGTCTTGCAGCGACGGGGCTGAGCATTGACAATGGCAGTAGAAAGGAGGATGCGGAAGATGCGGAGGATGGGAGCTATTTTGTTCACACTGCTTATTGGGGTGACAATCAGTAGTGTACGTGGTGAGATAATCATCAATGAAGTGATGAGCAACGAGCCGGGCGGGAACACGAATCTCGAGTGGGTAGAGTTGTTGAATCGAGGTGACACCGTTGCTGACCTGGGGACGTACCTGTTTGTGGAAGGGGGAGACACCACTCGGTTTGAAGCGTTATTGCTTGGGGCCGGCGAGTATGTGGTACTTGCCAGAAAGATAGTTGCAGAGCCGGAGACCGCCTCATTTGAGTCTTGGTGGGGTGATGGCAGTGGAGAGTGGGGTGACTCGGAAGCCGAGTCTTTCCCGGTTGTGGAGGTACCGATGTCACTGCGCAACTCGGATGATGAGGTAAGGTTGATCGATCTGTCCTCAGGCACAGAAGAGATCGTGAGCTGGACCACGGCGGCACCGGATGGAGTTAGTCTCGAACGACGCAATCCGAGAATCGCTGCGGTGGCGGAGAATTTCGCCTACTGTCAGGCCGAAACCGGGGCCAGCCCCGGAGCAGCCAATTCAATTCTGGCGCCTGCATTTGACCTGGGCCTGACCCTTGATAGCTTAGGTATATCCGTGGCGGATGGGACTCGCGGCAAAGTCGAAGTCTATCTGACTGTCGCGAATTGGGGCCGAGAGAGCATTCCGGCAGGTGGTCTCCAGATAGTGCTCGACAGTGACCTGAGCAAGAGCATCACTCCAGCCGATTCACTCTGGGAGATCGCTGTGCCATCCCTGCTGCCGGGGGAGGAGCACGCGCAGTCGACGCAATTTGAGTGCGACAGCGGGCGTATCTCATTGTTGGGAAGCTTGCCGCCGGACGACAATCGGGGGAACAACGAATTCGATACAACTTTTGCACTCGGTATCCGGTTTCGAGAACTGGTGATTAACGAGCTTCAACTCAATTCCGCCGCGGCCTTTGGAGGTGAGTGGCTCGAGCTTAAGAACATCGTTCCTTATCCGGTGAACACTGCTCGATTTCAGCTTGGTCCACCGGGCCTGGAGCTTGAGCTGGAGGACTCCGTGGCTGTGCTTCCCGGTGAAGTGGTCGTGATCTGTCAGGATTCCCACGCATTCATGGAGTATGCCGGGAGTGAGTGCTACGGCATTGAGTTGCGACCATGGGTTGGGCTTGATGATGGTGGTGCCGTCTTGCGTCTCGTTAGCGATCTGAACACGATCTCGGACAGTGTCGAGTATCTGCCTGCCGTCGCGACGGGGGTAAGCTGGGAACGCGATGATGACACTACCGGGGAGAGCTTTCTTGAGAGATACTATCCCGCGAGTGTCGCAGCTGGCGCAACGCCCTGCAACGAGAACAGTGAGCGGAACATTCCGCCTTTGCACGACCTTGCGTTGAATCCCGACTCGGTTCAGATCGAATACGTCAACGAACAGAAGAGCGTCGTTCGGCTTCGCTTCTTGGTGGAGAATCGCGGATTGCTCGATGCATCGTCAGTTGTCGCTGAAGTCTTTGATGATCGCAACCTTGATGGTGAGTCAACGAGCAATGAGTTGGTCGGCACATTGTCGATTGTGCATCTGCAGAGTATGGAGAACACGGGGCTGTGGTTGGATGTTGACCTGCATCCCGGCTACCACCAGCTTCTCATCCAGCTTCCGGCAGATGATCACCCGAAAGACAACCGGGCTGGCATAGCATGTAGCGCCGGTCCGATGACGGGTGAAGTCATCGTGACGGAGTATCTGGCGAATCCGGCGGATGAGGCGCATTGCGAATGGGTTGAGTTGCAGAACCTATCCAACCGCGAAATCGACCTGAGTCAATGGCAGTTTGGTGACGCCGTACGCCTGCACACGATCGAGGAGAGTGTTTCGATTGAGCCGGGTGAGTACTTGCTCCTGACGGCAGAGCCTGAGTGTGGCGACGGGTTGATCGGAGCGTGCCAGCGATCCACGCCGTCCGGTTGGAGTTCGCTGAACAACAGTGGGGATCTGATCAGATTAGTGGACAGGTATGGAGTTGTGTCTGATAGCTTCACATATTCGCTGACAGCGCCGGACAACCGCTCAATCGAACTGAATCAGGATGAGTATGCGATCGGAACCCGCGCGTGGTACCCGGCAACCTCAGCGGAGTATTCTTCACCGTGCGAAGCGAACTCAGTGTCTGGTCGGGAAGAGCAGCCCATTGTGGTGGCGCTACCGCAGCGCGTGTTTTCACCTGGTCGGGGTGAGGGACTTGCGATTGAAATACTGTGTCCGCCCGCAACACCGCTCACGTTGGTTGTGTATGATCTCGCGGGCCGCAAGCACAGGGCGGTTGCCGAGCAACAGTTGTTCTCGAACGGGGTGTTGCAGTATCGTGGGGAGTCTGATATCACCGGGACTCTGCGTACGGGCGCCTATGTTCTGACAATCGAAGGAGGGGATGGAAATGATTTCGCTACGAAACTCGGTTTCGCCGTTGCGCCGCCACGCTAAAGCTACAAGGGTGTTTTGCGCAGCCGCAGGAGTAATGCTTGCGATTGCTTTCAGCGAGGCTCAGTCCGCCTTCGAGTACGAACGTGGTTCATTGGGCTCATTTGCGCTCGGCGGAGGGATAGATTTGCAGGAGCCTGCTGCTCTTGATCTGCTATGCAACCCTGCACTCGAATTCGATCGACAACTTTCAGCGGATGCCTGGGGCTCGCGCCTGTACAACATGTCGGAATATGAACTTGGTGCGGGGGCTATTGCACTGAATGTTGGATGCTTGACCTTCGGGGGAGCAGCCATCCAGCTTACCGGCTCGCAGTTTTATTGGGAGCGCGAATCGAGTGTAGTTTTTGCCGGACAGTTGATGGAGGGATTGCGCTGCGGGATGCGTCTCTACCGTCGTGAAATCGAGTTTGCTGAAGGCTACGGGCGGTTCAGCCTGACCGGGGTCTCGATCGGGGGTACTTACGGCGCCGGAACGCGACTCAAGTTGGGAGTCGCTATCGAGAACCTCAATCGTCCGCGCTATAGCGACGGAGATAACCCGGCACAAATTTCGGGCAGGGTTGATATCTGTTACCAGCTTCACTCGCGCGCCCGAGTGGTGATGCGACAGCAGTTCTCAGCCGCAGTAGCCGATCGCTTCAGCATCGGGCAGCGCATCGATCTCTTCGGTCAGGCAAGCCTGCTGGTCGGAGTTGGCACCAATCCCACAGAGTTGGGTGGAGGAGTCAGCTTCGATTTCCTTGGATTCAAGGTTGAATATGGTTATCGTGATAACGTATATCTGGGAGGTACCCACCGGGTTGGTATGACCTGGTCACATTGAAGTTACTTTACAAGCGACACAAGAACTGCAGCCAGCGCTATGAAATACTTAATCAAGCGAGAAGAGTTAGAGAAGCAAGAGGAGCAGGTATTGGCCCCTTACGCCGCGTGGTCAGTCCGCTCGCGGGGGCGTCGATTTTCGGAAGCGGAGCATGCCTACCGCACCTGCTACCAGCGCGATCGTGATCGTGTGATCCATTCGGCGGCGTTTCGACGGTTGAAACAGAAAACCCAGGTGTTTGCGTCGCCCAATGACGATCACTTCCGCACGCGCCTGACCCATACGATGGAAGTGGCCCAGATTTCCCGTACGATCGCCCGTACGCTGCGGCTCAATGAAGACCTCGCCGAAACGATTGCGTTAGTTCATGACCTAGGCCACACCCCCTTCGGACACGCAGGTGAGGATGCGATGCGCGCTATCTTCGCCGATGAAGGGGGATTCAACCATAATGCACAATCGTTGCGGGTAGTGGATGTAATCGAAGATCGCTATCCCGACTTTCGCGGCTTGAATCTTACTTATGAAGTGCGCGAGGGGATCGTCAAGCACGAAACGGACTACGATATGCCGGTTGGGAGCGATTTCGATGCTCACCTCCGCCCCTCGATGGAGAGTCAACTGGTCAATTACGCCGATGAGATCGCCTACAACGCGCACGATCTGGATGACGGGATCTTTTCGGATATGCTTTCGCGGGATCAGATAGTTGACGTAGCGATAATCTCAAGGTTGCTCGAAAACGGCAAGCAGCAGATCGCGAAGCTCACCGGCAGAAAGCGACACTACTTCCTGATCCGGCAATTGATCAACTGGGCGGTTACCGACCTGGTGGAGAACACAGCCGCGCGAATGAGGGAGAATGGGATTGAGACCTACAGGCAGGTTACCGAGCATAAGGAGAATATCGTTCGCTTCTCGGAAGAGGCGGCGGCTGCCAATAAAGAATTAAAGAGCTTTCTGTATGAGCGGCTCTACCGCCACCCGCGGTTGGTTGAGATGAACGAACTGGCGGGCAGAATCATCCGTGATCTTTTTGAAGCATTCATGAATGACACCAGCCTGATGACCGAGAAGTTTCAGCGCCACCTGGGTGAAGAACCGCAGAAGCTGGTTGTGCGTGACTACATAGCCGGTATGACCGACCGATTTGCGCTCAGCGAGCACTACCGTATCATAGGGACGATCAATCCCGGTTCGATTCCCTCCAGAGTGTGACCTTTGCGGCATAAAACCGGCTGTTATCCCGGTTTCACACTTTACTTCGACATCTCCGAATGCCCTGCAAACAATGTGAACTGCCGTGCAACTCTGCGAATCTGTTTCAGTTTGGAATTGTGATTCCTCTCACAAGTGACCTCCCGCGCAACGGTTTAACTCTTTCGATTTCTTGGGCTTAACCTGTAGTCCGTGACCGACGCGGGCGAAGATAGTCCCATCTGTCATGGCGCATCACCCCGGCACGCCCCTTGCTTGTTATCGGTTAGAATCAACGAGGAGGGACCTGATGGAGTGCTACTTTTACTCGCAGTTGAAAGGTAAGAATGAAGAAGGGCAGCATATCGCTATCCTCTCATTCACGATTCCCGATGTTGGAATAGTCTTCCGCACCAAGTTCTCCGGTATGCCGGAGGAGTGCGAGTACGCTTCACTTCTCACCCTGCTTGAGTTTGTGGAACTCAATCCACAGGTGTTTCAGGACAAGTGCATCGAGATTTACGGCGACAGCTTCACGGTCGTCAATCAGATAAATGAGAAAATGTTCTGCAGCAAGGCGCTGCAACCGTTCCGCAATATGGCCCTGTTGTTCAAGAACAAGTTCTCCTATTCGCTCAATTGGATTCCGACTACGGAGAACCCGGCGCAGTTCGGGTTGACTGCCGGACAGGCGGAAGCCTAGCGAAGCAAGTTCTTAAGAAGATTGTCCGGAGTCCCCGGCGTGGCGACCAACACGCCGAGAGAAGCTCCCGGATGAGATAGATCTGCTTTCAGAGTGGAATTACGGAAACCCTCCCTGCGTTGAGGGGTGAGAGAAGAAGGTCTCGCCCCTCATTTTCTTTTAGCGCCAGATCGATCTCTGCCCGAGTCGTCCGAGAGCCAGACGATTGACAAGCAGGCTAGAAAGTTCTACCATCAATACATGGCAAAACTGAATTATCTGCGCGCGCTCGCGGAAGTGGAAAGCGGCAAGCTGGATCGATCCTACCTTCTCGTGGGTGAGGATTACTACCAGAGTTATCTGCTGACCGAGAGGATTGTTCAGCAGAAGCTTCCTGCTTCAGAGCGTTCCCTCAACAAACATTCGCTGCTGGCGAAGCAGGCCACGCCTGACAAACTGCAGGAGTTGCTCGCGGGGGTACCGATGTTCGGAGGAAACACGGTTGTGGTCGTTAATGATGTCGACAAGCTGGCAACCAGGTCACAGGAACTGCTGCCGCTGCTCCTGAAGGCGATCGACCACACAACGACCTTTGTTGGCTCGGCGAAAAAACTGGATGGGAGAAAGAAATTCAGTAAGAGCCTGGCGGAGGTATCTACGGTGGTAGAGATCAAGCCGCTCTACGATGACAAAGCTCCCGAATATGTGCGTGCGCGCTTCGCGGCTCGAAAAAAGCTTATTACTGCTGATGCGGCAGAGGAGTTCTGCAGGGTTGTCGGAAGCGACTGCGGCGATATCGAGAATGAGGTAGAGAAGATCTCGATCGTGCATGCTGATAAGAGGGAGATCGAGAAAGCTGATATCGTTGCTTTTCTCTCGGGGAGCAGGTTCTACAGCCAGTATGAGGTTGCCAATCATGTCGGCGACAAGAATCTGCGGCAAGCGCTGGCGGCTACACGGCAGTATCTCGAAAGCTCAGGTTCTTCCGGCAGGGGGCAGCTATTCTGGGCGTTTTACAATCAACTGGAGCGTATGCTGGTTTTCAAGGCGTTCTCGGGTCGCATGAGCGACAACGACATAGCCGGCAAACTCCGTATTCATCCGTTTTTTCTGCTGCAGTTGCGAAAACATGCTGCGAAGTATACGCCGAGGCAGCTATCCGACGGACTTCAGCGCGTTTATCAAGCCGAGGTCGAGGATCGATTCTCCGGGCTGGGTAAGGAGCAGATCTTCGAGAGAATGATTATCGAGATTATGAAGATTCAGGGGGAATAAACACTGCTTCCGCTGGTACTCACAGTGAGCGACGCCGAGCCGTCGAGTGACCTGGAATTGATCCAGAAGAGCAAACGGGGTGACAGCACCGCGTTCGGACAATTGGTGCGACGGTATCAGAAGCGTGTTTATGCGCTCTGTTTCCGGTTGAGTGGCTCACACGATATCGCTGATGACCTGACACAGGAGGCATTTATCAAGGCCTATGAGGCAATCGAGAGTTTCGATGAGAGCTATCCCTTCTACAGCTGGATCTCCAGAATCGCGACAAACAACGCAATCAACTTCATCAAACGGCAGAAGCGAAGCGTGGGGGGGGAAGAAGGAGAGATCGCCATTGAGAAGGAAGCTAGTTCGGGGTCCGGATCGAATCCGGAGATGGTGCTGAACCAGAAGGAGATCGACCGCCGCTACCTTGCGGCGCTGGAAAATCTCTCGGAAGAATTCCGGGTTGTATTTGTACTGAGGATGCATGAAGATCTTAGCTACGAGGAGATTGCAGCGCAATTAAAGCTCAGTCCGGGCACTGTAATGTCGCGATTGCATCGGGCGCGGCAGAAACTTATGGATGAGTTGAAAGATATATTAGAGAAGTGATGAATAGAGAGTATCTGGAAGAAAGACTGGTTGCGTTCGTTGATGGCGAACTCTCCACCGAGGATGAGGCCAGGTTCGAAATCGAGCTAAAGCAGCATCCTGATCTGATGGAGTTGGTAGAACGAATGCGCAAACTCGATAAGCTGGCGAAGTCCACCGGTGTGCCGATGCCGGATGAGGCCTACTTCGAAAAGCTGGCCGATCGAATCGAGGCAAAGCTGCCGGAAAAGCCGCCGGTTGAAGCTGGTGGTGCGCCACGCAAGCGAGCCACAATTGTGGATTTCTTGACCGCCAATCGCAAGCTGGTTTCGATTGCCGGTTCGGCGGCTGCAGTGCTGCTTGTAGTGCTGATTGGCGTGCAAATCTTCGGGCCGGGAACTCCGCAATACCCGAAGGATATCCGCCGCTACGAGGTTGAGCCGGCTATCGACCGGACCAAGGTAGAGAAATCGCAATCCCCACAGCCGGCCGCCCCGCCGGATACTGCTGAGGAGGCAACTCAGGGCAGGCAGATTCAGCCGGTGCCGGAGCTGGAAGGTGAGTCCGACGTCGTCACACCGCTGCTGGAGAAAAGCAAATCAGGAGCGGCGACCGATTCGGAAGGGTCGCTGACAGGCTCAGCCGCTGACGATTCGCCAGTGCAGATTCAGGTGGCGGAACCTTCCAGCGGAAGCGTCTCCTTCAGAAAGATGCAACCGCGAGCAATCGGCGGATTTCAATCCAACCAGAGCGATGCGCTACATGACTCAGGCGGAGGAATGGAGCAGAGTCGATTGGAAATGGTTGACCTGGGCGCCGCAGATCGAGTGATCAATACGGCGATTCGTCCGCCGTTCACATCGCTGCGCGAATTCACCTACCACGATCTGGGCTTCTCTGAGGCGCCCGCACCGGAGGTCTTTGCAGCCAAAGTGAATGAACAATTCGAATCGCAACCTCGAATCGTTCCCGCAGAAGTCCCGGTGGCAAAGCTGAAGCAGAAAGAACTGAAATCGACGGAGCGCGCATCCATCGCTGCGACGTCCGAGGTCGACACTGCACTGGTTACCCGCGCAGAGCTTGCCTACCAACTCGCGGTGACCGACACTTCCAACATCTATGACATCATCCTGGCGCGCGCACTGGTGGAACAGGTTGTGCAGGTCACCGCTGAGACGGGGACCTGGACGAAACGTCTGATGGACCTGATCAGGCTGGAGCAGTTCGAAACCCGGCGCTGGCAAGAGGCGCATCTCGATAGCTCGAAAGCTCCTGCAAACGATTGACAGGGGAGTTGTTTCGCTGCACTTTAGAGCATGACCTATTCGGATAATCCTGCCGAAATCGAAGTCACTTATCTTAAGGGGGTCGGTCCCAAGCGTGCGAATGCCTTGCGCACAGTTGGTATAGAAACTGTCGAAGACCTGCTCTACTATTTTCCCCGCAAATATCTTGATCGTTCACAGGTGAAGTCGATCTCACAACTCCGAATCGACGACATGGTCACGGTGATCGGAACGGTGGTGACGCAGGGCCTGCTGCGGGCACGCCGCAAGTTCTATGAAGTGGTCATTGCGGATGACACCGGGAATCTGCCGCTGGTGTGGTTCAATGGTATCCGCTACATCGAGAACAGGTTCAAGCGGGGGATGACGCTATCGGTGTCGGGGGTCGTGACTGACTTCCGCGGCGCACAACTGGTTCACCCGGAGGTTGAAATTCTCTTCGAGGATGAGAATGAGGCGAAGACCCATACCGGCGGGATCATTCCGATGTATCCCTCAACCGAGGTCCTGCGCAGGTTTTACCTCGACTCTCGCGGTTTTCGGAAGATCATCAGGCCGGCGCTGCAGAAGTTCGCCGACAAACTGACCGAGTCGGTTCCACAGTCGGTCGTGGATAATGCTCACCTTGCCCCGATCGGTGACACAGTACGAGAGATGCATTATCCCACCAGCGTCGAGCGGCGCAGCAAAGCCCGCGATGAGCTGGCACTGCGCGAGCTGTTGCTGTTTCAGTTGCTGGTTGCGGATCGACGCAGACGGCAGGCCGGCGGAAAGAAGCCGCATGAAATCAAACCACCCGATCCGCGCTACCGAGAGCTGGCGCGGCAGTTGCCGTTCAAGCTGACGGACGCTCAGAAGCGCACGATTGCCGAGATTATTGATGACCTGCTCAAGCCACTACCGATGATGCGACTGCTCCAGGGCGACGTGGGAGCCGGCAAGACCGTCGTGGCGGCCCTGGCGATGGCGCTGGTGGCGCGCTCAGGCTATCAGGCCGCAATGATGGCGCCTACCGAGATTCTGGCACAGCAACATTTTCAGACGGTTTCGCGGATACTGGAGAACAGTGGCCTGACGGTAACGCTCCTTACCGGGTCGTTGAATGCGGAGCAGCGTCGTGATGCGCTCGATGACTTGATCACGGGGCGTAGTGACATCATCGTGGGTACGCACGCGTTGATCTCCAAAGATGTCAAGTACAGGGCACTGGCTTTCGTTGTTGTCGATGAGCAGCACAGGTTTGGAGTCGCTCAACGCGAAGCGCTGCTTGAGAAGGGTGAGTCGCCCGACCTGCTTGTGATGACGGCGACACCGATCCCCCGCACGCTCGCGCTGACCGCGTATGGCGACCTTGACCTCTCCGTGCTGAACCAGAAACCTGCGGGACGTCGCGAGGTGAAGACCGCACTCAGGGCTGAAAAGGACCGACCGAAGATTTACAGTTTCATCCGCACCGAGGTAGAACAGGGGCACAAGGTATTCATGATCTACCCGCTCGTTGAGGAGTCGCTGCGGGTACAGATGAAGGCGGCGACGAAGGCGTTCAAAGAGTTGCGCGACGAGATTTTCTCGGACCTGGGTGTGGGGATGGTGCATGGGCAGATGAAAAAGGAAGAGCGGGACGAAGTGATGCAGCGGTTCGCCGAAGGGGAGATCCGGATATTGATAGCGACGACCGTCGTCGAGGTGGGGATCGATGTCCCCGACGCCACCGCGATCGTGATCGAGCATGCCGAGCGCTTCGGGTTGAGTCAGTTGCATCAATTGCGCGGCAGGGTGGGGCGGTCTGATCGACAATCTTACTGTATCTTGATGACCGATAGTGAACCTGACTCACTGGCCCACGAGCGGCTCAAGCGGTTCGTCGCCACCACGGATGGATTCAAGATAGCGGAACTTGACCTGGAATTGCGTGGACCGGGAGATTTGCTCGGCAAGAGGCAGAGCGGCATGCCGGAATTCAAGGTTGCCGACCTGGCGCGGGACTTGAATTTGATCTTGACGGCACGCGAATATGCCGATAAATTGCTCTCGAATGCATTGCCCATCAGCGATCTTGAGCGGGCAAAACTGAATCGCTTCATCAAGCGACAGCGTGAGTTGGAGACTGGCAGCGGAATTTCATGAACCCTGCGGCAGCGAAGTTTGCCACACTTTCCCGGTACTTCCCTGAATTGCTGAATGCCACGCCAATGACGAAAAGCTTTGCGGGTTCTGTTGATATGTCTGATAGTTTGAGCACCGAGACCAGGCGATGCCATGCCTGTGCCGGAATTGAGGGAGTAAGAGATGAATGAGATGACTTCGGAACAAAAAGAGCAGGCTCTCTTTACTGCACTGATATACAGCCTGCACGCATCCGGAATGCAGCAGATGGGAAAGATCGCCAACCCGATGAGCGGAAAAGTCGAGCGCGATCTCGCCCAGGCGCAATACACGATCGATATGCTTGATATGTTGAAACACCGGACGGAGGGGAACCGGACCGAAAACGAGAGCAAATTGCTCAAACATGTGCTTGCAGAACTTCAAATGAACTATGTAGATGAAGTGAAGCTTGATCGGAAGAAAGCGGCAGAGGCTTCGGCGCAGGAGAGCGATAAGTCGGCTGGTGGAGAATCTGAGGGTGAGGACGCGAAAAAAGGCGGAACACCTGAAGAAACCGGCGGTAAAACAGAGACGGAGAGGTCCGCTAACTAAAAAGTCTAAAAAGAAGTCGGAAAACCGAAAAGCGAACAACCAGCAATCGCTGGAATTGAACATGGTTGACGTTGGTTTCCTAACTATACTTCCTGCAATTACTTCCGATCATTACTGATAGAGACAGGTAAACTCAAGCCAGTGCGAAAGCGGAGAAGCAATTAGAGGTGACAACGGAGTCGAAAAAAATAGCAAAGGCGCCAGAAGGCGTTTCGTTCAGGTTGGAACAAAACTATCCGTTATCCAGGCTGACGACATTCGGCATTGGTGGGCCTGCCGACTGGGTTGCCTTTTGCGAATCCGCTGAAGAAGTTCGGGATGCGGCTCGATTCGCGGAGGAGCGGCAAATTCCATATTTCGTCATTGGCGGCGGTTCCAACATCCTGGCCTCAGATAAGGGATTCAGGGGGTTGGTCGTCGTCCCTCGCATCGATTTTCTCGAGATTTCGGGGACTACGATTACGGTCGGGGCTACTCGTTCGCTCGCGAAGTTTGTGGACGAGTTGGCGGAACAGGGTCTCGCGGGAATTGAAGCGCTGGCGGGGATTGCCGGGACGGTTGGTGGGGCAATAGTCGGCAATGCCGGCGCGTACGGACAGTCGATCTCAGACACGCTAATTGATGTCCAACTTTACAACCACGACAAGGGACTGCACACGGAAGTGAAATCAAAGCTTGGCTTCAGGTACCGTCATTCCGATCTGAAAGGCTCACGCAACATTGTGCTCTCGGGGCGTTTCGAGCTGAGTCGGGGTGATGCGGAAGAATTGTTGAAGAAGACTGAGGAGATCAAACAGACGCGCTCGTTGCGTCATCCGCACGAGAATATCTCGGCGGGTTGTTTCTTCAAAAATATAGAGGATGCCACTCAGCCGCACGGCAAATTGGCGGCGGGTTATTTGCTGGACCAGGTCGGCGCCAAACAGATGAGCGTCGGGAAGGCAGGCGTCTATCCGAATCACGCCAACATCCTTATCAACAAAGGCGGCGCAACCGCGTCTGAAGTTAGGCAGCTCTCGCTCGAATTGAAACGCCGGGTCAAAGAAGAATATGGTGTTGAATTAAGCGAAGAAGTTGTTTTATTGGGTGACTTCAGCTAATGGAGGTTATTATCGAATAGTTATCTAACGAACTGAATTTGAAGCATTCTGTGAAATTGATTCGTACTCGAAACCTCATAGTACTACTGCTGCTCTGCTTACTGTTCCAGAGCATCGCACTTATCCCGCCCGCACAGGCCGAGATTGGCCTTAAGATGCAGGCGGAGATGCCACCTACCAATATTTCCCGCGTCATACTCGGCCCACCATACTCGGGCTTATATATGTCAGTGAAGCCGCTCATGCTGCTGGACGACGTGCAGGTACGTCCGATTCTCTCTACCAACTACGATGAAAACAGCGGCCTGCTGGTCATCGAGCAGCAGAACGGGCGTGTCATCGGGCACATGATTCCGGCTACCGCCGATGTGGACGCTTACCGGAAGGAGCGAATCAGGCTCTCGAATGACTTCATCTTCAGGCAGGAACTGGAGAAGGGACGCAGAGCACGCGCTCAGCAGGCTGGCGGAGGATTGTTGGAATTCGAGATTCCTGTCCGCACGCCCAAATTCGTGAAGTCGATCATCGGTGAGGGTGGTGCCGGTCTTAAGATCAACGGCTATAGAAAGATCTCCTTCTCGGGCAGATCGCAATGGACCGACGGTACTGCATCCACGACGGGGCAGAGCAAGTTTCCGACGCTGAATATGGAACAGATTTCACGTTTCCAGATTAGCGGCACGATCGGATCGAAGATTTTCGTGGATGTCAATCAGGATTCCAAGCGGCAACAATCACTCTCTAACAGGATTCAACTGCGGTACAAAGGTAGCGAGGATGATATCGTCAAGGCGATCGAGCTCGGCAACACCAACCTGGCTCTCCCATCGACCCGTTTCATCGGATATTCACAGAGTGTGCAGGGTTTGTTCGGTGTCAAGGCGGCAGCGGAGATAGGACCGCTGAAGCTTACCGGTATTGCCTCGCAGGAGAAGTCCTCCAACAAATCGGCGACCTTCAACGCCGGATCGGATGCGTCATCTCGTTTCATCCGCGACTATAGCTACCTGAAC
>JBECKX010000205.1:0-7389 GCA_040235515.1 Candidatus Zixiibacteriota bacterium
AACGGATCAAAATGGTCTTTCACTCCTGATGATACGACAGAGGGATGACTTTCGCTGGCGTCATCGCTCCAGGCACGGTTGAGCCATCGAGATCACCGAAGCTGAAAGGGCTGACGCGCTCGATCCAGCGATTACTTATTAGTGTACTTGTTTAGTGTACTCGAATCCCTTGAAGTCTACCCGGAAGAAAATCGAGTACATGATCGGTACGAATCCCAGGGTCAGGATCGTAGCGAAGAGCAGTCCAAAGATAATCGCGATCGCCATCGGGTGGAACATGATATCATCACCATACCAGAGTGGTATCAAGCCACCGATCGTCGTCGCCACGGTCAGAAAGATTGGCCGCAGGCGGCGCTGACATGCTTCAATAATCGCCCTGGTGGCAGGCAACTTGTTGTCCTCCTGCTCTATGCGAATGCGGTCGAGCAACACGATGCCGTTATTGATGACGATTCCTGCCAGCGAGATTATTCCGAGCAGCGTCATGAATCCGAAGTACGAACCTGTGAGCAGCAGACCGGCCACTGCACCAATGACACCCAGTGGAATCGTGAGCAGAATGATCAAAGGCTTTCGAATCGAGTTGAACTGACCCACCAGCAGCAGGATGATCAACAGAAATGCGATCGGCAGTTTGGCGCTGATGGAAGCATTGGCTTCTCCAGACGACTCCAGCTCACCGCCATATTCATATTTGTATCCGCGTGGCCACGACTTTGCCTCCTGCGACAGCCACTGGTCGAACGTCTTCGTCATATCGATCGCATTTTGCCCCTCCTCGATCTGCGACAACACCTGCACAGACTTCAGGCGATCACGCCTCAGTACCTTCGACGGTTGCCACACAAGTTCGATATCTGCGACCTGCTTGAGGGGTATGTTCCGTCCGGTTGCCTGCGCATAGATGTTGTGGCTTTCCAGTTTGCCGATATCGTGGCGATCGGCCGCCACGGAACGCAACGTGATCGGAATCACCTCATCCCCCTCACGGTACTCGGTAGTCACCAAGCCGCTCAGCACGGTTTGCAGCGAGACCGCGATATCACGGTTGGTGAGGCCGGCGCGTTGCGCGCGTGCCTGGTTGACCCGCACCAATAGCTTCTTGGTCTGCGAGCCCCAGTTGTCGGTAATCGACTTGGTGCCCGGCAACTCCTCGAGCTTCTGCTTTACCCGGTCAACAATCTCAAACAATTGCTCGGTATCTTTACCCGAAATCCTGATCTCGATCGGGAAGTCGACCGGGGGCCCGAGGGAGAGTGAACGAATCTGCGGTTCGAGATCGGGGTAGTTCTCCACAACATATTCTTCAAGCCGTGGAACGAGGATTTCCTGTATATCCTCGTACGATGTCGCATTGATCAGGATGTATGCATACTCCGGCGAGGGAGGCTCCGGGTTGTAGCTGAGGTAAAACCGTGGTGCGCCCGCACCGATGAAAGTTACCCAGTCTTTGAGCCCCGGATCGGTGGAAGTGGTGTCGACTTGCATCTCCTCACGCATGAACGACTCGATCGCATGAATGACTCGACTGGTTTTTTCGATTGGTGTACCGACCGGCATCTTCAGTTCAGCCTGCATGATCGGTTTGTTGTTTGGCGGGAAGAAGATCGCCGGGACGTAGCCCATGCCGTAGATCGCGAGTGCGAACAACAGGACAACGCCGGCGAGCGTCAATGCCCGATGTTTGAGGCCGAAGATGAGGGAGTTGCGATAGAAACGATAGAACCGCGAGTTGAATGACTCCGTCACCTCCTCGACTTTTACCCTCAGGAATTTCGCACAAAACATTGGCGTCATCGTGAGTGACAACAGCCAGGAACAAATGAGGGTGATTGTCACGACTTTGAACAACGGGGCCGTGTATTCTCCCACATCCGATTCTGCCAGAAAGATCGGCAGGAAGGCTGCCGAAGTCGTTAGAGATGAAGTCAGGAGTGGCACGCGCAATTCATTCGCGGACTCGATTGCCGCGATTTCAGGAGATTTCCCCTCACGCATCGATACCAGAATCGATTCTGACATCACGATGGCATTATCCACCAGCATGCCCAGCGCGATGATCAAGGATGCCAGCGACATTTGATCAAGACCGATGTTGAACCACTGCATCAGGAGCAGGGACATAATCATTGCCATCGGGATCAAGCTGGCGACCACCAGGCCGGTACGAATACCGAGAAAGACCAGCATCACCAGCAGGACGATCACGATCGCCTGTACCAGACTCCAGCTGAAGTCGACAACTTTCTTGTCAACGAAGTAGGGCTGGAAGGAGACTATGTTGAAGTCGATGCCGAGCGGAAACTCCTGCTTGAATTGTGCCACCTGGCGTTTGACCTCATCGCCGAGGGCGATAATGTTCCCACCCTCACGCAGATTGATCGCGAGCGCAAGGCAAGGTTCACCATTGTAGCGCGTGAGTGATTGCGGTGGGTCGATGTAGCCGCGCTCGATTCGGGCGACATCCCCGAGGTAGATCACATCATCACTGCCGGGGATCGAGATCAGTGTGCGGCGCAAGTCCTCGATCGTATCGAAGTTTCCGGTTGGTTCGAGAGTGATCTGTTCATCCTCGGTGAAGACCTGGCCGCCGGGGATGATGATGTTGCGCGCGGAGAGTATCTGGGTCAACTGTGATGGTGACAATCCCAGCTCGGCCAGTCGTGAGTTGTTGTACTCGACGAAGATTCGTTCATCCTGTATTCCGTAGATGTCAACCTTGGCGATGTCGGGATAAAGCAGCAACTCGTTGCGGCAATCCTCCGCAACGTCTTTCAACTCGGCGTACGAGAACCCGTCGCCGGTGAGTGCGACAATCGTGCCGAACACATCGCCGAACTCGTCATTGACGAAAGGACCTCTAATCCCCTCCGGCAGCTCACCCGTTGCCCGATCTACTTTGCGCCGCAAGTCGTCCCAGATAGGTCGCATGTCGGAATAGGAGGACTGAATTTCGACAATAACGATCGAGACACCGGTCTTGGAAGTGCTGGTGATGTTATCTATCTCCGGCATCTCCTGAATCACCTTTTCGAGCTTATCGGTGATCAACTGTTCGACGCGTTCGGGGGAAGCACCGGGGAAGTAGGTCGTGATTTGTGCAACGCGAATCGTAAACCCGGGGTCTTCTGCCCTGGGAAGGCTCAGGTAGGACTGAATGCCCGCTGCGGCGATGACGAGCAGCGCCACGACCGTTACTACTTTACGATCGATTGCCGCCTTGGTCAGGTTCATGAAGGATTCTCCGCTGACTTCGGCAGTTTGACCTCCATGCTGTCGTGAATCTTTGTGACTCCCGCAGTGACCAGCAGATCGCCTTCGAGCAGTCCTTCAAAGACTTCCAAACCATCAGAGGTCAACTCTCCCACGACAACGGCGCGTCGCTCGACAATTCCGGTCTCCGGGCCTGTTCGATTGACGACAAAGACATGCCGGCCTGCCTTATCCTCCGCCACGGCTACCGGGGGAACGATGAAGCGCTCGCGTTCATCGCCGGAACGAAAGGTGAACGCGACCTCAGCGGACATACCGGGCCGAAGTGTGTTATCCGATTGTTCGAGTAGAACGGTGACTGGAAAAGTCGCCAGCGTTCCGGTGGCCGCGACTCCCACCTCGGTGACGCGTGCCTTCAGGGGACGATCAGGCTGGGCGTCGAACTTGACTTCCACTTGATCCCCCTCTCTGATCTGCGCTATCAGGAGTCCCGGCATGGAGACTTTAACCTCCAGCCGCTGACCCGATGTCAACACGGCGATCCTGTCGCCCGGCTTTACATTCTCGTTGATATCCGCATCCACCGAGGCGATTGCTCCACCGACCGCCGCCCTCAGTTTGGTGTAGCCCAGTTGTGACGCAGCCAATTCGAGTTTCTTCTCGGTGGCGCGTACCTGCGCTTTAGCTGATTCATCCGCGGCGCGGGCTGCATCAAGGTCGGAACGTGAAGCATTGCGGTTTTCGTAGAGCTGTCTGATTCGGTCATACTCGGCTGCGGCACGTCGCGCACCGGCCCTGGCTTGTTCAAGTGCGGCCTCAGCCTCGTCGACTTGCAGCTCGAAATCCTTTGGATCAAGTTCAGCGATCAGCGTGCCCGGTTCAACATTGTCGCCCACTTTAACGTGCAGTCTGTTGATCGTCCCGCCGACTTTGAAACTGAGGCGTGACTCCACCGCGGCCTGGGCAACCCCTGAGAATGTGCGAACGCGCGTGCCTCCGGTAGCGAAGACCTGCTGAAAGCGAACAGGGCGGAGAATCCTGGCCGTTTCCGGCTCCGATCCACCGCAACCCCATTGGAAGATCACGCTCATCGCCAGAGTCAGCAGTCCCAGCAGATAACTGCCGTATCCGTGGACATATCTGTGACTGAAGCCGTGATTATCGTTCTGAATAATATTCACGTTACCTCCGTGTTGAGATCAGGGTCGTTCCACTCGAAAGCAGTCGCGCTGGATCTACTGCTCCGATCGAGCCGCTTCGAAGAACTCCTGCATCTCCTGGAAGAAGCTATTTTTCTCATCATCGCTCTGGTAGAAATCGAATCGTCCCACGGCGCGTTGCACCTGCATGTAGCGAATCAGGTAGTCATAGCGGGCATTTGCCGCCAGCAGATCCGCAATCAGTTCCGCGTTTTGCGCATCGAGCAGGTCGAGGAGATCGGCGCGTCCATTCGAGTAGGCATCAGTCACCAATTCGAGGTTCCTGGCTGCCGCCTCTGCCGCTGCCTGGGAGAAACCAACCGCGGCGTGTGCCGCACCGAACAGATGGAGTGTCCCGCGAATATTCTGCTCGATTCGCTCGCGCACTGCCTCCTGCTCGTGGGTCAATTGCTGCAGCTCGAGTTTGGTCTGCGCGATCCGCGCGTAGCGTTTGCCTCCTTCAAAGAGTGGCAACGAGGCGGTCACACCGACAGCCCAATCAAGCTCATTCGGCATCTCCAGGCTCACCCCGGGGGGGAGCAGTGATGCAAGCGGGCTCGCGCCGTCTGCGCCTTTGCCGTAGTCTGAGATAGCGTAATCAAGCGACGCAAATGCTGCCAGGGTGGGCAGGTAGACCGAGCGCTGCGCCGCGCTGCGCGCGCGCTGCTGGGCGGAGATCAGCGCATCAAACTGCATCAGCTCGGGCGACTGCCGGGCCGCAATCTCAGCCATGAAATCGCGGAAAGTGGCGAAGGACCAGCGATCATTGGTGTAACCGGTTAACCTCGGATCGGAGATCAGCAGGCCGCTTTGTGCCTCTTCCTCCCCCACAATCCGAAACGATTCCTCGCTGGGCCGATTCAGATAGCGATTGAGCTGCATTTCCGCCAGGTTGCGGCCGGCATTCGCCTGTACTACGTCCTGCCTGTTGGAGGCTATCTGCGATTCCCAGCGGTAGACTTCCCCCGGTCCCGATTCACCGACCCGCTCGCGCAATCTGGCGAGTTCGAGGTTCTCCTTGGACACCCGTAAATTGTTCTTTTGAATCTCTTCAACCGTGAGCGCACGCATTACATCGATGAATGCGATTGCGGTTTCCTGAATGATGTCGAGACGCAAAGCCGCGTACTCATACTCGCGCTGGAGTTGAAGTTTCTTCTCGATCGAGAGACCGGCCCAGGCCGCATCGGAGAAAATGATCTGACTGAAATCTGCCGAGCCCAACAGCTCTCCTTCCGGTACACCCGTGATTCCACCGGCGCGGTCCTCATCTATCCAGCGGAGGGTCGCAGCAAGCTTGGCCTGTGGCAGCAGGTTGCTCCGAGCGATCTGCACTCCCCGGGAGCCGGCTTCCACACCTCGTTCTCCAGCGAGCAGATCACGGTTAGCCGCGAGCGCAGCGTCCACCGCGCCGCGCAGAGTTACGTGCCGCGCGGCCTCGCTCGATCTGTCATTGATCAACTCGGCTTCAGTCATTACCTCCCAGTTAGGATAGACATTGATCCTGCGCGCGGTCTCCATATTGATTACCAGCTGGCTCTGGCTGGAAAAGTCGACCGGGAGATCGCTTGCCTGCTCACCCAGCAAAATGCGCTGGATGTTGATCGCGATGCGACGGGCAAGCCGTGTCCAGTCTGCTTCCAGACCGATACCGGCGAGGATCCCCAGTTCAACTTCGTCGCGTCCAATGTAGGAGAATGAGGGTAACTCCCTCGCAATCAGGCTGTCAGCCAGCGCCCTGATTTCCTGCGGACTCCAGCTGAAGACCAGCGGGAGCACATAGATCGCTTCCGCTTCGGCAGGTAGAGACTTCATTGCAGCGGCAGCGTTGTTCCCCACGCTGAAATGAATCACTCTGCACTCCAGGCCATCCGTGCAGATAGCCTTATTGCTTTCACCCAACTTCAGCGCATCGAAGTAAACCTGATGTGCGAGCACACCGACCACGCGGGATCGATGCAAACGATTGAGAGTCTCCAGGCCACGCCTGAAATTGGGCAGCGAAACGAGGTAGTTGAGATTGCGCACACCGGAGCCCGGACCGTCAAATGGCAGGCCCTGGAAATCGATGTCGATCGCAAACGGCGCAATCACCGGTTTGGTTAGATCTGTTCGTTGACACACCAGGGAGGTGCTGATTGCCCCCAGGGTCAGGATGAAGTCTGCTTGATCATCGACAAGTAGCTTGTTGATTGAATCATCAATCGCGGCCGGAGTCCAGTCGGCGGTGAGATTCATCGTTGCTGGAAAGCGAATCTGGAATTCTCCCTCAAGGAGCGCTTCTGACTCTCTCTTGATTGTCTCAAGTATCTCGCTGTTGAGCTCACCCGGGCCGTCGAAGACAACGCCGATGTTCACCTCGGGGAGAGTTTGTTGTGCGATCGCCACCAGGGGAAGGCAGATTATTGTGAAAACGATAGAAGCTATTCGTGGAAGCGACATTGCTCTCATTCCTCCGTATCCGGAACGGAAATAGCTATTGTGGATTGGTGTTACACGCGACTTCGGGAGGGCCTCACTGTCTGCCCCACCAGTGCGATCGCGTAGCGGGGAAGATACGCTCCTGAACCGCAACATCAAAACATAAACAACGGCAGTCCTCATTTTTGGTCGAAACGGAATCCTGACTGAATGAAGCTATCGGAGCCGGAACGCTGTAGAAGACGATTGTTTCGCCGCGCGCTGACTGCCGGACCAGGATTCTCCGAGTAGCAGGGATATGCGGTGTCAGCGATCAGGATTGATGGCGTTGTGGAATTCTGGCGTCAGGAACTCGCATCCTTCTGGATTCGTCCCAGCGGAAAACTTGCCGCCAACTCCTTGGAGTGACGTTTACGCTCCATCCGTCGTTCGTAGCGCTGCTGCGCGGAATTGTGCAGCGCCTTTTCGAAGTCAGTTTCAGGTATCACGGCGGGCACTTCGAGGGTATTCCCCTCCTCATCGATCGCGACGAAGGTGAGGAACGAGGAAGCAC
>JBECKX010000083.1:0-13209 GCA_040235515.1 Candidatus Zixiibacteriota bacterium
ACCCTCACCCCCGGCCCCTCTCCCTTGCAAGGGAGAGGGGAGGCGGAGCGGTCATCAGGCGACTGGGTACCCCAGCCCTTGGACTGGGGAGGGAATAATCCAAGTTTGCTTACAGCCCCAACCCAAGGGTTGGGGTACCGGTGTGCCATACGCAGTCGGCACATAGAGCAGTGTGGGCATCCGCCTGCGGCGGATGTTGGCCGAATGAATTCGGCCCGACTTTGGGTTCAGCATGCTGAACCCCTACGGATTTTGCACCGATGCAGTAGGCAAACCCCGAATCCTACGTCTACGGTTTCACCGTCCCATAATTCGTCGGGACATAGAGCAGTGTGATCTGAGCATCGAACACTGATGCGGGGTTGTCGCCTGCTGATTCTGCAATGTAGTAGTAGGTGTAACTTCCACCCGTCGCTACGGTAAAGACTGCTTGCGCGGAAGCCGGCATGGAGTACCTCCCGGCGGCTACATTCGATCCCAAAAGCATATTGCATCGATATCCAGTCGGCGGTCCGGTTGCGGAAGTCGACAAGCCGGAGTGAACCGAAGTTGATCCAGAGATATCGTGGTCCATGTATACCGCGCATGACCCGTAAGCTATCACATAGCCCGGTCCCGGAACGGTGATTTGTCGCGACACTAATGACTGCCAACCCGAGCTAAGTGAGATGATTACACTCTGCACGTAGTTGCTGGCCACGCCCGGCGCGGGCATGATATTGTCAGCGATGACATCGCCGTCAACCTGTAGATTCCCGGCGACGTGCAGCTTCTCCTGCGGATTGGTGGTACCAATTCCTACCTTTCCGTCTTCAGCCCAGGTCATGGCTTCCACACCCACCTGGCTGCGGAGACCGAGGGCACCTTCGGGAATGTTGTTATTGGTGTCATCATCCATGCGCAGGTGCCAGGTGTTTTGAGGCGTCTTGATGCGCAGACCAGCCTCACCCCAGTTGCTCGGGTGCGACGACTCGATTTGAAGGAATGCCCTGCCGCCGTCGGAGTCCTCCTCGATTTCGAGTAGTTCCTCCGGGTAAGTCGTGCCGATACCGACTTCCTCATTGATCGGATCGATCAGCATCCAACTGCTGGTGGAGGCGGAACGGATATAGATGCGGTCGGTTGGCTCGAACCAGAGATCGTCTTCGGCTTCAATAAAGAGGTCGCCGCCGGATGCATTGAGGCGCGTAAGGTGACTCCCGAACTCCAGATCGGAGTTTACTGCGAGGCGGAGATTGCCATTAACGTGCAGCTTGGCTGCGGGCGTTGCCGTACCGATACCGACCGAGTCAGCGTCGTCGGCCAGGTGCACGACATTGCCATTCAGATTCCAGCCCGAGGTGACGCTGCCGACCACGTAACCGGCAGTGTCGGCGTAAACCGACTGATTCGCAAAGTCGGCATCCTCGGCACGAATCGCATAGGCGGAACTGACCACCGGAACACGCTGCTCCATCTTCGGCTCCGTTCCCACCGCAATAGCGAGCCAGAGCGGTCGTCCGTCAAGAATCTCCGGGGTGAGGGGATCGAATGACCCGAGCAGGATGTTGAAAAGGCCGTTGGTTACGACCACATCAAGGTGCGATTCCTTCCAGAGGTAGTTACCCAAGACTTCGGCGTCATAGAGCTGAAATGAAATTGCAACGGTAGTATCGATCGGGCTGCCGTCGGCGTGCGTGAGCTTGCCTTGATAACTGATCAGGTGAGGTACATCCACCGGAAAGGCAAATGGAGTTAGCAGAAGGCAGAAAAGGACGCAGAGTCCCAGGGTCAGAAGGGCTTTCATTATATCCTCCAGAGAGGTTTTTGCTATCGGTATGGATCGATGGGCAGCGAGGCGACAGAAATGAGCCGCTGGAGCATATCTCAGGAGAGACCCACTTTTAATATCGGTAAATCGCTCTATTCGTCAACTATTTCCGCTGTTTTCGAGGACTATAATTCCGCTTGGCAAGACAGCCCTGATACCTATATTGGCGGCTGATTGACGGGGTTTAACCCTAACGCCCGGTCCCTCTTCCTTGCAAGGGAGAGGGGTTAGAGGTGAGGGCGATCATACACACCCGGCATCAAGCCAAGCGTCGCAACCACAGTGGTTCCGACCTATAAAACTATGGATTCCCGCCTGCGCGGGAATGACGATCCCGAATGTTGCGATAAAGTAAGCAGGAATTGACTATGAAACCGTTTTCGGAATTGAAAAGAACACATACATGCGGTGAGCTGCGTGCTGAGCATGATGGCAAGACTGTGACTCTCAACGGCTGGGTGAAGAAGTACCGCAATCATGGTGGGATTCTGTTTGTTGATCTGCGAGACCGCTATGGTGTAACCCAGGTGGTCTTTCATCCTGATAACTTCGATGAAGAGAAGTTCAAAGTTGCCGAGCATCTGCGCGGCGAGTTCGTGATAAGTGTCACCGGGAAGGTGGGCAGGCGACCGGAGGGAATGGAGAACCCCAACATGTCGACCGGTGAGATCGAGCTGGATGTGACCGATTTCGAGATTCTGGCCGAGTCAGAGACCACTCCGTTTGAGATCGAGGAGGATACAGGCGCGAATGAGGATTTACGCCTGACCTATCGCTACCTGGATTTGCGACGCAGGTTTCTTGCGGACAAGATTATCCTCAGACATCATCTGACAACTTCGGTTCGGCGCCATCTCGACAAGGAGGGTTTCCTTGAGATCGAGACGCCGCTGATGATGCGCTCAACCCCGGAAGGGGCGCGTGACTACGTCGTACCTTCACGGGTGCATCCGGGGAAGTTCTATGCCCTGCCCCAGTCACCGCAGTTGTTCAAACAGATTCTGATGATTGCGGGATTCGACAAGTATTTCCAGCTTGCGCGCTGTTTGCGCGACGAGGACCTGCGCGCCGACCGTCAGCCGGAACACACGCAGATCGATATCGAAATGTCGTTCGTGACGCAGGATGATATTTTCACGGCGATCGAAGGGATGATGGCTGCGGCCTTCAAGGATGTGCTGAATGTAACACTGCAGACGCCGTTCCCACGACACCCCTACTCGGAGATCATGAGCAAGTATGGCTCCGATAAGCCGGATTTGAGGTTCGGGCTGGAGTTGGTGGACTTCTCGGAGGTTTTTGCGAAGAGTGAATTCAAAGTGTTCTCCGGTGCGATCGAAGCAGGCGGTGTCGTCAAGGGTGTGGTGGTGCCGGGTCAGGCGGATGTATCGCGTAAGCAGGTTGATGAGATCGAAGAGCAGGCAAAGCTTGCCGGCGCCAGGGGGCTGGCATGGATAGCATTTGCCGACGAGTTGCGTTCGCCGATCAAGAAATTCCTTTCCGATGAGGTGATTGCCAAATTGCGGGAAGTCGGCGGCATCAAGGATGGTGATCTGGTGTTGTTTGCCGCCGGACCGAAACTGCAGGCGGAAGGAATCCTGGGGCGGGTACGTTCCTACTGCGGGAAGAAATTCGAGCTGATCGATAAGTCGCTCTGGAGATTTCTCTGGGTGACTGATTTCCCGCTCTTTGAATATCTGCCGGATCATGATCGTTTCGACGCCATGCACAACATCGTCAGTTCGCCGAAGGAAGAGGATATGCCGCTTCTGGACGAGGGATTTGAATCAAAACTAAAATTATCTGATCCAGAGCATCCGTGGGCGCGGGCTAAAGCGAACCAATATGATCTCGTTTGTAACGGTTTTGAGCTGGCATCTGGGGGGATTCGTTGCCACCGTTCCGATTTACAGTTGAAGATTTTGAAGATACTCGGAATGAGTCAGGAGCGCGCGGAGAATATGTTTGGTTTCTTGTTGCGCGCCTTGAAGTTCGGAGCCCCGCCGCATGGTGGGATTGCGCTGGGGTTGGACCGTATTGTTGCAATCATGACCGATTCGGAATCGCTTCGCGATGTCATAGCATTTCCGAAGACGACAGCTGCGCAATCGCTCATGGATGGCTCTCCGACGGAGCTGGGTCCGGAACAATTGGCGGAACTCCACCTTTCGATAACTGTTGACAAAAAGGAGTAGCCAACTAAATTGGCTAGTAGGAATGGGGGTAGATGGGGATGGACGGGGGATGGATTATGCGGCGGTTTGGTCAAATCGACGAATTGACCGCCATAAGAGAGGTGTTAGTTAAGAGTACTTGAGTACGCCTAAAGAGAAAATCATCGAGTTGCAGGACATAGACCCACGCGTCCTGTTCGTCAATAATAACAATCTCATTAAGACAATTGAAACCGAGTTCGATGTTCAGGTAGTCGCACGTGGCGACCGGATTTCGATTTCAGGCGCGGATGCCGCCAAGGTGCAGTTGTTGTTTGACGATCTGTTCAAGCGGCTGCAGAAGTATGGTGAGATAACTGACCAGTACTTGCAGTATTCGATCGGGTTTATCAAGGAATCGGGTACCGGTCCGGCATCGGAGCTGGAGATCAGTTCAGCGTTATCTTCGATTGCCAAGACGGAGATTCACCCGAAGACGATCGGGCAGCGTGAGTATATTGAAGCGATCGAGAAGCATGACATCGTCTTCGGGATTGGCCCGGCGGGTACGGGCAAGACCTATCTTGCTGTAGCCGAAGCGGTTGCCGGTCTGAAGGCGAAGATTTACAACCGGATTATCCTGGTACGCCCGGCTGTGGAGGCGGGTGAATCGCTTGGATTTCTACCGGGTGACATTCGCGCCAAGGTGGACCCCTATCTGCGCCCGGTGTACGACGCTTTACATGATATGCTTCCTGCCGATAAAATAAAGAAACTGATGGAGTTGGGCGTAATCGAGATCGTACCGCTCGCTTTCATGCGTGGTCGGACGCTCAACAGTTCATTTGTAATTCTGGATGAATCGCAAAACACGACCGTGGCGCAGATGAAGATGTTTTTGACCAGAATCGGCGAGGAATCGAAGGCGGTAGTGACTGGAGATGTGACTCAGATCGACCTGGATCGGAAGCGTCTCTCCGGCTTGATAGCGATCCAGAAGATCCTCCGTAACATACCTGAGATCAAGTTCTGTTACCTTACCGACAAGGATGTTGTCAGGCACCGCCTTGTCCGGGATATTATTCGGGCGTTCGATCGTTACGAAGCGGGCCGGAACTAGACGCGGGCTATCATATCATTTGAGCTTATCAATTGAATTAGGCTAACATGTTTAGACCACTTAAGAACCTCCTCCGGAGTGCGCGGCGGCGCCTTCGCAAGGAGAATACAGCCGCAGGAGTCAGTGGAGCCAGTCGTTTCTGGATTGGGCTCACGGTCGCTTTTGCGATACTATTTGCCTCATTCCTGTTCCCCCCGGAGCGGATGTTTGCTCCGCCTTCGATGCCGCAGGTGGGAGAAATCGCCGCTGAGGATATTATTGCGCCGTTTGATTTCCCGGTTTACAAGACTGAGGAAGAGATGGAGTTTGAGCGCCTCGAAGCGATCAGTTCCCTCTCGGCGGTGCTCGAGTATGATGCCGGCAAGGTGGATTCAGTATTCAAAGCTGTCGATGGATTGTTCCATCTGGCGGATAGTCTGACCGCGAAGGGAAATCCGCCTCAAGCTGCAGCGGAGAAACTGCGGTTATTCTTCCCGGAGATCAAGGAAAAGACGCTGCGGGTAATCCTCGAACATGATTCCCTTGCCCAGAGCAAGCAGATCATCCGATCGAGTTTGCAGGATCGCTACATTGTCGGTGTCGCCGCAACGGATACGACGGTGCCACCGAGATTTCAGACCGTGCAGGTGGAGCGCCCCACCAGAACCTCCTCTTTTGCCGCTGATCAGGTGCATGGATTGGAGGATGCGAAGCGCAGGCTCCGCGAGGATATCGAGATCCAGGCCGGCGGTGAGAGCAAAACATACATCGATGCGCTCTACTCGATCGCGCAGACTTTCCTGGGTGTCAACCTGACATTTTCACAGGAGAAGACGACAAAGCGTCGCGCGGAGGCGATCGGGTCAATTTCGGACGAAAAGATGTGGTTCCATGCCGGTCAGCGACTGATCGCCAAGAATGAGCGCGTCACAGAGACCCACCTCGAGTGGATGCGGGCGTTGATGGAGCATCGTGCACAGACCGGCACCGAGGCGGGCACACTGCAGTTTCTGCTGCCGTTCGTGGCGAGAATCATGTTCATGTCGTTCATCTTCCTGAGTTTCCTGCTTGCCTATTACCACATGAATGGACGCGAGCAGTTCAGGCTGATCCGGGTGATACCGCTGCTTCTGATCATGCTGTTGACCGTAGTTTCGGGGTATATCATCACGGAGCAGGCCGACCTGAGCAAGTTCCTGGTGCCGGTGGCGACCGGGATTATCCTGACGGTCATTCTGTTCAACCTGCGGACGGCGATTCTGGCAACCGTTGCGGAGGCGCTGCTGTTCGGGGTATTGTATGAGTTTAATTTCGAGTTCACATTCCTGGTGGTGATTGTGGGGCTTACGGCGGCATTCTCGATGCGCACGGTGAAGCGGCGCAGCGATTTCTACAGTGGTGCGTTGTATCTGGCGATAGCGTATGCGCTGAGCGCCTATATCTTCGAAGCGCTGAGTTTCTCCGACACGAACGTGATTTTGCGCCAGTGCGGCTATGGTGTAGCCAATGCGGCGGCATCCTCGTTCATCGCGATGGCGATTCTGCCATTGTTCGAGTCGCTGTTTGCGTTCACCACCAATATTACTCTGCTGGAGCTCTCTGATATGAATCACCCGTTGTTGAAGCGGCTGGCGCTGGAGTCTCCCGGCACCTACCATCACTCGCTGGTGATTGGTACACTGACGGAGAACGCAGCTGAGGCGATCGGAGCGAATTCGCTACTGGCTCGCATCGGGGCCTACTACCACGATGTCGGCAAGATGGAGATTTCAGAGTATTTCGTGGAGAACCAGTTTGGTGTGAAAAGCAAGCATGAGGAACTGGCGCCATCGATGTCGGCGATCGTGATCAAGTCGCACATTACGCGAGGACGCGAACTGGCGGAGGAGTATGACCTGCCGGACGCCATCATAGATTTCATCGAGGAGCACCACGGCACGTCATTGATGAGCTACTTTTACAACAAGGCAAAAGAGCTTCATCCAGATGAAGAGGTTTCGGAAGCTGAGTATCGTTATCCCGGACCGAAGCCCCAGAGCAAGGAGACGGCGATATTGATGATAGCCGATTCGGTCGAGGCGGCCTCGCGGACACTGGAAGACCCGAAAGCTTCCCGCATACGCAGCCTTGTGCGCAGACTAATAAATGATAAGGTACAATCGGGTCAGCTCTCGGAATCGAATCTGACGTTGAAGGACCTGCAGGGAATCGAGGATGCGTTCGTGAAGGTGCTGATCGGAGTATTCCACAGCCGTATCGAGTACCCCAAGAAGGAAGAGGAAGAGAGCACACCGGTCTGATGAGGAAGGCTCACATCCACAACACGGTTCGCGGGACGAGGATCCCACGAGAGAAGATCGGCAGGCTCGCAGAAATCGTACTGCGTGGCGAAAGACGTCGACAAGACGTTAACATTGTATTTATTGAAGATGACGAGATGAAGAGGATCAACCAGCAATTCAGGAACAAGGAGCGCACTACCGACGTGCTGTCATTCGCACTTGAGGAAGATGACGATCCTTTAATAGGTGAGATCTATATCTCGATCCCCGAAGCCCGTCGCAACGCTGCAGAGCAGGGACATTCCACTACAGACGAAATTTTGAAATTGACCGCGCACGGATTGCTGCATCTCTGCGGAATTCATCACCCGACGCCGGCAAAACGCGAGGTGATGGCGGCCAAGGAAGACAGGTATCTGGCACAGCTTTCGAGGGTTGCGGCACGATGACGATCGGGATCCTGATCATACTGATCGCGATACTATTCTTCTTCGCCTACACCTTCAGTGTCGCAACAAGTGGCCTTTATCTATCGGACCATGATGAGCAGCGGCTGGTATCTTCGCTGTCAGGTCGCCGGCAGCGAAATGTGAAATACCTGCTGGAGAACCCGAAGAAGCTGGCGGTGACGGCATCGTTGCTGCAATCGGGAACGTTGATGGTGACGACCATCTTCTGGTTTATCATCGGAGCCAGCTTCGGGCTGCAGTGGCCGGAGCGGCTATTCCTGCAGATCGGATTGATCATAGCAGGCTGGGTGCTCTACTTCTCGACGACCAGCATCATCGCACCGAATTTGAAGCAGGAGCAGGTGCTGAACGTGATCCAGGGTCGTGCTTCGCTGGTACGGCTGGTGATGATCGTTGCCGCGCCGATCGTCAACTATCTGATCAGGGTGAAGGAGCGGATGCAGGACAAGGAGGATTACGAGGATCGTAAGGAGGAACTTGTCGAAAGAGCGATCGAGGAACTGGCGGACTCCGCGGGATTCGATGAGCCACTGATGGAGCCTGATATCCGGCAAATGATCGGAAACGTTTTCGAGCTTACCGATTCCGAGGTACGTGAGGTTATGGTGCCACGAATCGAGATTATCGCTATCGAGAAGGGCTCGACGATTCAGCAGGTACAGAAGGTCGTGGCAGAGACCGGATACTCGCGGTTTCCGGTGTATGAAGAAGATATTGACAACATTGTAGGTGTGCTCTACGTGAAGGATATCTTCAAGAAGTATCCTCTTCCCGCACCTGATGCCGATCTGACCAAGCTGGTAAGACCTGCGTTCTTCGTTCCAGAGAGCAAGCCGCTCAAGAGCCTGCTCGAAGAGTTCAAGCTGCAGAAGCTGCATATTGCGATCGTTGTCGACGAGTATGGTGGGACGGCCGGACTGGTGACGATGGAGGACCTGCTCGAGTTGATCGTTGGTGACATTCAGGATGAGCATGACACCGAAGAGGAAGAGCTGGTCAAACTGGCAGAGAACGAATTCCTGGTCTCTGCGAACTATTCGATGTACGATCTCTCGGAGGAGCTTGATCTGGCGCTTGAAGAGAAGGACTTCGAGACGGTTGGCGGGTATATCTACGACCTGGTGGGGTCACTGCCGCAGGTTGGGCAGCGCGTATCGGCTGACGGAATCGACTACGTGGTTGAGCAGGTGAATGGTCAGCGAATCGAGAAGGTGAAGGTCATCATCAACCGCGATCGTACCGCTGCTCCGGAGCCCTCCGACGAGTAACGAGCAAACGTTACTACTCACTCCGCATTTCAAGACTATCTACAGAAATTTCCTCGCGGGCGCTTTGATTGGAATCTGAGGCGGAGTCGCTCGATTTGGAATCATCCAGGGCAGATTCTTTCCATGGGGCGCTGCCGTAGGGGTAGTTCTTCAGAACATCCTCCGGCGGTGTTTGCTCGACGCCGACGCCATGCGTGTAGACGAGCTGGCCACCCTCATGCGCCGTGATGACAGTCACGACCACTCCGACCAGGCCGACGGCTATCAGGGGAGTCAGGACGCGGTCATCGTTGCGGTAATATTGCCACAGCTTCATCGAGACGAACGCGATGGCGCACGCCAGCATGACGTAACCCATCGTCTCATGCGAGCCCGCGACGATCTCCGCCTGCGTGCCGCGGGGCACGATCTGTTTGGCGAAGAGTCCGGTGACGACGGCGGCAAAGGCTCCGAGTGCGGCGGCAACGGAGGCAACCAGAGAACCGACGCTCAGGAGCCTGGAGCGTGTGAAATACGCGATGAGTTCGCATGCAACTGCGACCAGGAAGAGTGCGATCGGGAAATGGACGACTAGTGGGTGAGGGTTCGGCAACTCGCTATCCTTGGCTGATGGCAATTTTGAGGTTCATCTTTGCAGCGGTTCCGGCCGTGATCAATTGAAGCGTTTCAATCTCAGGGCGTTGGTTACGACAAACACCGAAGAGAGCGACATCGCGCCAGCCGCGATGGCCGGCGAGAGTTGCCAACCGAGGCTTGGGTAGAGCGCCCCGGCGGCGATAGGAATCGCCAGCACATTATAGATGAAGGCCCAAAACAGGTTTTGCTTGATCGTTCTGACGGTCGCCCGTGCAAGCCTGACGACTTGCGGTACTCGATCGAGGCGGTCAGAGGTGAGGGTCACTTCGGCGGATTCCATGGCGATATCGGTTCCACCGGAGACGGCGATGCCGACATCGGCGGCGGCGAGAGCGGGGGCATCATTGATGCCATCCCCTACCATGCCGACAACCTGGCCCTTTCTGCGTTGCTGTTCAATGGCTGCCAGTTTCTGTTCCGGAGTCAATTCGGCTTCCACCCTATCGATTCCGATGCGTTGCGCCACCGCTTGCGCGGCCTGTCTGTTGTCGCCGGTAATCATGCCGGGGCGAATTCCGAGTTGTTTCAACTCGCCGACAGCAGGTGCAGCATCGCTGCGGACAACATCGCCCAGCGAAAGCAGACCCGAGAGTTTGCGATCGATCGCGACAAGAATGATGCTCCTGCCCAGCGAGCTTTCATTCTCGACAGCCTGCTTCAGGGCTGTCGTATCGATGCCCTGCTCCTGCACGAAGCTCTCCTTGCCGAGGATGACAGCCACCCCTGCGACGGTTGCCGAGGCACCGGCGCCGGCATACGACATAAAGCTGGAAGCATCAGGGATTTCAAGCTTTTGCTCTCTGGCTCGTGCTACCACTGCGCGAGCGAGCGGATGCTCCGAGCGTGATTCGACGGCGGCAGCAAGTGCAAGGAGTCGGGCATCGTCGGTATCGAGGGCAATCACGTGGGCGACCTCGAATGTTCCACGCGTGAGGGTACCGGTCTTGTCGAAGTAGAGCGTGGAGAGTTTGCCGATCTGTTCGAGCGAGTTGCCGCTTCTGAAGAGGATTCCGAGTGAGGCTCCCCTGCCGACACCGACCATGATTGCGGCGGGAGTAGCCAGTCCGAGCGCGCAGGGACAGGCGATAATCAATACGGCGATCATCGATTTGAGCGCCATCGGCAAGGCACCTCCGGCGAGAATCCAGATGATGCAGGTGGCAAAGGCAATCGCAATCACGACGGGCACAAAGATGGACGCTACCTTGTCCACGAGTTTCTGAATCTGCGGTTTGGAACTGAGAGCGTCATTGACCATGTCGGCGATTTTGCTGAGGCGGGAATCGGCCTGATCGACAGTGACTTTAAAGTCGAAGCTGCCGGAGCGGTTGATCGTGCCGCCGGTTACGAAGTCGCCGGGATGCTTGTCGACCGGCAGTGATTCGCCGGTAAGCATCGACTCATCTACCGAACTGGAACCTGTTACGATCTCGCCATCCGCAGGGATCTTCTCGCCGGGGCGTACTCGTACCAAGTCACCCATACCCAGCTCTTCGGAGGGAATCCTGGCCTCCGAGCCGTCGCGGAGAATGGTGGCTTCCTCCGGGCGTGATTCAAGCAGTTTCTGGATGGCCTGCGAACTGCGGGATCGCGCTTTGGCCTCGAGGAAGCGGCCTACGAGGATCAGTGCGATGATCATGATTGCGGAGTCGAAGTAGTAAGCTGGAGTTTCGCCCGGCGCGTGGAAGAGGCCGGGTTTGACCAGCACGGCGATGCTGTACCAGTAAGCGGCGGAAGTGCCGAGGGAGATCAAGGTGTTCATGTCAGCGGTTCTCTGTTTCAGAGAGTTCCAATGGCCGATATGAAAACGCCAGGCCGCCCAGAAGTAGACCAGCGATGCAAGCGCTACCTGCAGGTAAAGGAACACGCCATGATGCGGATTGAACCAGCCTAGCTTGCCGGCGAGCATGCCGGCCATGATTATCACTGCTGCGGCTATAGATACGATTAGCGGCAGTTTGATCTCTCGGATCTCGGTTGCGGCGGGGTCGTCACGCTCCGAGCGGCGGGTAGGGATCTTCGAAAACTTGTAGCTGCCTGAAGCCGATAGTCCGCCGAGGCGGGTATCGAGGTCCTCGATGCCGTGATGGGTAAGTATGGCGGAGCGGTCGCTGAGATTGACCGCTACCGACTCCATACCTGGAATCTCAGCGAGCATCTTCTCAACGCGCGCAACACAGCTTGCGCAATGCATGCCATTGACCCGGATCTTTGTCCGGACCAGGGCGGCATCATTCTTTTTCTCAGCGACATCAACCATTAGCATCTACCTCGTCTGTCGATGATAATACGAAACATCATTTGCGTGTGGAAGACAAATCGCACTGGTTGGCGTAGATCTGAATGACAGAGGGCAACGCAATGCCCAGTGGTGGAGATGCCGTTTGACAAAACGTAGAGGGATACGTCTATTGTAAACAGGGAGTAGTAATCACAAATGGAGGAAGAGCGGTCAGGTTTGAAGGGCGACCCTACCTCTCCCTTAAAAGTAACTGATCCTCCGAAAGTAGAAACGAAGAAGAAGGATGGGTCGAAATGATGCGCAAGAAGAAGTTTCGGGGGATTAGGGTGGCCATCCTGGTGTTATCGGTATTTGCTTTACTTCCTATGTCTGGTAGAAGTCAAGACTCACGGGATGATTCGGGATTGCCGCTGCCGGTCTATGATGATGGTTGTAAGTTCCTGATGAAGGCAGTTCACCAGGAGTGGTCAAGAGCAGACGGAGAATTGAGTATTGTTCTTTGCAAGAAACTGATCTGGGTGATACTTCTGAATCCAAATGCATTTTACACTGAATTTGCAGCCGATTCTGTCCAATACGACAGATTCTTAGAATGTGTTAAGTACAATTTGTTTAGAAATTATAGCGATACGACTACGTCTCATCTTGAGAGATTGCGACTAGTAGCCTTGGATCGACTTCAGGAACAAACCTATTCGATTGATTCAAGTTACGTGCGATTGCACGAGGAACTGATTGATAAGATCAAGCATGTCAAACCAACTTTTGTGGACTGATCATATGCGAGTCTTGTAATAGACCGCAAGTCCGCCCCCTGTGGTTCGGACTCCTAAACTGTCGGAACCACAGGGGTTTCGACTTACTTTATTGTTCTAGCTTTGGGCGCAGCATGCTGCGCCCCTACGGATGCGTGTCAAGCTCCGAGTGAATTTGACCTACAAAACCAAGTAGGTCACGCCTTCTTGAGGCGTGACACAGTTGTACATTCAACCAGTCTTCTCTTACTGTCATGCCCCGAGAGGGCATGACCTACCTGGCTACAGGGGGCCGACCTAGGTTTCAGCCTTGGGCGCAGCATGCTGCGCCCCTACGGATGCATGTCAAGCTCCGAGTGAATTCGACCTGCAAAACTAAGTAGGTCACGCCTTCTTGAGGCGTGACAGAGTTGTACTTTCAACCAGTCTTCTCTTACTGTCATGCCCCAAGAGGGCATGACCTACCTGGCTACAGGGGGCCGACCAAGTGTTTC
>JBECKX010000091.1:0-25126 GCA_040235515.1 Candidatus Zixiibacteriota bacterium
CGATTGCGCTTATCAGCTTACGATTCTTCATCTCACTATCTCCTGTCACTTCAGACCGCTGCATGCTTGAACTAACTCCAAATGGACAAACCCACTAGCGATCGATTATCTTCCGAACCACGAGTACCGAACAGGTCGCACGGCGGACTACTCTCTCGGTCGTGCTGCCGTAGAAAAACTCATGCAGCAGGCTCTGTCCGCGCGACGAGATGGCGATCAGGTCGATCGCCGATTCCTTCTCCTCCTTCAGGATTTCGTCGTACGCCACGCCATAGCGGATCTTGGTCTTCACCGAGATATCATAGCCGTTGGCATGGTCGGCGATGATTCGATCCAGCTCCTCTTTGGCATTTGCCGCGACCTTCTCCTTCAACTCTTCGATTTTGTCGTCGTCGAGGAAGAACAATGGCTTGCGGTAAATGTCCTCGGTCAGGACGTGGAGCAGGATAACTTCCGATTTGTACTGCGAGGCGATTCCGAAGGCTTGTTTGACGGCGAGGATGGAGCCTTCGCCATCGTGATCCGAGAAGTCGGTCGGTACCAGTATGCGTTCAGGTTTAAACATGGTTCCTTCTAGTCGTGAATCTTAGTTGAACTTGAAGTCAATGGTCAACTCGATCTTCTCGCGGGTTTCGTCGAGTGAGCCATCCTGTTCGCGCTTGATATGGCGCCAGGTCGGCTTGATAGAAACGGAACCCATCTCACCCGAGTAGACGGGAATCGCGTAGTCGATCCAGATGTAGAAGAACTTGCGCTCGACATCAAACGGATCATTCCGCTTCTTCGCGACATCCACCCATGCTGTCATCTTACCGGGGCCGAATGAACCGACGGCTTTGGCGCGGAAGTAGACAGCATCGTACTCCCGATCATCCCCGCCGGCGCGCTGCATACTCATACCACCGCTGCCTGAAAACACGAATTGTCCAACTTTGGGGGAAGTGAGATTCGCGCCGAACGTGACGGGGGCGTCCATCCCGGCATCGGCGGCGGTGATGATGACCACCGGCTGGATGGTCACTTTTCCGGCTTTGATCGGAGCATCGATCATCAGGGAGTATTGATCATGCGTATTCGAAACCTCGTTGCCATCGGGGTCTTCGACCAGCACGCCGCGATTATCATCAACCAGCAGAGCCAGGTCGAGTTTGCTTTTGCCGACAGCGACATACCCGGCGAATCCATGAGCTCCCATATTGCTGTACAGGAGGAATGGCACATCGATCATGATGTCGGAATAGTAGTGCAGGTCAAGCAGCGGATTGGCAAGGCTGTTGAGCGGGAACAATCCCCCCCAGAAGCCAAATTCTTTGGTTTTGCGACCGAAGTAGATCTGCATGAAATCCACCGGCCCGCGACTCGCGCCATCAACCGACGAAGAACTCGGCTTGCTGTTGCCGGTGGGGTCGCCGAACTTGCCGGTCCAGTAGGCAAAGCCATTCGTTCCGAGCTGGACATGACCGAACCAGCCCTCACCGATATCACCATGCAGGTTCAACCTGGCACGATAATAGTAGTAGCCATCCGTGGTCTTGTTGCCGTACTCGCCACGATCACGAATATCCATTCGCGGTCGAATGCGGGAGTCGAATGACCAGTTGAGATCCGCGAATGCCGCCCCTGTAAGAGCGAGCAGCATAAGCACGGTCGCGGAAATGAGCAGTTTACGCATCCAAACCTCCTGAGTTTGTTCTTCCTGCCGTTCGATGCTGAAAAAAATATCTATAAAAGAGTCGTCTTACTGCGTTGACTTAGCTAAGAGCAATGGATGTGCCAAAGAGGAACGATTCTTGATAGAGGCATGAAATGTCTACATTGACAGGGGTACGCGGCTAACCCACGCGGGTAGCTCGTGTTGTCCCGGATGCGGGGGAGAGAGAAAAGGTGGTCAATTTTGACCAGTTGCGGTGAATTTCAGCCGGACGAGCGAAGAGGGTGGATATCTGGCTCGCGCTCAGACTTCATCCTCTTCACCGATTTTGTACTTGGTGAATTTGTAGCGTAGTGTCTCACGCGGAATCTTGAGAAGGCGTGAGGCTTTGCTCGTGTTCCTTCCGCTCATCAGGTAGGCCTGCTTGAGGAGCTTGATTTCGGTCTGCCGCAGGATATCATCGAGTGAGCCGGTGAGTGAATTGATGTCGGCTTCATCGGCAAAGAAGCTGTCTTGCAGTTGTTCGTTGAGCAGTTCCGTGGGCAGGTCGTGGGCCTGGACGGTTTCACCTTTCTGGAGGATGCAAACGCGCTCGATCGTATTTTTCAACTCGCGAACATTGCCGGGCCAATGATACTGGGTCAGGATATGCCGGGCTTCTTCGGAGAAGCTGCTGATCTCTTTGTTGAAGACGCGGTTGAACTGTCGGAGGAAGTACTCGGCGAGCTCAATGATATCACCATCACGATCACGCAGGGGAGGGAGGTCGATCCTGAGGACGTTGAGCCGATAGTAGAGGTCCTGTCTGAACTGCTTATCCACAATCGCCTGCTTGAGATTCTTGTTCGTGGCGGCGACGATGCGTGTGTTTACCACGATGTCATCCGTAGAGCCAAGTCTCCGGAATCTCTTCTGTTCGATGACACGCAGAAGCGATGCCTGCAGGCCAATTGACATCTCGCCGATCTCATCGAGAAAGAGCGTGCCACCATCCGCTTTCTCGAACAGCCCCTCCTTCGACGAACGTGCATCGGTGAAAGCGCCTTTCTCGTATCCAAACAGCTCGCTCTCGAGCAGGTTTTCGGGAATCGAAGCGCAATTGATCACGACAAACTCGTTTTCGCTCCTGGAGCTGGAAGAGTGCAGCGCCTCCGCCACCAATTCCTTGCCTGAACCACTCTCGCCGATGATCAGCACCGTTTCAGAGTCATAGCGCGCAAACTCGGTGATCTGATGCTTCACCTTGTTTATCGCGTCGCTCGACCCGACGATGGCGTCATGGCCATGTTTGCGTTCATCCTTGAGACGTTTCACTGTTTGCTTGAGCGTGAGGGTCTCAAGGGCAAGCCGGGCAATCAGTTTGATCGCATCCGCTTTGAAGGGTTTCTTGATGTAATCGTACGCTCCAAGTTTGAGTGCCTTAATGGCGGACTCAACGGATGCATACCCGGTGGCGACAATCACGAGCAAGTCAGGTTTGACAGCCTTCATCCGCTTGAGGACTTCGATACCATTCAGGTCAGGGAGGTTGATGTCGAGGAACGCCAGGTCGACTTCCTCGTTTTCGATGCACTTGAGGGCGTCGGTCCCATTTTCGTGCAGGATGACACGATAGTTTTCCTCAGTGAAGATTTTCTTCAGAGTGAGGCGGATGAATTCTTCGTCATCCACGACAAGTATGGTACGCTGCGTCACGACTTACTCCCGCTTACAACCTGTGAGGACTGCACCGATTGCGCCATCGTTATCGGCAGGTAGATGGTGAATTTGGTGCCATGCGGTTCCACCCCATCGACCATGATTTGTCCTCCGTGCTCCGCTATGATAGACTGTGTGATCGACAGCCCCAACCCGGTTCCGCCTGAGCGCTTGCTGTAGAACGGCTCGAAAATCTGCTCTCGTTCCTCATCTGCGATTCCGGGACCTGAGTCACCGATCTCGATCGCCAACCAGCTGTCGTTCGATTCGCTGTCAGGAATTTTGTCGTCTTGATCTGCGACCCTGGTTGCCAGCCGCAGCTGGCCTCCGTCCGGCATGACCTGGATAGCATTCAAGATGATATTCAGCAAGGCCTGTCTGATCTTTTCGCTGTCGATTGAAACCAGCGGCAGTTCCTCCTGGAGCCTCGATTCGACCGTGATCCTGCTTTCGCGACACTGCTTGTCAACGAAACGGATTGTGGCCGCTACTACATCGTTGAGACTGCGCTGACTCAATTCCCCACGTGAGGGCGACGCGTAGTCGAGGATCTCGCTCACCAGCGTCTCCAATCGCTCCAGCTCCACGAGTGCCCGTTCGATCAAGCGCGAAACTTCAGCCTCCGCGGCGAATTTGTCGTGAAGGTCATCGAGGAACACATTGATCCCTGTCACCGGATTCCTGATTTCATGCGCGATGCCTGCGGCGAAGCGCCCCAGCGACGCCAGCCTCTCGACATGATACAGGTGATCGTCGAGTCGTTTGCGCTCGGTGCGATCAGCCAGGATGATGATTGCACCCGCATCCGGGCTACCCTCTTCAACCGTCCCCAGACGCGTGACGTGGATTGTGAGAAGCTTGGTCTCTCCGGCCACGCTGATCTCGACATTGTGGAGCGAGAGAGTGGAGTCGCGATGAGTTGCGGCGGCTATTGGCTCCCTCAGTTCGCTGAAATGTCCCAGGCTGGCAGCGACCGGGCTGCCGACCACCTCGTCTGCTTCGATGCCGAGGATCGTCCCGGCGGCGCGGTTCATACTGGTGACGACCCCCTGCGGGTCGATCGTGATTACCCCGTTGAGCATGCTGTGGACGATGCTCTCGACGAAATTGCGTTGTTCGATCAGTTGCTGGTAGAGGCGCGTGTTCTCGATAACTCGCGCTGCCTGGTTCGCCAGTACCTGCAGCGAGTTGACATCCAGTTGTCTCACCCGCTCGCCCGAACGGAGTTTGTCCGCGCCGAGAATCCCGATGATGCGCTCCTTGACCTTCAACGGCACGAAGGCGAAAGAACTGCTCCTGCTCAACTCCCTGATCTTTCGATCAAGCGGGGTTGCGTCCCGATAGTTGTCGAACTCCTCGACGAAGACAGCTTCGCCGGTCTTGACGACGCGGGTTTCAATACAGTCGAATCGGTCCAGGTTGTATTGCGAGCGCCGGGCGAGTTTTTCCGCGTCGGGTTCGAATCCAAATGTCTCGCGACACGCGAGGTAGCGGCCCTCATCGTCGATCAGGTAGAGGATTGCCCGATCAAACCCCAGACCCTCTACACAGCGGCGCAGAATCACCCCGAGGACTTCATCCAGGTGCACGGTGCTGCCGAGGATGTTGCTGATGCGCTGAATCGAGCGGAATACTTTGAGCTGGTACTCCAGGTCGCGCGCATAGTTCTCCACCTCCAGCTTTGATTCTTCCAGTTGCTTCATTGAGGCCAGGAGCGAGAGCCGGTTTCCTTCCAGCTCCGCCGCCATATTGTTGAAGGTGTGTGACAGTACTCCGATTTCGTCGGAGCGGTTGAGCGGTTCGAATTGCAGCGCTTCCCCTCGGGCCAGACGCTGTGACGCCCGGGTGATATCGACGATCGGTCGTGCAAAGCTGCGGGAAAGCAGCCACGAGACGATGAGGGACAGCACCAGGGTCAGCAGAATCGCCAACAGGATGTTATCTCGTAGCACGATGACGGCGCGAGATATCCCCATTGCAATCGTGGTTGCGTGCCCGCGAAACCCCTGAATCTCGGCACCGATCGTGATTCCACCGAATACTCCGTTGTTGGCGTAGTCGCCATACGCAAAACTGATGGGCGAGTATGCCATGACCTTGGGGATGCCGCCGACGTTGGTCGTGATCACCGAGCCTGAACGTCCCTCGCGCACCGCGCGAGCGACCAGGGGATAGTTTTCATGCACGTGGCCGGCAGAATCGAGGTTGAACGGTCGATCATTGCCGCTTATGCCCGCGCGCGCGGCTGCAGCCGTGAAGGGCGGCATCCAATGGCCGGAGCTGTCTACGCCGGGCAGATCCCAATACTTGGGATGCGTGATGATCCAGCCACGATCGTCGAACATGAATGCATAATCGCCGGAACTATAAACCGGGAATACGGTCTCTTCCTTGCTGTTTGGCAGGATATGCTGTGTGAGTTCCATCAGGTGTCTGTGATCGAGCGCCAGCATCACCACGCCGATCAACGTGTCAAGCGAGTAGATCGGTGTCGCAAACCTGATCACACCATCGTACTCTCGTCCTTCGACAGCCGCTTCGATCGAGCTGGCGTCGCCCAGTTGTTCTTGCCGGGGCACGTAGAAACCGGTCAGATGCGACACATAGATATCGCCGTTGTGCAGCCTGCTGGCGCGCGTGAAATACTCTTCGACACCGTAAGTGGTTTGGGCGGGGTCGCTCACATCCCGCAGCTCATCGGCGCGCACGACCCGATTCGCCACCACCTTGATCTCCTCGTGCCCATCGGCGCCGATAAATGCGATCTCCCTGTAAAGCGGTAGCATAACATGCTCCTCACCGGGATTGCCATTCGTGCCGGCGCGACGCCACACCAGTGACTTGTGTTGGTCGGAAAACTGCAGGTAACCATTCTCGGAAGGGCGCAGTTCACGCAAGTCCTGCAAATCGGCGATTCGCTGCTCGAGGAACTTGCTGACCGATCGGGCGGTAAGAACCGCCTGCAACTCCATCGTCTCTCGCGTCTTGTTGTCGATCGTGTCGAATACCTGCGTCACGATCTCCTCGCCGACCGAGGTGATGCTCAAATAGGTGACCAACCCGAAGATCGTGATCGGCACCGCCGAGATCAGTAGAAGTGCAATCACGATTCTACCAAATAGGCCGAATCTCAACATCTCCGGGACGGTTGAGAAAGGGCGGCTGGATTCACGTGATTTCGCATTTTCGGGGCGGAGCGGCATAGAGAACCATATTCGTTGATTGACAGCTCTTTGAATGCGCAAAATACGACTTATTCGACCATTTTTCAAGCGCTTTTTCCAGAGTGCTGCCTGCACCAACTTTTTGTGGCGCTGTGTCATAGACTGTTGCGGGAAAGCAACTTATGACATATATATAAAGGATAATTCTTGGCCCGATTTGGAACCTGCAAGCAGTCGACCTGTTGATTCTGGTAGAGTTAGCAAGGATTGGCGCCTGAGTAATGCGCCAGGAATTGGCACAGGATTGAACTCAACAAGAGGATGGACGACCCAGAGTATGCTTCTTCAGCAAATCTTTGACCCCCGGCTGGCTCAGTACTCTTATTTCCTTGGATGTCAGGAGACGGGGGAAGCGATTGTGATTGATCCCCAGCGCGATATCGATCGTTACCTGCGGCTGGCGGAGGAGAAGGAAATGCGCATTGTCGCTGCTGCCGACACGCATATTCATGCCGACTATGTGACAGGACTGCGCGAGTTTGCCGAGCTGGACGGAGTTACTATCTATGCGTCAGGTGAGGGGGGAGACAGCTGGCAATACGAATGGCTGATCGATTCAGACTACGATCATGTACTGCTCTCCGACGGTGCAGAACTCAAGATCGGAAACATCGCGATCAAGGCGCAACATACTCCGGGTCACACACCGGAGCATCTTTCGTATCTGGTGACAGACACAGCCCGCGACCCCGGTACTCCCATTTGTCTGATCAGCGGCGATTTCGTTTTCGTCGGTGATGTCGGGCGCCCTGATCTGCTTGAGTCCGCGGTGCAGCAGAAGGGAACGATGGTTGCCTCAGCGGAACAGTTGTTCAAGTCAGTAAATCGATTTCGAGAGCTGCCTGAGTCATTGATGCTTCTGCCGGGACATGGCGCCGGCAGTGCATGTGGCAAGGCACTTGGCGCGGTACCGCAATCAACCGTGGGCTACGAACTGGCCACCAACGCCTCGATTCTGGTCGCACGGGAGCAATCACGCTTTGTGGATTTCATCCTGCGTGATCAACCTGAGCCACCAGCCTACTTTGCACGGATGAAGAGCGTGAACCGCGACGGGCCGGCTATTCTCGGCAGGCTGCCGGAGCCACGCCAGCTCAGTCTGGAGGAGTTTACGAAGCTTGTAGAGGCTGAAGAGGATACAATCATCGACACGCGCAACTGGGAGCAATTCAGGGAGCAGCACGTTCCGCGTTCTTTGTTCATCCCGCTAACAAGCGCAGTTTCGACATTGATCGGATCGTATGTCGAGCCTGAGGCGCGAATCTATCTGATTGCCGAGCAGAGTGATCTGGAAGAGTTCACCAGGCAGTGTGTCAGGGTAGGCGTGGATAAGGTGGAGGGTTACATCACTCCACAACAGCTCGAGAGCTGGATAGCTCAGGGTGGTCCAACCGCATCGATCGAGGAAACCAGCATCTTTGAACTTCAGCAAAAAGCCAACTCCGATGGCGTTACGGCCGTCGATGTCCGCCGCTCCGCGGAGTTGATCGAGTTACCGGGAATCGCCCGGGCTTACAACATCTCGCATACCCAACTCAGTCTGAGGTTTTCGGAGTTGCCCGCAGATACCCCTCTGGATGTGTATTGCAGAACCGGGAGTCGCTCTCGCTATGCGACGGCATTTCTGCGCAGCAAGGGAATCAAGGCCAGGAATGTCACCGGCGGTGCGCTTGACCTGTTCATGGCCCGGACGGGCCGATAATACCCCCGGCGTGCAGAATCAGTTGCAATATGGTTCCAATTAGGCTTTCTTGGGGCTTCTTAGAACGCGCCGCTGTACTTTACTCAAGCTTGCTCTAAAGGAGCCCATTGACCCACTCTGAAGATAAAGACGACGCCACCAGGTCCTTGCCACTGGTAGGCAAGGACACAGTCGTAAATCAATACCGCGTGCTGGAACGGATCGGCGCCGGCGGGATGGGCGAGGTCTACCTCGCTCATGACGGGCGTCTGAATCGGAACGTCGCTCTGAAGTTCATGCCCATTCACCTGCTGAACGATGAGGGGTTGCGTCAACGTTTTACCCGCGAGGCACAAGCCGCCGCGAAGCTGGATCATCCGAACATCATCACGATCTATGAAGTGGGCGAGTTCAATGGCAGGCCGTTTATCGCGATGCGCTATATCGAAGGGAAGACCGTTCAGCACTACAGCCGCGACGAACGACTCTCACTGGAACAGATTCTGAATATCGCGGCGCAGATATCCGAGGGGCTGGCTGCGGCGCACGCGCAAGGCATCGTTCATCGCGATATCAAATCGGTGAACATCATCCTCGACACCAATCTTCGTCCCCGTATCCTCGATTTCGGACTCGCGGCAGTGCAGGGGAGCGATATGCTGACAAAGACCGGCACGACACTTGGAACTGTCGCATATATGTCACCGGAGCAGGCACGTGGACAGGAAACCGATCATCGCTCCGACCTCTTTTCCTTAGGCGTGGTCCTCTACGAACTGATTACGGGGAAGAGTCCCTACCGACGCGACAATGATGCCGCCACGCTGCAGGCGATTATTAACGACAATGCAGAGCCGCTGGCTAGATTTAAGTCTGATGTGCCAGATGAATTGCAGAGGATGATCACCAAGTGCCTCGCCAAAGATATCTCCCGCCGCTACCAGTCGGCAGCTGATCTTGCGGCGGATTTGCGGTCATTGCTCCAATCGCAAGCATCCGGTTCGGCAATAACGGTAGCTGAGACCGTGGAGGAGCATCCATCGATCGCGGTGTTGCCGTTTGCCAACATGAGTGCCGATCCGGATAATGAGTTCTTCTCGGACGGTCTGACCGAGGAACTCCTGAATGTCCTGGTCAAGATACCTGACCTGAAGGTCACCGGTCGAACATCGTCATTTGCATTCAAAGGCAAACACGAGGACCTGCGCGAAATCGGTCTGAAGCTCGGAGTCAACACACTGTTGGAGGGCAGTGTCCGCAAGGCGGGCAATCGTGTGCGCATCACGGCGCAGCTGGTCAAGAGCAGTGATGGTTTTCACCTCTGGTCAGAGACTTACGATCGGGTGCTGGATGATATCTTTGCGGTGCAGGATGATATTGCTAAGTCGGTGGCGAAAGCTCTGCATGTGACCCTGCTCGGTAACCAGAAGAATGCACACGTCGTGGACGCTGAGGGTTATACACTCGTCATGCGCGGACGTGAACTAGCCCGCCAAAACACCAAGTCTACGCTGGAGTTGGCGATCAAGCTGTTCCGTGAGGCAATTGAGCTGGACGCCAGGAATGCAGCGGCATACGCCGGGCTGGCTGAATGCTACCTGTATTGCACGGCCTTCGGACACATGGATAATAGTGCTGAGCTGGTGAGAAAGCTCAAAGAGAATTTAGACATAGCGCTTTCGCTTGACGAATCCCTCCCGCAAACATATTTCACTCTCGGGTGGTTGCGGGCAGCCATCGAGTTCCGGTTCGATGAAGCGATAAAGGCATTTGAGAAGCTACGCGATTTAGCCCCTAACCTGAGCAAAGGTACCTGGGCTCTGGCGATTATGAAGGGGATCTACGAGCGTTACGATGAGGCAATTCCAATGGCGAAAGAAGCCGTTGAACTCGATCCACTCGATCCAGAGGCACGGCTCTACCTTGCAAGAGTTTTGCTCTCTGCAGGAGAATTGGATGAATCGCGAGCAAACTACGAGAAGGTGCTTGAGGCTGTTCCGGGAATGGCTTCTGCAAACCTGTCACTGGGCTGGACCTACCTGCTGCAGGGTGATGCGGAATCATCACTCAGGTATGCGAAGCGGGAAGAAAATGCTGGTTACCGCAATTGCGGGCTAGCCATTTCCTATAACGCATTGGGAAACAGGAGCGAGTCAGATCGAGCCATCAACGAGCTGCTTAGCGGCGATGAACATTGGGGTTTCCAGATCGCTATTGCCCATGCTTGCCGCGGCGAATTCGACGATGCATTCAAATGGCTGGAGAAAGGGTTCGAGGTCGGCGATGCCGGCATCTCGCTGACCCGAGCGCATCCTTTGCTGAGAAATCTTCATGAAGATCCGCGCTGGCCGGCTCTAATAGAGAAGTTCGGTCTGGCTGACGACAAATTCCGCGAGCAGTTTAAATCCAGATGAACATCAAGATTGTCCGGCCCGTGAAAGCTGACTTCGAAGAACTGAAGCGGCTGTTCACCGCATCAATCCACGATGCGTTTCGCCGGGAAGGGATCGACAAGACTTTTTCGGATGAGATTCCGGGGGATATCCAGTTTCAACTCGATGCGCTCCAGCGAGACTTCGACAGCGATGGCAGGGAGGAACACTATTTCATCGCAAAGCTCGACTCCCGAATCGTCGGCACGTGCGCGATCGGTACTACCTCCGGCGGCGTGATGCGTGCATTCAAGCTTGCTGCTCCTACCATCCCCGAAATGAAATCGCTTTATGTGTTGCCGGAGTATCAGGGAAGAGGAATTGGTCTTTCACTTATCGATCACACACTGGAGTACATGCAGGAAGCGGGAATGGATGAGTTTCTGTTTGAATGCGGCTACAAGATCGCCCAGGCGCTGTGGATGAGAAGATTCGGTGAGCCGGCGATCGTAAAGCAGGACTACTTCAGCGAAGGTGCTCACTTGATGTTCTGGCGCTGCAGGGTGATCGAACAGATCCGCCGGGTGGCCGCGCGTTGAAACTCAATCAGGTAACGGTATATGTTTCCGATATTGAACGCTCAACACAGTTCTACTGCAAGCTGGGACTTGAGTTGATCGTTTCCTCCCCGCACTATGCGAGATTCCTTTGTCCTGTCGGCGATTCCACCTTCTCGATTCATATCAGCGAAGAGGTAAGACCGGGGCAGACGACGATCTACTTCGAGTGTGACGATTTGGATAAGAGGGTTGAAGGCTTGCGGCGAGCGGGACTCAAATTCGAATCTGATCCGACCGACCAGCCGTGGTTATGGCGTGAGGCTTATCTGGCCGATCCGGACGGGCACCGCATCTGCCTGTTTCACGCCGGCAAGAATCGGATCAATCCGCCGTGGCGGCTGCGGAAATAGACGGTCGCTCGTGTCTCCATTCCGCTTGACTCAACCCCTCAACAATCTAACTTTCTGCCATGCTTCAAAGGCAAAGTAGCATCTCAGCCCGGATCAGGCGTCTGGCCGACTTGAGCAGACGCTTCGGCCCTCAAGCAGCCGCTGACAAGACTCAGTTGGTCAGGGCGCTTCGTTCGACCAGGCTGACAAACCCGGATGATCTGTTGCTCCTTCATGATACCCTTTGCTTCATGAGGGCCTATCCTGACAGTTCTGAGCTGGAGAACCTGGTCGAGACTGAGCTGCAGAGGTTTGAAGCCCGCGTCCGGGGTTATCGCCGCAGCACACGAGACAAAAGCGCAGCCAGGCTGGCCGACAGCGGTATCGCCGGCACAAAGACCACTCACCCTTTCGGATATGAAATGGCGTTGCTTCTGAAAGAGCGGCATGGCAAGAGCATCAAGCTCGAACGGGACGACAACCTGAGTGAGTGGGAGGATAAGCTGTACGATGTTCTCCCGTTGCTCGTCGCCTGGCAGGAGAATGATGCGATAGATAATGACGATTCATTTGATGTGGAGGGGTTTCTCAAGCGTGCCCGGGGAGAACGGTCGAGTGACGACCTGCAGGGGCTGCTTCACTTGTTCCGGAGCGCGGAGTTGAATCAACGACTAAGACGCCATTTCTTCGAATCCCTCGACCTTTACCTGAGTTGGAACCTGGCCGCCTCACGGGGATCGCGCACTCTCTGTCGTTTTCCGTCTGCAAGCAGGTTCTATTTTGCAGAACCACTGCTTCCTCGCTCCGGTGATCTTGCGGCGCAGTTGAAGGCTCCGGCAAAGAGACTGGTGCGGCTCTCCAGAAGCGAGGGGAAAGAGATCATCTCGCTGGCATGTGAGGTCTTGGCGGTTCGCAATCGCGAGTTGTACCCGATCACGCTGGCGAACCCGGAAGAGATCTATTGCATTGAACCGGGACGCGGCCTGCAAATCTATCTCTTTGCGACACCTCCGTCGATCCGGTTACCGCTTGAAGCCAACTTCGGGGCGATGTTTGCGCGTAACGGCATGCCGATCGGATATGGAATCGCAGCGACGCTGTTTGATCGAGTCGAAATCGCCATCAATGTTTTCCCGGCTTACCGGGCTGGAGAGTCGGCTTACATCATTGAGCAGTTTTTCAAGGTGTTCTACCATCACTTCGGATCGAGGATCTTTCTGGTGCGGAGCATGCAAATGGGCAACGACGAAGAAGAGGCGCTGAAATCGGGGGCGTTCTGGTTCTACTACAAACTTGGATTCCGCGCGATTTCCCCGGCGGTTAGAAAACTGGCTGAACAGGAGCGCGCAAAACAGTTGCAAAGACGAGGCTACCGCACTCCGCTCAAGACGCAAGAGAAGCTCGCAAAGAGTGATGTCGTATTGGTGTTGGACGATGCTCAGCGCGGCTCGTGGAAAGAACCACCACTTGCCAGGCTTGCCTATCGCGTGACCGATTACTTCGCACAATCGCATGATGGTGATCGCGAAGCCGGGATTGAAGCAGCGCTGTCAGAACTCACAACCATACTGGCGGTCAGAAGTTTCAAAGGCTGGAGTGAGGGGGAAGTGACATCGCTCAAGCGGCTCGCACCGCTGTTGATCAACATCAAGGGGTTACCGCGCTGGTCTGCGCGCGAAAAGAGAGATCTCGTGTCCGTCATACGGGCCAAGGGGTCACGCTACGAACGTGATTATGCGCTGCTCTCGCTCAAACACAAAAAATTGAAGCGGGCGATCGAGATACTGGCCGGGATCGAACCGAATCGCTAGAGCGTTTCTGATTCGACACAGTTGGCGAGGCACGACAAACAGATTGCCTCCACCTGATTTCTTAATTAACTTAAACGAAGTTCGATCCTGCTCGGATCAGAGCGTATTTCATGAAAATGTTATTCACGTTCAAATTCGCGACGGAGATCGTTGTGCGTTCGCAAAATTGATTTTGTGGATTCTTGATCGACTATTGAAACCAGAGGATTAAACCATATGCAAATTCCGATTCTGAAGAGCACCCACGAGCTGTTGCAGAAGCAAATCAAGGATTTGAAGAAGGACATAGCCCAGAACTCCAAAGATATCGGAGAGGCGGCTGCGCTGGGGGATCTGAAGGAAAATTCAGCGTACCATAGTGCCAAGGAGCGTCAGGTCTGGTTGCTCGAACGAATGCAACGGATGAAAGGCTACCTGAATTGCCGGATCATCGAACTCGATGCCGAACACCCCGACAAGGTTGCGTTCGGAACCTGTGTTAAGGTACATGACGAAGATAAAGACGAGATGCACACATTCAATATCGTCGGGCCGGTAGAATTCGAGTTGGAAGTGATGGAGGATATGGCGACGATCGCGGCACCGATTTCACGCCTCCTGATGGGCAAACGGGTTGGCGACTCGATAGAGTGCAAGTTCGGTCGCAACGAGTGGACTGGAGTGATCAAGGAGATCACGCGCATCGGCTAGCAAAGTATCACTTCACGCAAAAGGGGTTATCATGGGTCTCACAAGCCCAGTTGCTCAACACAGCATCATGATAATCGGCGCAGCAATCGAGAAATGTTGCCTGCCGAATCCAGGATAAGGTAAAGAGTTCCCGCGCGTCTGCCGACTCTATGAATAGTAACAGAGTGCAGAAACCCGCTTGTTCCCAAACAGAACTCCATGTCCGATCTCTATGTCCCACAAGGACTTCCTATTAGAGGATGACATCTGGATGCTCCTCCCTTGGGAGAGCGAATGCTCGGCACGCGCTCTTACTGCCCGGAAACGCATTATTTGATAAGGATCAGGCTATGACACTGCAGATCGCTGTCGTTTCGACACCGACCACCTCATCTTCCAGCCTAGCTCAATCACTCTCCTCCGTAATGCGAGGAAGAGAGATAGTCTCTATCTCCTCATCCGCCGAACTTGAAAAACTGGTCAGCAGCGACGAGTTGTCGGTTGTCATAACGGCCACCGACGCGCCCGACGGACTGGGCATCAGGCAGTTTGAGGAACTCAGCAAGAGTTATCCGGAGATTGTACGACTCCTGATCGCTCACGATGAGCTTGAGAGGAAACCCAACTATGCACCGGGGGCGATCAACCGAATATTCAGAGCGGGGGTGTCTGAATTCGACGTGGCGAAATCGATCGAGAATTCGGAGAGGCTGCGCAGCCTTCTCAAAGAGGAGGGTCTGACCAGGCGAATTGCCTCGATCCGCAGCCTGCCGGCATTGCCGAAGGTTTACCAACAGCTACGCGAAGAACTGCAAAAGGATGAGGCTTCCGCTCACAAGATAGCTGAGTTGATCAAGTCAGATGTCGGTATCACGGTAAAGGTGCTGCAGATCGTCAACTCTGCTTTCTTTGGTCTTAAGACGCGAATCGAGAGTCCGCTGCAGGCAGTCGGCATGCTGGGGCTCGATACGGTTCAGAACCTGGTGCTGACCGCCGGTGTATTCGCAGAGTTCAAGGATCCTGGCATACCGGGGTTATCGCTTGAGCGAATCTACCATGACTGTCTCGAGGTTGGTGCGCGCACAAAGCACCTGACGTCTGTACTGGGCCTCGAACGCCGTGATGGCGACGATGCTATCATGGCAGGCATGCTGCACGCGGTCGGTCAGGTGATCCTGATGACTGAATTTGCCGACGAACTGCGACAGGTGCCAACGCAATCGGTTAGCAATGACCTCGAAGCGTTGCAGGCACAGGCGAAACTGTTGGGGGTGACCCACGCGGAGATCGGTGCATACCTGCTCTCGACCTGGGGCTTTGGGGACAATATTGTGGAAGCGATCGCCGATCACTACCTCCCCAGTCGGGTGCCGAAGCCGATGGTGAATGGGCTTACCGCCGTGCACGTCGCCTATGCGCTTCACGCGGATGAGTCGCACCATAGTGGTGAGATCGAAAGCACTGCTCTCGATATGAAGTACGTCGATGCGCTCGGACTGGCGCCGCAATTGCCATATCTCAAACGCGTCTGTCTGGCGCTGGGTTAAGTTATAAGATTACCTTGTGAACTGTGGTCAGAACGAATTGAGCGGAGTGGCAAATGTCACTCCGCTTTGTGTTTAGCAGTCCGCACCACTAATTGGTGGCGACGATCGTTGGCGTAATGAACACGGTTAGGTCGGTGCGCTCAAGTTGTGTGGTATGATGCTGGAAGAGCTTACCAAGCAGGGGAATCTGCCCCAGCAGCGGTACCTTCCTGACGATCTTGAACTCCGAGTCCTTCAGCAAACCGCCGATCACCAATGTCTCGCCGTCACGTACACGCACGGTAGTCTTGACGGAGCGGTTGGAGGTAATCGGACGCTGATTCTCAGCAGGCCCCGTAAAACCGGTGATCTCCTCGATAACCGGGTTGACTTCCATCGAGATGAAATTGGAGTCGGTTACACGAGCCAGCACCTTGAGTTTGATGCCCACGTCGAGATCCTGGAACGAGACGATATCCTGGACGATAGCGCCTTCGGTGAAACGATTGAGGGTCTCGATCGGGATCGTGGTGGACACGACAATTTCTGCCGGCTTATTCGATTCGGTCGTCAGGTTTGGGTCACTCAACAGTTGCGAATGCCCCGATTCAATCATCAGGTCGAGTGCAGTTTGTACTTCAGCCGCGGTGAAGGTTCCCCAACTCCAGCCACCGGCATTAAGGGATTTGGAAACGATGCCGTTATTGGTTGTGCTGGTTTCACCCTCAGAATCAGTGGTTTCGGTGGTTCCTCCGAGCAAAGCTGTGTAGGTTGTCGGCCAGTCGAGGCCGATTCTCCGGTCATCGCTCAGTGTCGTCTCAACCAGCTTCACCGAGATATTCAGGATCGGTTGTGGCTTGTCCAGTTCATCGAGCAATCTGAGAGCTTCCGCGACCCGATCAGGTCGGTCTGATATAACAACTGCCTCCGGTCGAGATTTTTGTTCGCTCTCGGTATCAGCTTGTGCCAGTACCTCAACCGAACCCTCGGCCGAGAGCACTCCTTTCAACGCTGTCACAGCTTGTTGAGGTGTCGCATGCTCCAGTTGTACGATCGACGTCTGCCGCTCGTCGGGTGAGAGAAATCCAGCCGGCTTCACGATCAGCAGCCCGTTCTTGACATACCAGGTCATCCGGTTCGGTAGCAGGATGGCATCGAGCGCGTCGGCCAGAGTAACATCCTTGAGCATCATCGACACTTCGCCTTCCACGTCGCCGGCCACGGTCAGATTGAAATCGTACTGCCGTGCAAGCAAACGCACGACATCCTCAATCTGACTGCGGTCAAGTGACAACTCGACGCGCTGTTGCAGGAAGGCAGTGTCAACGGGCCTGGCTGGATCGGACTGTTGAGCAGCGGGCTCGGCGAAAGCACTCGCACCAAGCAGGCAGATGATTGCCAGGCTGCGTGCCAGAGTCTGTCTGATCTGAGTGGTCTTCTTGTTCATGCTAGCTTCCGCCAATTGTTAATGTTTTGCTTTCTCCGTTGCGTTCAAGCTGGACTGATCTGCGAGAGATCTTGACTACGCTCCAACCCTTCACCGAATCACCGACTCCCACCGCTCTGCCGTCAATCAGGGCGAGCGGTTGTTCTGTCGAGCCGGAGATGGCAGAGAGTCGGAAGGTCTCCTGTTGCACGACTGCCCGACTCACCTGGCCGGCGCGCACGAATGGATCGCGGCCCCATTCAGAGTTATCGGCAACAGGGCTGTTTTTCATACTACCAGTTACTAGTGGCTGGATGGTGGCGATCTCCGTATCGGTCGACCCCGATCCGGGGCTGCTGCGCCGTGGGCCGAGCAGGTTCAGCGCTCCGAAGATGAGTGCTGCGACGAAGATGAGATAGACAATCCTCTTGCGAGTTCGTTCCGTCATCATGAGTCTCCCTTCGAGCGCAGATAGACGGTCACATCGAACTGACACGCGATCGCCGGATTGAGTTCATCATCATAACCCAGATTGATGGACCTGAACTCCGAGAAGTACGACTGGTGTTCCAGATACTCGACGGCTTTGCCGATATCCAGAAACCTGCCAACGAGAGCAACTTGCAGCAGGACCCGAGTCAGTTGCTGGTCACCAACTACAACCTTCCTGTGTGCGAGGACTTCCTCGACAACGGGCCTGATCGTCACCTGGCGTAAGCCACGTGCGGCCAGCTTCGTGCTGAGCAGATCGATGAACTGCTCCAGGGAGTCGTCCGACATCAACTGCGCCAGAGTCCGTGACGTCTGTAGCTGTGCGGTTTCGCTCAACTCCGCTGACTGACCGGCGGTCAGGAAAAGGGTATGCAATTGCTGGAGTTCAGTCTCCAACTGCGCGCTGCGGTCGGCATAACTCTGAACTTCCCTGTTGCCGGGCAGAAGTACCAGTAGCAGCCAGGCGATCAGCGCCAGCACCGTAGCGGTAAAGACGAGCAAGCTTCTGTTCGTCGCGAATTGTCCCACTAGTTCATCCTCACCTGAAGCGTGAAATTGAGGCGATTGCCGTCACTGCCGAGTTCTCGTCGATAGGCATGCAAATCGACCTTGCTGACAAGCGCTGAGTTCTTCAAGTCCTCGATGAACTGCACCAATTCGATTTCCGGATATCTGGCACGACTCGAAACGAAGCCGTTGAGCGTGGCGTCGACAAAGCCGGGTGTGCCGCTCGGATGACTCGAAACTGTTTGAGTGCTTGTCATGAACGTGTTGGTGGGTATGGTGTTGCTGACCAGCTTCAGCAGTCTTGAATAGTGATTCGTCGCCTGCCGGAATTGTTGCCACTGTATGCGCCAGGTTTCACCGGCAGCACGCATCTCCGTAAGCTGTTGATACACCGGCGAACCGAGTTGCGCGTCGGTCAACTGCTTCAGGCTGTCGTGGTAGTTTCGTACCGACTGGAGCCGTTCCGCCTGCAGCAACCACGCCACCAGCAATGCGATCAGGGCCAGAGCCGCTAACCCAAGCGATGAGCGAAACCTGCGGCGTTCCAGTTGATCGCGCTTGATTTCCTCAGGAACCAGACCAAGCTTGCGAGCGGCCTTGTTCAGCGGAAGCTTGCCCGGTATGAACAGGTAGTTGTTTTCGATCGAGGTCGACGTTGACGTTGCTGCCGGCACCAGTGGTATGACGCTTACTCCGAGTGACTCGGACAATGTGGTTCTTGCCGCATCCTGAATCTCCGGCGGTAATGCGATAAACACGCGGCGCACCGATCGTTGAGTGAACTGTCCGTAGTAGAAGTCGAGTTCCTCGGCTACCGTGCGCGCAAGCTCATCTACATCAAGGCTCTGGTAGTAAAGGCGATCAGTGGAGAATGCATCACCACTCAGTTTGGCAAGGGATGCCTCAAACGCCTTTCCGATGTCGACAGAGTCGAGCAAAGCTTCGCGCGTAAATTCAACCGTGCCATTGTGCAGGCAGAAAACGCTGAGCCTGTTGCCCAGCAGCCTCACGATGGCGGCGCAGCACTCATCGGGACTGGATGCGAATTGCGTTTTCAATCCGGTCAGATAAGATTCCCATGCAGTCGCGGTGAGAACAACGCTCTCCACCGTGTGGCTGTTGCGGAGGTAACCAAACAGTGGTTGCAGGCGATGAGGCGGAACAGCGGCCGCCTGAATGTGGTGCTTGCGAGAACTGCCCCATTCGACGGTGTCGATTATCCGCCAGGCAAAGAGGTCCTCGGACGGTTTGAAGGGAAATACCCGTTCAGCTTCCCACAACACGACTTTCCCGAGTTCGTTCTTCGGCACCACCGCAACGTGGTAGGTGCGCAGCATCGCATCGGTCAGGGAGAGTTGCAGATTGATGTGTGCTCGACCGATCCCTTCACGCTGCGTAAGCTGTTTGATCAACGCGCAGGCTCCATCGGCGGTACCAAGCGCTGAGTCAACGATGATTCCACCGTTTGTGATGCTCCCCTGGCGCGAACCGGTCCGGCTCCAGATCAAATAGTCATTACCCAACTCCAGATTGAGCGTGGGCCGGCTGAATCGATCAAGCAATGAGGGACGTCCCTCGCCGTTAGCCGGCGCAGAGACTGTGACCACTCCCGTTGCGCGTTTGGTTTCTGCCGTAACCATCATCAGGTGCTCCTTCCGGTTGATAGCGGGTCGGACCGCAGAGCGTACACTGCATCAGTCGGGTCATTCGACAGGTGCGCAACCGGCAGGGATCCGAGTCTTAAGACGACGTTGATGGTTGAGCCGGGAAGCACTGAGACCGACGCCTCGGATGTATCGCTTGCGGTGGTCAAAATCGCCCGGACGCGATGATTCCCGCATGGTACAAAGCCGTCGAAGCTGAAGCTCCCGTCGCCGGCCGGGATGAGGATGCTGTCGCGCGCGCTGCCACTGCCATCAGGGTATGTGAGGACGACCCGGATGTTAACAGCCTGGCTGCCCGGTTCATCGCCGACAGAATTGGTTATCGTGCCTGAGATGCTATTGCCGAGAAGCTGCGAGACGCTTGATGCCGCCATGACGCTCAGCGTGTCGCCGGATGGATCAACTGCGATTACCCGGTTGCCGAGCAGCAGGTAGCTTCCCCCCCATGCATCGTAGCGATAGTCATCGGCATAGTTGCTGTATGCGATCGGCAGGTAGGGTCCGCGCCACGTCGAGAAGCCGGGATTTGAAACCAGGTTTTCAAGGCTGGCAGGGATGTTTCCGACGTCACCGACGTAGCCGAAGTCTAGTCGGGCACCGTTGGCGTAGAGTTCGGGATTGCCCGCGATAGCATCGGCGATACGCTGCATTTCGGCGATTGTATCTTGCCGACGCGATTCATCCAGTGCGTTCGTTGCGACTTGCAGTCCTGCCGTGACTGCCAGGCCGAGCACTACAATCAACAGGATCACCTGAATCAATCCAAACCCGCGCGAGTTGAGTCTCAAGTTCATGAGCAGTGACTTGATCGCCAGGGTTGAGTGCGGTGAATTATGGCGTTGTGAACGTGATGCTGCTGCCATCTGAAAACTCGATTGTGAAATCTGTTCCGTGCATATCCACTCTTGATCCGCCGGTAGGTGTCAGGCGGAAATCACGAAGCCTTACTTGCAGTGTGGCGCCGGAAGCCAGTATCTTGGAGTTGTTGAAATTTGCTATTTCACCGCTGCCGGCGCGTGGATTCCGGCTGTTGAACACATTGCTGCCGTCCCAATCCACATATCTGAAGTAGGCTGTTTTCGAATAGGTTGCGGTGATCGATGATATCATCACCAGCGCGCTTCCAAAGTTGCTGACGCTGAACCGCACATGCTGGTTCTGGTTGCCATAGACCTGGACCGTACCGGGCGCCAACTCGACGCTTCCGGAGCCACCACCGCCTCCGACACTCACCGTTGCGGCCCAGAGTGCACCGGGAAATCGGAGGTTCACTGGAACAGATGAGTTAGGCAGCACGGAAGCGACAGCTTCCACCGTGTCATCGGATGAAGAATACACCGCCCGCAGCGAGTGATTCCCGATTGGCAGACAATTGTTGAAGGAGAACCTGCCGGAACGGGAGGGCGCCACCGTCGAATCCTTGGTGCCACCACTGCCGTTGGGGAAGCTTATTGTCACGCTCACCATAGCGGCGGAATCGCCCGGCGGGTTGCCAACGCCATCGGTGATTGTGCCTGTCACGCTGTTGCTGACCAGGGCCGAGCTTGAGGGTGCCACGATGCGGGTAAGGGTTTCAGTGCCTCCCACCGACTGAATCGTAGTTCCTCCAAACTGGTATAGGGCGCCCCAGGCGTCACGCTTGTAGTCATCACCATAGTTGGAGAAATCGCTTTGAATGTATGGCCCGCGCCAGGTAGCATAACCGGGGGAACTGACAAGATCATCGAGGCTCGCCGGCAGGGCACCGATATCGCCGACATAGCCGAAGTCGGTGCGAAGACCATTGCTGCGAAGTTCAGCGTTACCAACGATAGCGTTAGCCAGTTGATCCAGCTCGAGCCTGGTTTCTTCCACCCGGGATGATTCTATGCTGCCGGAGAGGGAGCGCACAGCCACAGCGGTCAGTATGCCCATGATGATGATCACCATCACCACCTCCACGAGGGTCATACCGATCTCTGACTTAATGCGCTTCATGGGCCGAAACTCGCTTGTTAAGCTGATTTGTTCTGTTCCGCAGCTGACTCGAGCTAGAAATTGAGTGTGATGTCGCTGCCGGAACCGGTCGACTTGATCGTGCGGGCTCCGGGGTCGTAGACATAAGCCGCGCCCCAGGCATCCCTGAGATAGTCTCCGCCGGTTGAGTCGAGATAGGGACCGTTCCAGCCTCGTCGAGCGATCGAGTTGTAAGCCGAGACGCTATCCGGTTTTCTGACCAAGTCGCTCAGGTTGTTGGGAAGACTGCCCACGTCGCCCAAATAGCCGCGGTCGACATGACGGCCGGCCGCGACCACCTTTGAATCCCCAACGATGGCACGCTTGATCGTTGCCATCTCCGACTGACTGGCTTTAATCTTCGACTGTTCGACGAAATCGGTGTACTTGACTATGGCCACCACCGCGATGATCCCCAGCACCACGATGATGATGACAAGCTCTATGAGTGTGAAGCCAGCAGCTGACCTGAGACTGCTGTTTCGCTGGTTCATTTACCAGTTGTTCTCGCCATTAACGCTGGTGTTGGGCCAGATTTCGCCCGTGGTCGGGTTGTATGCCCATCCGCCGCGCGAACCCACCGTCGTACCCTTGGTGACACCGGTTACTATCGAATCTGGTGCGGCGTCAGAGCTCTGGTACGGATTTGCGGGTAGCGAGTTCATCATCACGACTCCCGGTGTCTTCAAACTGTCGATCGGTGGCCACTCGGCGGTTCCTGACTTGACGGCAGTGTTGGCATAGTAGATTGAGATACCACTGCGTAGATTTCCGAGCGCACCCTTCGTTGCAGCGACTTTCGCTTCACCACTGATGTCCTGGTACTTCGGAATCGCGACTGCGGCAATGATGCCCAAGACGACGATTATGATCACCAGTTCGATCAGGGTAAAGCCTGATTGATTCCTGAGTGCCTGCAGCATGGTAAGTCTCCTTTACTTAACCCATTGACTGGATACAGCTTTCCATTGATAAAATGTCGGATGATTGGCCGATTTCTTGAGCCCCTCAAGAGCGAAAAACCTCAATCAGGTTCCACATCGGCAGGAAGATTGCGAGCGCCAGACCGAGCACGACGGCACCAAGAAAGAGGATCAGGAACGGCTCAATCAGGCTCATCAAACGGCGAGTAGTGTAGTCGACTTCCCGGTCGTAGAATGAGGCGATCTGTCGCAACATGTAGTCCAGCGATCCTGATTCAAGCCCCACCTGCATCAACGATAACGCGAGGTTGGGGAAGTGTGGCAGCAGATGTCGGATCTTGGCCAGGCCTGCTCCCTGCCTGATCTGGAGACGCATATGTTCCACCTCCGCGGCGACCACGCGGTTGCCGACTGCATCGCGCACGGTCTCGAGCCCTTCGAGCAACGGAGCCCCGGAGGAAAAGGTCACCTCCAGCATGTGAGCAAAACGAGAAATGTAGATTTTATTGAAGAGTTGACCGAACACCGGTAGTTTCAAAATGAGACGGTCAAGTTTTTCACGCACCGCGCGCAGCCGGAACAGCCTGAAACAGGTTGGAATCGCGACGACCACGACGAACAACAAGATCGGCCAATAGTGCGAGATCAGTTGGTTCAGTTCGATCAGTATCCGCGTGGGTAGCGGTAGCTCCGCCGAGTTACGCGCATAGAATTCCGCAAACTTTGGCACGACGAATGTCACCAGCACGAAGAACGCCACGATAACTGTCAGGATCACGAGGATCGGATAGCGCACAGCTGTTTTTATCTGCTCGCGTGTCTCGAGGTCGCGCTCCATCGTGTTGGCGAGTTTCTCGAGCACGATATCCATACGCCCGGAGTTCTCTGCTATCCGCACGGCGCTGATGTAAGTATCACTGAAGACATGCAAATGTTGTTCGAGCGCCTCCGAGAGGGAGTGGCCGCGTTCGAGATCCGATTGCAGGTTTGCAGCAACTTCGCCTATCGTCCCTGCGGTTTCCTGGTCGGCGATGATACCGAGGGCATTCGTGATGGGGACGCCTGCCTTGTAAAGCGCATGGAGTTTACGCGTGAAGAGGATGAGGTCCTCGCCGGCGTGTCGTCGTCTGACTACCGCGATGGCTCGCTGGATTGCATTTCTGCCGCGGGCCTTGACCGAGATCGGAATCAGTTCGCGTTCATTGAGGTAGTCCTCGACTGCTTCGAGCGAATCGAATCTTACCGTACCCTCGAACGGGTTCCCTTCGCGATCGCGTGCTTTATACTCAAAATCAACCGGCATCGGCTAGTGCGACCTCCGGCTCATCCTGCTGGGTGACGCGAACTATCTCACGGTAGGTGGTTATACCTGCCAGCGCCTTGTTGATGACCTCTTCGCGCATCGTCTTCATTCCCTGTTGCTGAGCGACACGCTTGATCTCGCTGCTGGAGGTTTCCGACATCATCAACTCGCGAATCTTATCGTTGGTGCGCAGGAATTCATAAATCCCGACTCGTCCAACGTAGCCGGAGCCGCCGCACTCCTCGCAGCCGACACCTTTGTAGAAGGGTCCGACAGCGTTTGTCCGTCCGACTCCGATCGACTCGAATATTGCGGGCGAGAGCTTTTCTTCGATTCTGCAGTTGGCGCAGATTGTTCGCACGAGGCGTTGTGCCAGCACGCCAAGCAGGCAACTTGCGAGAAGATACTCCTCCACACCCATGTCGAGCAGTCGCGCAACAGCGCTCGCAGCATCATTGGTATGTATGGTAGAGAGAACCAGGTGTCCCGTCAGGGCCGAACGCACAGCCATCGCTGCAGTCTCGGAGTCACGAATCTCACCCACCATGATCACGTCGGGATTCTGTCGGAGAATCGAACGTAGCGCCGAAGCAAAGGTCATTCCGGCTTTCTCATTGATCTGCACCTGGTTGATCAGCGGCAGGCTGTATTCGACGGGGTCTTCGACCGTAATGATGTTCTTCTCAACGCTCTTGATCTCGTTGAGCGCGGCGTATAGCGTCGTTGTTTTACCCGATCCGGTCGGTCCGGTGATCAGAATCAAACCCTCGGGCTTTCTGATGATCTCAGCAAACTGACTCTGTGTCTCTTCATCGAAGCCGAGATTCTCCAGCCCCAGTACAAGGTTGCGGCGATCGAGCACGCGCAGGACCACCTTCTCACCGTGAATTGTCGGCAGGGTCGAGGCTCGCACATCAATATCGTTGTTACCGACCGTGACGACAAACCGTCCATCCTGCGGAACTCGTTTTTCCGATACATCCATGTGAGCCATCACTTTGATGCGCGAGACGATACTAGCATGCAGAGTCTTCGGTGGGGCGTTCTGCTCGCGCAACAGGCCGTTTACGCGATAACGCACCATCATGCTATCCTCGGAAGGCTCGATATGAATATCGGAGGCGCGCTCTTTGACGGCCTGGATGATCATCAGGTTGACCAGCTTTACCAGCGGCGCTTCCGAGGTTGCGCCTTCCGCCTCTTCGATGGTTGCCGCGATATCGGTAGCGGTTTCA
>JBECKX010000120.1:0-23860 GCA_040235515.1 Candidatus Zixiibacteriota bacterium
GCTTCAGACTCAGCTGCCACGCGGTAGTACTCAAGGTGATCCTCCGGATATGTCCCGTTGAGGAAAATCATGGCGCGGAACGCCTGCTCCGGGAAATCTGCACCGGATGAGATTTGTGAACTCACTCTTGGATTGTCCTATCGAGTTGAAAAGTCTATAATCTGCCGGATCAATTTAGCAGGAGAATATCTGATGACCAAACGGTTCTTATGGATCGGCGTGGCAGTCTTCCTGTCGTTGTTCATGATGACTACCGTCGCCACCGCTCAGGATGAGTGGTTGACCCACTATGAGATTTCCGGCGATGTCGCCACACCACGTTACGATGAAACAATCGAGTTTTGCCAGCGATTGGCAGCTCACTCAGATATAGCTGAGTTTTCCGGATTCGGGCTCTCTCCGCAGGGGAGGATGCTGCCACTGTTGATTATCGACAAGGATCAGGAATTTGACCCGAACGGTACCTTGACCCGGAATAAGGCGATCGTGCTGTTTCAGGCCGGAATTCATGCGGGAGAAATCGAAGGCAAGGACGCGGGCCTGATGCTGATCCGCGACATCCTGGTTCGAGAACAAAACCGTAACCTGCTCGACAGCGTCGTTATCCTCTTCATCCCGATCTTCAACGTCGATGGTCACGAACGGTTCGGACCCTACAACCGCGTCAACCAGAACGGTCCGGAGGAGATGGGCTGGCGTACAACGGCGCAGAACTACAACCTGAATCGCGACTTCGCCAAGGCTGATACTCCAGAGATGAAGGGCTGGTTGTCGATGTTCTCCTACTGGCTGCCCGACCTGCTGGTTGACATCCATACCACCAACGGCGCAGACTACCAGTATGTGATCACCTATGCCACCGAGTCGAATCTGAACGTTGCCGAACCTCTGCGCAGCTGGACGGCGGACGAATTCGTCCCCGAAATCAAGGAGCGCATGGAGGGCTCCGCTTTCTCATTCATCCCCTATGTCGTCCCCCGTAAGGACCATGATGTAAGAACCGGTCTGATTCACTGGACCGGTGGTCCGCGCTACTCCAACGGCTATGGTGCCGCTCAGAATCGCCCCTTCATGCTGATCGAAACGCATATGCTGAAACCTTACAAGCAGCGCGTGAAATCAGTTTATGAACTGATGCGACACGTGCTCGGGTTTGCCGCAGAACATACTTCCAGACTCAAACAGGTGATGCGAGAAAGTGACAGGGTTACTGCTGAGAATTTCGTCGGCAGTTACTTCCCACTCGCCTTCAAAAACGACACCAGCGACAGCACGATGATCGATTTTTACGGTGTGGAAATGCTGAAGGAGAAGTCGGAGGTCTCCGGCGGACAGCGCATCACCTGGACAGGCGCCGCCAGACAATACCGCATCCCCTATTTCGACAAGAATACTCCGTCGGATTCCGCGCGGATTCCGGTAGCGTATCTGATCCCGGCGGAGTGGAGTGACCTGATCGCGCGACTGCAATTCCACGGGATCAAAGTGGACTACCTTTCAGAGCCGGTTGAGCTTCCGATCAGCACTTACCGTTTCTCGAATGTCGAGTTCAACAAAGAATCGTACGAAGGCCATCAGACTGTCAAAGCTGATCGCGAGGATATCAGCGCTACCCGTACGTATCCGGCAGGTACGGCGGTTGTGCGGATGAACCAGCGCACCGCCAGAATCGCGGCGTGCCTGCTCGAGCCGGGCAGCAGCGACTCCTTCTTCAGATGGGGGATGATGAATAACATCCTGGAAGAGAAGGAGTATGTCGAGGATTACGTGATGGAGAAGATCGCCGCTGAGATGCTGGCAGCTGACGTCGGGCTCAAGGCGGAGTTTGAGCAGAGACTGCAATCGGATGCCGAATTCGCCAAAGACCCGAAACAGCGACTGCGTTTTTTCTATGAGCGTTCTCCCTATTTTGACTCGAGCTATCGCGTTTACCCGATCGGCAAGCTGATGGCGCGGATCGATCTGCCCCTCGCAGATTAGACTGCCGGTAATGCCCGCAGCGATGGCAATCGGTGATTGAGACTTGACCCGCCGCACCGAACTTACGGCAGGCGAGTGTGATTGACAGCAGGAGGCAGGATGCTCTTCGATCCGATCAACAAAGTCAATGATGCGCACTTCCACGGTACAAAGCTGCCGGCAGAGGAACGCGAGAAAATTGCAGCCGCGATCGCACAACAACTTGGACAACCGGGCTCTTACGCCGGGATGTTTGCCCCCACCGCTGCGGAATTGTCCAAGGGCATAAACCTCTTCACCGGAGAGCGCGTGCAACCGAGTGCTTCGCTGCGTCATGTCTATGGTGAGGAAGCCTGCCGCGCGATGCTGCTCCTTGATCCGAAGGAGTCGAAGTCGCGTGCCGCGGCAAAGCAAGCCTCTGAGGCATTTCTCTTACATCTTCGGACGATTGCTCCCAACAAGCATGGCATGTTCTGCTGCGGCACCTGTGATCCCGCACTCTGGCGTCATATCTCCGCTGGCGGGCTCAAGGGTGAGGAAGACTGGATAAAGTTTGGCCTAAAGGCACTCCATGCACACCGGCACACTGATGGCAGGTGGCGTCGATTTCCATTCTTTTACACTCTCTACGCACTGACTGAGATTGACCTGCCCGAGGCGAGACGCGAAATGAAGTATTCGGCGCGAGAATGCGAAAGATATCTGAAGCGCGCGAAATCCTCGACAGCAACCACCGTGCGTCGCAAAGCTGTAGTAGAACGCGTGCTAACTCTGACATAATTCGAGTAGGACAATCTCCGACCGGCTCATCGTCCTGAATGGTGGTCCCCAGGTCCCAACCCCACAGGAACAGTAGAGATTGAACTCGCCATCGGTGTGAAGGCCGTAGTCCAGCCCCTTATAGACAAGCCTCGTGATGTGGTTGAAGGGCCAGATTTGGCCTCGATGGGTATGCCCGGCCAGGTGCAGATTGACGCCATACTTCTTGAACAACTCAACCCGCCGGGGCTCATGAAACATCAGGATCGTCGGTTTATTACGGTCTAACCTCTGCAGCATCTCCTCCGGATCGCTTTTCTCTCCCATGGCGGGATACTCGACCCCCGCCAGTTGCAGCCCGTCGATTTCGACGTATTCGTTCTGCAGCAATCTGATGCGCGTGGAGTTGATGGCTTCAAGCGCTGCCTGCTGGTGGATATAGGTCTCATGATTGCCGGTGATCATGTATATGCCCAGCTCTGGTTGAAGTTGATCGAGCGGTTCGAGCAGTTTGTTCATGTTCGAGCCTCCGCCATCGAAAAGATCTCCTCCGATCAGAACCAAATCTGGATTGAGAGAATCGATGCGACTCACGACCCGCTGCAGGAATCCACTGCGCAGGATTGCGCCGAGGTGGATATCGGAGATGAAAACGACAGAACGTTTGCGCCAGATCTCCGGCAATCCCGCAATCGTGACCCTGATCGTTTTCACCTGGGGCACCATTGCGTTGCGATACGCGACCACGATCACCAACACCGAGATTCCCATGATCAGCAGCGCAATCGTGTGCGGCAGCGGTGTTTGTCCGAACGCGATCGACAGAAGTGACACGATCCCGGCAACGACCGCCCCCAACAGCAGGTAGAAAAACGCTCCTATCCAGAGGGCGGAAAGAAAGTAGTAGGCGCGGGTAAGGAAGCTGTCCAGACCGACCACAAGCAGATTCGAAACAGGAAAACTGATCGCAAGCGCCATCATAATCCAGAAGTAGAGATTAACTCCGGGACCGCTGTCGAGGCCAAAAAGCGCTACTGTGATCCGATAGAAGGAATAGTGCGCCCCCAGCAGGATTGCTGCGATGATTGTGACAACTATGAGGAAAAGCCACCTCAAACGCGGCTGGTTGTTGCTTTTGGTCTGGCTCATGGCTGAAGTCGCGATTGTTCCTTCCGTTGGCTCACCCAAACAGCACCTGTACCGGTTTTATACGCATATGCCCGGACATAAGAAAAGGCGCCGGAAACAATCCAGCGCCTTCATTGACTTCAGAATCATCTGAAAGATTCAGACTCTGACAGGGTCAGAACCTATTTCTTTTCAGCTTCTTTCTTGGCATGGATAGCCTTGACGTCCTTCACGGCCTTCTCAAACTCGAAGCCCTTGAATGTCGGGGACTTCTCGTTATGACAGGTCACGCAGACTTCCTTGGTAGGCTCGATCAGGCCATTCGCCAGAGACAGTTCCTTGTCTTTCATGATCTTCTGGGATTTGTACTCAGATCCCGGACCATGACAAGCCTCGCACTGCACGCCGGTGAGCAGCTCACCATCGGCATCCTTACCGGTGGAATGACAACCAACGCACTCTGCTTTCTTCTGCTCTTCAGGCTTCAAAGCTTCCCAGGCCTTGGCATGGACAGTCTCTGACCAGGAAGTATGCTCTGTCTTGTGACAGATTTTACACTTCTTGTGCCCGATGAAACCGAACTCTTTTGCATCCTCTTTCTTCTCCGCTTCCTGTGCAACCACAGAACTCAGGATGAAAGCAGACGCTACCAGCGCGATAATTGCCATTAGGGTCAATTTTCTCAGCACACTAACCTCCTCAGGATGAATATCCCAAATCTATTGCCTTATACAAGACTCACCCTAATGGCGATCAAAATATCTCCTTAATTCTTTGCCGTCAAGTCTAATTCTCACGATTTGGATTTTATTTGCAATTATCCACAACTATCACTGTAACTTCTTGCGTTGAATTGAAATATCGCGTATAATCGTGGCAAGTTAGCGCAGAATTGACCAGATGAATTCGATACTTTTTTCACAAGAGACAGATCTGAGGGGGTGGTTCGCTTAGCTCAATTGGTATCGCTTCCTGCGGCGCAGATGCCGTAAGTTTTTGTTGATTTGAGATTAAGAAGAATTTAACTTTCGCCCTATTCTTGAGCGGGGTCTAGCTACGCCCGCTATGACTATTTGTGAATTGGGGTTAGAAGTGTTTTTTCCATGGAGGGATAACTTAAGCCACTTCAGGCAGTTTCGAAGCTATCTCATCCGGGGACTAAGAAGATTACAACCTTAGTTGGGAGGTACTGACCTTGCGAAAAGGAATAATATTGTTTGCGACGCTTGTATTACTCGTCGCTATCTCACTCCCGGCCCTGGCCGTCGACCAGACCGGTAGACTGGGGCTTAGTTACCGATTCGGCATTCACTCCGTACTCAAAGATCCGTGGGATCTGCGTTTCATGCATGGAGCGGAGGCCAAAATCGGCGTGCATCCACACTGGTCGGTTGGCCTGAATGGTGTCTACGCTGCCACTGAAGGCGCGTTGCTCGATCAGTCCGGTGCGATGCCTGTATTCATTGATGCTACCGAGGATGAGACCCTCAGCCTGCGCCACTACATCGCCACACTCGGGCCGATTTTCAATGCGCTGCCCGATAATGAGCAGATGAACCTCTATCTGACCGCCGGCGCCGGTATCGGTTACTACGTTATCAAGGATTCCAATGGTAACAAGGTGCGCATCCCCGATCTCGACGGTAATATGTTTGACCTCGATGACACCCGCTTCACGATCATGTTTGGCGGTGGCTTCGAGTACTTCCTCGTCGAAAACTTCTCTCTCGGTGCGGCGGCACGCTACTATATCGCCACTGATGTCTTGTCGAAATACAAAGGCTCCGATCTGAAAGAGCCGCTCAAGGAATCAGACGCGCTCGATCTGCCGACCGGCTTGTTCGAGTTCGGTGCAGTCGCCACAGTTTATTTTGGCAAGTGTAAAGATTCAGACCGGGACGGCGTCTGCGATGATGACGACCAGTGCCCGGATACCCCCAAGGGTTGCAAGGTTGACGAGAACGGTTGTCCCCTTGACGCCGATGGTGATGGCGTCTGTGACGGCATCGACAAGTGTCCCGACACGCCGAAGTGTGCTAAGGTTGACCTGAATGGTTGCCCGGTCGACACCGACGGTGATGGCGTCTGGGATGGTTGCGACAAGTGCCCGAATACTCCGGCTGACTGTAAAGTGGATGCCAACGGTTGCCCGCTCGATTCGGACAATGACGGAGTCTGGGACTGCCGCGACAAGTGTCCGGATACCCGTTCCTGCTGTCGTGTAGACGCAGAGGGTTGCCCGACCGATTCGGACAATGATGGCGTCTGCGATGGTTGTGACGAGTGCCCGGGTACCCCGGCCGGCTACCAGGTCGATGATCGTGGTTGCCCGACCGGCGTTCCGGAAATCCAGGAGACTCTCTCCTTGCAGGGTGTCGAAGGATTCGTCGTCAATACCTGGACCCTTACCGACGAGTTCAAGCAGATCCTGAATAAGGTCGCTGAGGGCTTGAAAGCCTTCCCGCACGTCAAGGTTGAAGTTCAGGGTCACACCGACATTTCCGGTACCAAAGAATGGAACCAGACCCTTTCGGACCGCCGCGCGAATTCCGTAAAGGATTATCTCGTGTCGCAGGGTGTGTCGGCTGATCGCCTGACTTCGAAGGGTTATGGCCCTGACAAGCCGAAGTATGACAACAGCACGCCGATCGGCCGTTCCAAGAACCGCCGCGTCGAGCTTGTGCGCGTCAACTAAGAAGGTCTGACAGAGCCGACTAACGGTTACTACTCTTAGTCCCTAATTCAGCGAGCGCCGATTCTGCTCTCCCTAACCGGAGATGCAGGGTCGGCGCTCTTCTTTTTTGCGCTACCAAATTGGCCTGGGCACATTTTTCGAGCTTGCTAAGATAGAGCACTAGCCCTATTTTATTATTGAAATCAATATCATAAAGATACGATGTGGTTCGCCTGCGCCGATCTACCGAGTGTCCTCACCTGATTCTGCATCGCGGGGAATCCCACAGGCCTGAAGGAGAGCACCATGAATCACCGCATCAGCGCATTAGCCCTGGTGATCGTGTTGGTGGTTAGTTTCTCAATCGCGCCCGCTCAGACCCCCAGAGCGGCGTTGCTTGAAGTGTCACCAACCGCATTCCTCTACCCATTCAATACTCAGCCCCTGGCGCCGACGCCTACTCAGTCCATCACGGTCACAAACGTAGGCGACGTCAGTACTGAGGTATCCGTTTCTGTAACTTACTATTCCGGCGCACTCTGGCTTGACCTTGTATCCAGCCCCACATTTACGATTCCCCCCGGCGAGGAGAACAGCGCCAATGTTGACTTCATTGCCACCGGGCCGGTCAGCGAAGGACTCTACCAGGCAGAGCTCCAGCTTACCTATGATGACGGTGCCCTGCGTTCGCCGGTAGTAGTCGATATTCCCATCGACCTCTACTGCTTCTCGACCTTCTGTCTGCCGGAAAATCAAGAAGTGCGGACCGGACAGATTCGCCTGGGAGTGAACGCGGCTTCCGAAATTGCCGCAGGCGATGTTGCCGGAGGTAATGCCTACACATATTTCAGCGATGGCGCATCGTACCTGAGTGAAGGCTACCTCGTAATCGGTAACTCGGCGACCAACCTTTCTTACTCGACCTTCAAAGAAGGTCTGACTCCTGATCCGCAACTGCTGGCCGAATCCGACAATCCCTATGGCTATCTCTATGCAAAGGATTGCGATATGCTGGTCGATTCGACCGCGTTCGTGGCATATCGGATTGCATCGGGCAAAGGTGTGAATCGAGATTCGACGATTGAGTATAGTTGCACCTACTATGCACCAAAGTTCCCCGGGGATAACAACGCTGAGTTCTTCGTGTTGAAGTTTGAACTATATGCCGGCGAGAATTTCTCTGCAGATATCACCGGTCTCAACATCGGTTACTTCGTCGATTGGGATGTCCCGGACGCTACCGGAAATGTCTCAGAGTTCAGTGGAAGCCCGCTGGCGCTGGTTTTCCAGGGGGGAGACACAGATCCGCAACGTTGGGCTGCAGTTTCAGTCTTCCCAAGAAACGATGTGCCGCTCGCCGGAAAAGTCTTCGAAAACGACACGTACATTTATCCGGATGGAACATGGGAAAACGACTCGCTCTGGAATTGGCTCAGCAGCAGCGGCCCGCTCCCGGATTATTCGTACGAGGCAAGCGATCCCGATTCGATCGAGGATCTGAGCGCGTTGTTTGTCGGCTACAGGGATGTGACCCTGACCGCAAGCGATACGCTTCCGCTCTATGTCTTCCTTGCCAGTGAAGACTCTGATGCTTCGGGAGGATTGAGTTCGGTCGATCTCCTCGAAACACTTGAGCTTGCATACTTCTTCGCCTGTGATCACGAGTTGGCCCCTGAGTGTGTACTGTGCGAGCCGGAATGCTTCTGTGGTGACTGCAACAATGATGGTGTTATCTCCATTGCGGATGCCGCTTGCTTAGTGCAGGTGATTTTCGGCGGGCAGGAGATACCCAACCCTCCCTGCCTGGGAGATGCGGACGGAAGTTCGAGTATCTCTATCGGTGACGCAGTCTATATAATCAACTACATCTTTGGAGGTGGCCCGGCACCCCATTGTCCTTGACCCGGGCGCGGCTCCCTATAGCCGCCCCGGCATGAGCGCTGCGTAGTATTCGGCGAGGATTCTGGCGGCCTCGAATTGCATATCCTTTAATCCATTGAAAAGGTGGGGCTGCTCAATGCCAGGGATGTTGTCACTTTAACATTTCTTTGCCATCCAATTCTGAAGAGCGACGTATAACGAAATGAGAATCAGATGTTGGGCCGATTTGTAAGTCGGCACAACGATAACGGGGGGTGACTGACTTTCCGCGGTAGTTGTCCATGCCTGCCGTTCAGTGCGAGATGCTCGATCCACAGCATTAAGACAATCTGTGCCGGGCAGCAGAGATTTTCATAGTTCATTCATTTTTGAGACTCCAGTTGAACATGCCACGAATCGCGTGGTATGTTGCAATGGACGCCAATCAACAGGGATAGATTCATCAGAGAGGAACTCACGATGAAAGCCAAATTCCACGATACGATTATCGCTGAAAGCGATCAGACCGTGGTTGTTGAGGGAAGGCACTATTTCCCGCCGGACTCGGTAAAACGGGAATTTCTAAAGCAAAGCGCGTTTCAAACCAGAAGCCACTGCAAGGGGGAAGCAAGATTCTTCAATATCGCCGCCAACGGCGATTGGGTGGCCGATGCCGCCTGGTACTACCCGGAGCCTGACGATGATTGCAGGCGCATCAAGGACTACGTCGCGTTCTGGAAGGATATCGAAGTAGTCGAATAAAACCGATCTCTCTGCAGGGGCTCGCCAGCCGAGCCCCTGCCAGTTCAACCCCCTCCCCACTTGACATTTCTCACTTCCCACACTATCGTGGCGCGCTATGCCGAAGAAGAAGCTGAAACGATTCGCCGAAATGGCGACATTTCCCAATGTTGTCCAGATGGACACCTCCCTGCGCGGACGGTGGAACAGAGATTTCTTCCGGAATGAAGGCCCGATTACGCTGGAGCTTGCCTGCGGAAAAGGTGAATACGCGCTTACCCTGGCAAAACGGTATCCTGAACGCAATTTCATCGGGGTAGACCTGAAAGGTGCACGCCTCTGGAGTGGCGCCAAACAGGCTTTGCGTGACGGAATCGGCAACGTGGGTTTCGTACGCTACCCGATCGAACAGATTGACGAAATCTTCGCGGAAAACGAAGTGGCCGAGATCTGGATCACTTTTCCCGATCCGTATCCCCGCCAGGGGAAAGCCAAGAAAAGACTCACGGCGCCCCGCTTCATCGAATTGTATCGTCAAATCCTTCTACCCGGCGGGATTGTACACTTCAAAACCGATGCGATCGACCTGTTCAACTTCACCGAGGAAACCCTCAACGAGCTGGGTATCCCGATTCTGGCCCTCTATCGCGACATCTACCAAAAACGAGTCGAAAACGACCTTCTTTACATTCAAACTACCTATGAAAAGCGCCATCTGGAAGATGGCCGCTCGATAAACTACCTCTGCTTTAAGCCTTGATTTACAACGGTTTGCAAGGATAAACGTAGCCTTTCTCAGCCGATTTTTTGTGAAAAAAATAACAAATTTAATCAATTTTGACTTGACACTGCCGATCTTGTTAGTTAGTCTTAACTACAAAATGGAATAGAAGGTAGAAATAGCGATGAAGTTGCCTGCAGATGACAGAAAGAGCCAGATTCTTGAGGAAGCAACGCGGCTTTTCAGCGAAGATGGCTACGAAAAGGCTACCACAAAGCGACTTGCAGCCGCCTGCGGCGTGACCGAACCTGCGCTCTACCGTTACTTCTCCTCCAAGGAAGATATCTATGAAGCCGTGCTCGATTCGCTGCGCGATCGTCTCGATTGCGACGAGTTGTTCGAGGATCTGCAGCACGAGGAGGATATCGAGAAGATTCTATTCCGGCTGGCCTATCACATAATCAGTTTCACACAGAAAAATCAGGATACTTACCGTCTCTTGCTTTATTCCGCCCTGGGCGGACATGTGAAAGCGAAACAGGTGTATCAGGCCATTCGCGGTCGCCACGTCCATTTCCTCCACAAGCAACTGGATAGATTGTCTGCTGCCGGAAAGGTAGTCGCGCGCAACAATGAGATCACGGCGCGCTGCTTTATCGGCATGGTCTTCGACTGTGCACTTGGCGTGACTTTGTGGCGTGGAAAACAAGGCAGAATTTATAAGGCAGACGACGTAGTCGCCAACAATGTCCCGATTTTTGCGGGAGGCTTGAAAGCAAAGACGCCGTCGAATCAACATACGAGTAACAGTTAGTTGCTCCACGGAAAGCAAGAGAATGTAGAGATGAGGAACTTTTACTCACGATATCCGGCGCCGGAGGGGGAAGCGAGGCCGAGGGGTCTTGCGCAAGCCAAAACAGCGACTCGATTCTGGCCTAGCTGCCTGATCCTGGTCGCAATACTCTCACTGGTAGTCATCGCATTGCCAGCGAACCAGATTCGAGCCGAAGAGTTGACGAACGAGTATTGCCTCGATTGCCACTCCGATAAGGAGATGGAAAACGAGGATGGCAAAATCGTATTCGTCGATCATACGCAGCTCGAAGGGTCGGTGCACAACGGTCTTGAATGTCTCGACTGCCATGACCAGGAAGGCGCCGACTTCGAGGATGTCCCCCACTTTGACAAGTACGAGCCGATCCAGTGCAGCTCCTGCCACGAGGTAGTGGGCGAAACCTGGATGGAATACTTTTACAAGATGCTCGACGGCAAGGGGCAGGATGAAATCCCTGACTGCAAAGAGTGTCATGGTACCCATGATGCCCAGAAGGAACTGAGTATGAAGCTCGTCTGCGATCGCTGCCACGAATCGGAAGCAGCAGCGTACCGCAAGAGCTATCACTTCAAAAAGTATCAGGAAGACCCGCGCAAATACCCGATCTGCACCACCTGCCATGATGCTCACTTCAAGTCGAAGAAAGAGGTGATGTCTGAGACTGAGTACAAGCAGGAGATCGTGGATATCTGCTCTGAATGTCACCAACGCGACATCGAAACCTACGTGCACTCGCGCCACTTCCACGAGATGGAGGGTGGTAACGAGAAAGCCCCCGTTTGTACGAGTTGCCACGAAAAGCATGACATTCGCAAGCCCTCTGATCCCGACTCGCGCGTGCATGCCACCAATATCTCCGATGTCTGCAACAACTGCCATCCCGGTCATGTCGAGAGCCTGCACCGCAAGCCGGGCACCGATCCGGCCAGCATCTCGTGCGCATCGTGTCACACCGGCCACCAGACCGATATGGCTTCGATCAACCAGGCAATCTTCAAAGAAGGCGGCATCGTCAATCGCTGCAATGTTTGCCATTCAGGTGAGCGACACGCCAAAGAGAACCTGGCGCATGGTGAGATCATGCTGCTGAACGCCGACGGGTCGGAGGCAAACTGCACGCAGTGTCACATATACCACTGGAACCTGCCGGGACTGGACAACGAGTCGGTCAAGCATCGGAGAACGGAGTGCGTCAACTGCCATGCCAAGGAGCAGCGCGACTACAAAACTTCGATTCATGGACAGGCGCGCGCCAGGGGGATCATGGAAGCACCGACCTGTACCGACTGCCATGGCGAGACTGATATCAAGAAAACGGACATCCAGTTTACATCGGAGGGAATCATCCAGCTCTGTTCGAAGTGCCACAGTGACAAGGACAAGATGCTGAAATTCCAGATCAACCCGTACGTGGTCGAGGGCTACAAGGAGACTTACCACGGCAAGCTGTTTGAGACTGGTACCGAACAGGTCAAGTTTGCAGTTTGCACAAACTGCCACGGATCGCACACGATTCAGGTGCCGGATGACCCGACTTCCAATGTCAATCGTGCGCATATTGTGGAGACCTGCAAGCAGTGTCACCCGCGCGCGAATGACAAATTCGTCTCATACCTGGTTCATCCAATCCAGCCGACGCAGGCGGAACTTGAATATGGACTGAAACTGGCTCGGGAGGATTCGAGGCTGACGGGGATACTGCCTGATACCCTGCTCGAGCGCCGGATGCCTACCACGGGAGGCTGGCAGAGTTTCAACTCGCTGGTCACGAAACTGATGACGCTATTGCTGATTGCGGTGCTCGGTGCATTCGGATTCCACACCGTGCTCTGGTTCCAGCGCGGGATCAGGCCGAGGGTGTCAAAGCAAGCGACCTACTACTCGCGTGTCGACGGTTTCCATCGCTTCCTGCATGTCCTGGTGAACGTCAGTTTCCTCACGCTTGCATTCACCGGTCTGCCACAGTCCTACGCGCACACCGAACTGGCAAAATGGATGTTCCAGAATGTGATGTCGCTGCAAACCGCGCAGTTGCTGCATTATATCGCAGCAGTAGTCACGGGGTTCTATTTCCTGGCGCACATCATCTTCCTGATTTTCAAGGTCAGGAAAATCGGCTGGCGCAATCTTCTGACGGGCCCCAATACGCTGATGTTCCGTAAGAAGGACCTGACCGACTTCTTCGAGCATTTCAAGTGGTTCATCGGAAAGGGCCAGCACCCGAAATTCGATCGCTGGACCTACTGGGAGAAGTTTGACTACTTCGCCGTTTTCTGGGGCGTATTCGTGATCGGACTGTCGGGGCTGCTGCGCTGGAAAGAGGAGTTCTTCGGCAGCCTGCTTGGTGGCGGAATCATCACGCTGGCGGATACCGTGCACAAGGAAGAAGCACTGCTTGCGACCGCGTTCATTTTCATCGTGCACTTCTTCAATACGCACCTGCGCGCCCGCAAATTCCCGATGGATGTCTCGATCTATACGGGCCGAATCAGTGAAGAGGAATTCATCGAGGAACGTCCGCTGGAGTACGCACGCGTCAAGCAGGCCGGCGAACTCGAACAACGCAAGAGGAGGCCGCTCGGGCTGATACTCTCGATCATCTCCTACCTGTGGGGGACGATTGCCCTGCTGACAGGATTCTTCCTGCTGTTTTTGATAATACTCGGGCATTTCGCTGGTTAGCGAGGCCTCTTTGAGATAGATGTGAATTCAGGTGTCTTTGGAGAACTAGGAATGACTCAGCAACAACGGAATATGAGGAAATCGGCTACGGTGGTCATGATTGGAGTGATCGCGATGCTCCTGACGCTGACTGTCGCAGTGCCGGTGATCGCTGATGACAGTGTCTGCATGGATTGCCACGCGGACGAGACTTTGACAGGTCTGAACCATGCGGACAAAGAAGTGTCAATGTTTGTCAATCTTGACACGCTTCACGCATCGTCACACGCGGACTTCGCCTGTATCGACTGTCACACCGATCTCGACGGATTCGAGGATTATCCGCATGCGGACAAACTTGAGCCGGTGGATTGTGGTGTCTGCCATGATGATATCAATGATACTTTCATGGCGTCAGCGCACGGCGAGGCATTGGACAACCCTAATGCGCCGACCTGTGTCTCGTGTCACGGCAGCCACAATATTCTGCCTGATTCAGATCCCAACGCGACAACATCAGCGAAGAATCTCCCTTACACCTGTGCGAATTGCCATCACAAGCTGCGTTTGAAAGAAGACCCCGATATTCGCATCACCGACTCGTTTGACCGTTACGTGAGGGGTATCCACGCTGAGGGTATCCAGAAAGGAATCGGCTCGGCAGCCTCCTGTAACGACTGTCACGGTACCCATAATCTGCGCAAGGCATCCGACCCGGGATCGATGGTCAACAAGATGAACATCCCGAAGACCTGCTCGAAGTGCCATAATGATATCAGTATCAAGTATTTTCGCGGTATTCATGGTAAGGCGCTGCAGGCGGGTATCCTTGACTCGCCCAACTGCACCGATTGTCATGGCGAGCATGAAATCCGGCGAATCGATGATCCGAGTTCACCGGTCAATGCTTCCAATCTTTCGGAGTTCGTCTGTGGGAAGTGCCACAACGATCAGCAGTTGATGGAGAAGTATGGTCTGGTGGAGGGTCGATTCACCTCCTACCAGGACTCTTACCACGGACTGGCGATCCAGGGTGGGTCGGTGAAGGCGGCTAATTGCGTTTCGTGTCACGAGGCGCACGAAGTCCTGCCAAGCACCAACCCGGCCTCGTCGATTCACATCGACAACATCGTGGGCACCTGCCAGAAGTGCCACCCCAAAGCTAACCTGGCGTTTGCAACCAGCTATACCCACCAGACGGCATCGGTGGAATTCAATCCGATCGATCGCTGGGTGCGGACGGCATACATCATCGCGATAATTCTGGTCATCGGCGGTATGCTGGCGCACAACGGCATCATCCTGGGCCGCTTCCTGGTCGACAAGCATAACGAAAACAAGGGTCAGCCGACGGTGCAGCGGTTCAACTTCAATATGGTGTTTCAGCACCTGGTATTGACCGTAGCCTTTATCACGCTTGTCATAACCGGCTTTGCGTTGAAGTTCCCCGACTCGTGGTGGGTGGGGATACTCAACTGGTTCGGTATCTTCGAGGAGACGCGAAGCGTAATCCATCGCATCGCGGCGGTGTTCCTGATTTATGTTACGGTACACCACACCATCTTCCTGCTGATGACCAAACGCGGCCGCATCGAGTTGAAAGCGATGGCGCCGAGCAAAGATGATCTCAGGCAGGTGATTCAGAATGTCAAATTCCATCTTGGAATGGTCAAGGAGCGGCCAAGGTTCGACCGCTACGACTACACCGAGAAGGCGGAGTACTGGGCACTGGTCTGGGGTACCATCGCAATGGTGGGTACCGGATTCGTCCTCTGGTTCCCGACCTTCTTCACCGGCTTCCTGCCGCCGTGGGTGGTCAAGGTATCTGAAACGATTCACTACTACGAGGCCTGGCTGGCAACGCTGGCAATCGCGGTGTTCCATTTCTTCTTCGTGATTTTCCATCCGGAACAATACCCGATGTCATTTGCGTGGCTGACCGGACGAGTGAGTGTTGAGTCGGTGAAGCATCATCACCCGAAGTGGTTCGAGCGGATCTCGAAGGGCGAAGAAAATGTTGATTTGAAACAAGAGGTTGGCCGCGGTACCAGGGAAGGAAACCCGCCGCAGCAACATTAGTTATTCAACGACATCCAGGATAATGCACCTCATTTCCGTTACCCCCGCTCCGGCGCAGACGCCGAGCGGGGGTGCTTTTTCTCTGACCAGTGCGGAGGGCACTTCTGTTGGTCGTCCGGCTTCACGCCGGAATCGGGCTTATCACAGAAGAGTAAAATCCGTTGACAAACGGGACGATACTTCTAATTTGAGGCGTCGCGGTCGGGCTTCACGCCTGGCCGATTTGCTCTTTGACCGGGCTATATAACTAGCTGCGATTAAGAACTACCGGAGAGATGGCCGAGTGGCTGAAGGCGGCGGTTTGCTAAACCGTTATACGGGTAACACCGTATCCAGGGTTCGAATCCCTGTCTCTCCGTTTTTTTATGCCCGCGAGACCGGGAGCTGTTTATCGAACGCACGACTCAGCCGCTTCCGGCCGAGTCTCGGTACCCGTGAGCAGCTACCGCGCTACTGCCTGCGGTTTGACCTCCGGGAAAAACATCCGGACAGAGGTTCCTTTCCCCTCCTGCGAACTCAATACGATTTGTCCGTGAAGCTGACGTAGAAGCGCCAGCGATGCTGACAATCCCTGACGCGACACAGGCTTCACGTCTCCCATCGTGCCACCACCAGAAGAGAGTCTGTTGATGATTGAGCCGGCGCGAGTCTCGGAGTCGGAATAGGTCAGAACAACATGATCCCCTTCCGCGAGGTTCGCCGGTTGATCATCGCCATCAAGCCCGCGATCGAAACGGTTGACCGAAATCGTGATCGCTCCGCCCGAGGGCATGGTATCACGCGAGTTGATGGCCAGGTTGACCAACGCTTGTTCGATCAGGGAGGGTTCACATGCTATGAAAAGTTGCTCCGGCGGCAGCTTGAGCGTAAGGGTGATACTGCTGCCGATGATACTCTGCAGAGATCTCTTCACTACCTCTATTGTTTCATTGATCGAAACGGTCTGCACAGAGCCGGACCCCTCGGACGAATAGGACAGCAGCCTGTTCGTGAGGGCGGACGCACGCGTCGAGAGTTTGTTCATCGAATCAAGCTGGCAGCGCAACTCGGGGCTGAGCTCGGATTGACGCAGCGCCAATTCAGAGTTGCTGCGGATCGAGGCCAACAATTGATCGAATTCGGTCACGATGTCTGCCGAGAGGTGCCGGAGAGCTTCGCTCTTTTGCGTTTGGTGCAACTTCTCCTCGAGGTTCCTATGCGCCGTCACATCACGCAGGATTCCCTCGAGTGCCGCCACCTCACCGTCGTAACCGGTGATCGGCTTACCGTAGATTTCCGTGTGCAGAATTTCCCCGTCATTTCGTCTCATACGAATCGGTAGCCGGCAGTTAAACTTGCTCGAATCGAGGCTGAACAATGCTTTGAGCGTGTCGTTGTCATCCTCGTGGCACACCTTCAACCACAAGTCCGGGTCGGCGTAGTGATCATCCGGGGAGAGACCCAGCAGTTCCTTGCAGGAGGGACTAACGAACTGGAAACTCCTGACCGGCTCAAATCTAAACCGGAAAAGCAAATCCGGATTGAATCCACTCAGGCCCCTGAGCCCCTTCTCGATCAGCCAGAGGGATTTGGCGGCAGTCTCGCGATCCCGCTTGACGCGACGCTCATTTAGCTCCCGCGAGACAACACTATTGAGGAGATGTAGATTGTTCTTATGTACGAAGTCGTTGATCCCGCTTCGCATCGCCTCCACCGCCAACTCTTCGCCGATATAGCCGCTCACGAGAATGAACGGAATATCCGGATATGCCTCCCGCGCCTGTTTGAGGGCATCGAGGCCCGTCATCTGCGGCAAGCCGTAGTCAGAAACGATGATGTCCCAGTCACGCTCCTGCAACGCTACCGAGAACTCGTCCGCCCGATCGGCGCGCCGAATCTTTAGTGTTGGCCGGTTTTTTCTGAGGGTTCGCTCAATCAGTGCCGCATCGTCGGGGTTGTCTTCTAATAGGAGTAAGTGCACGATCTCTGCCATGATATTGTGTCTCCGAGTGGATAATTGGTCGATACTATGCTGCAGAGCGAACGAAGCTACGCGGGGATTCACAAGCTCCCGCCATACGCCTGTTATCTCTGCACCCTGCTACCCTTTGTGATTTCCTCTCTCCATTATCGACCCAGATAGTACACTATTTAGGGATCAAACTGCGCTGAATTGGCACAGAGGGATACGACGGTGGAACGAATGGTGCGGTGCCAGATAATCCTTTGTCAGAGAGTCGCTTGGGAAGCCAGGTGCGGGATTTTCGCGGAAGTATTGATATCACCAATCATGAAATCTTACCTCATTTCGGATTGCGGGATTCCGATCGTGCGATTCTCCGATCGAGCGAAACAGGGTCCAGCCGAAAATCCGCGTGGACAATTCAGAAAAATCTTGAGAACAGGGAACCAGATGATCGGAATTGCGATCTATAGAGTAGAAAGAGCTTACGCATGAGGGCACGAGTAACGCATGACTCGTGCCCTATTTTTTTGGAAAAATCGAGATAGTAAGTTTCCCGGCCGTTAGCGATTGCCCGCGAGCAATTCGCGCAGTTGCTGACAGCGCGCACGCGCAACCCGGTGCGAAGTGCCATCGTGAAGATGCGCGTGGTAGTTCCCGGACGGCTCAACGCTGAATCGCCTGATCGCCTTGAGGTTTACGATGCGCGTGCGGTGGATTCGGAGAAAGTGGGCGGGATCGAGTTTTTGCTCCAGCGCCGAAAGCTTCTCATGCAGCACGAAGGACTTGCCCTTCGAATGTATCTCCACAAAATGATCCAGCGAGCCGATCCAGTCGATCTCTTCAGCTTCGATCGTGACCGACTTGCGTCGATTCCTGACAAAAATCCGTTGCAGGTACTCCGATTGCGCCAGCGGAGTTGCCTTGTCATTCCTGCGATCCCAATGCTGTAAGAGGCCGCGCAGATTCTCAGTCACGGCGGGTTGAGGCCTGGCGAGGAGTTCTCGCGCTCTCTGCATTGCCTCGGTAAAACGCTGTCTCCTGATCGGCTTGAGCAGATAATCAAGCGCGCGGACTTCGAAGGCACGGACGGCATACTGATCATACGCCGTCACGAATATCACCACCGGCGGCGCCTCCTTATCGAGTTGTTCCAGAACGCCGAAGCCGTCGAGTTGCGGCATCCTGATATCAAGGAAGATCAGGTCAGGCTTATGCTTCTCGATGTCTGCGAGCGCCTGTTTGCCATTGCTGCATTCCCCGACGACGACTACATCCTCATGTTCGGCCAGCAACGCCCCCACCAACTCGCGCGCGGGCCGCTCATCATCGATGATTAGCACGCGAATGGCGTTCCGGTTGGAGTTGTCGGCTTGACGATTCACTGCGAGCTACCCTCAATCTTTCTGCAAAACGTCAATCTGTTCTCTGGCAGAAAATCGGAGCGGCACTTCCAGCTCAACCCGAAAGGTACCCCCGTCATTGGCGTGCTGGAAGAGAAAATCGTCGCCATAAAGATGCTGGAGCGTTTCACGAACTTGCCTGAGCCCCAGCCCGGCGCCACTCGAGTCGTCCGCAGTATCAGAAAATGCATTGCTGATCCTTATAGCGAGGCGGTCTCCACTCGCCACACCCGCCGACACCGCTATCGAGCCGCCGCCATCCTCTCGCGCCGCGCCGTGCGTGACACAATTCTCCACCAACGGTTGCAGCAGCAGGCAGGGCACGACGCACTCCAGCGCTTCATCCTGAATCTGCCATTCAACTGGGAGATTGTCGGGAAACCTGGCCGCCAGCAGCTCCAGATAGAGCCGGCTGAATTCTATCTCCTCCTTTAATGTGGTCCACTGCCGGTCAGAGCGCTCCAGACTGATTCGCAGCAGCTCCGATAAACTGGTCAGAGTATCGTAGGCGAGGAGCTTCTTATCCTTCAGGATCATCGACGAAATTGTGTTGAGTGCATTGAAGAGGAAATGGGGATGGAGCTGGTCGCGCAGTCGGTCGAGCCTCGCCTGGGCCAGTCGTGACTCAAGCCGAGTCGCCAGCAACGCACGTTCATGATAGCGTCGGTAAAATCCGAGGGCATGTTCCAGTCCGACCAGCGCCCAGAAGGCAAGGTAATAGTAGGTGGAATGGCGCGAGATGACAAAATCGAACATCGGTTTGAACTGCCAGATATCTTGCATCTCCGGAATATTGAGAATGACCAACTTTGAGTAGGCCATCAAGTAAAGCAGCGTTACCGGAAAGCTGATGAGAAGGAGCCACAGTGCATTTAACCATGAATGCTCCCTCTCAATGCGAAAGCGCCCCGCGATCCAGAGGATCAGTGGTGTAAGTGCGCCCCACACCATCCATACCAGCAGCTTCGCCCTGAGCAGCTCCCACCAGGTGTATGGGTATTCCCCCATCGGATAGTAGCGCCAGTGAAGGGTGGATACCAGCGCGACAAGACTCCAGAATGCGAGTGCTACTCCCCAGCGGACCCACCGGTTGGGCAGCAGTTCATTCACCATTTGAAGAGTGTCGGATCGAGAGGCGCGTGCTGCTGAATATTGGACTTCGTTCATCTCAATATAAGTATCGCCAATTCAGGAGGGGTCGTCATTAGATTTCTCGGCAGAGAGATGAGCCTCGGCGCCGCGCAAATGGACGCGCCGGGTCCGACGCTGTTAACAGATGTCGGAATCCGGCGCACCACAACCAAGTGTGCATTGACTGAACGTACTTGGTACTGCTTAGGGACAGGTTGAACAGGGGGCGGCCCCGCCACCGAAGATGAAATTGATGATAAACACTGCGTCGCCGATCGAAACCGCGCCGCTGCAATCGGCATCGGCTGCCTCGACCGGGTCGGGAGCGGGTCCACCGCCAAAAATGTAATTGATGATGTAAACTGCATCACCGATGCTGATCGTGCCACCACCGTCGGCATCACCGCAAATGTAGTCGCAGAGATCTCCGACACCGTTTGAGTTGCTGTCGAGTTGATCCGGGTTCGCCGTCTCGGGACAGTTGTCACAGATATCCCCAACACCATCGCCGTCGAGATCGGCTTGATCGGAGTTTGCGATCATCATGCAATTGTCGCAGGCATCGCCAACACCGTCACCATCCTGGTCGGATTGATCATAGTTCGCCGCGTCAATGCAGTTATCGCAGGCATCCCCGATGCGATCAGCGTCGCTGTCATCCTGTCCTGCGTTACCGATATTCGGGCAGTTGTCGCGACAGCCGACTCCGTCGCCATCGGCATCGGCGCACTGTTCAAAGATCGTGATGTACTGATTGATTGCTACACCGGCAGTGTCAAAGCTGCCCCCACCCGGCCATTCCACACGCAATGAATCAATGATTGAGGCATCACCGAGACCGAAATGAACATCCAGCATATTGTGACCCAGGAATGTGTTTTGCGTGGACACTTCCCGGTGTTGCTTGACATCAGTGCCGTTGATGTTTGCCCGGAGAAAAACTTTCGCGCCAACTGCAGACCAGTTCGACAGACCACCTTCCAGTTTGATGCGAATCCAGCCGTTGCCGTTGTTGGTATCGTTGCGCAGCAACATGCGCTTGCCTGCGCCTGAAGCCACAGCGAACAAATCCAGATCACCGTCGTTGTCGTAGTCGCCCGCCGAAGCGCCGGTTGAGCCCTCGGAGGTGCCGAGCTGATCCCCCGTAGTGATTTGAGTGAAGGTGCCATCTCCGTTGTTCTGATAGTAACGGTTGATGTTTCCGACGTTGGCGATGTACACGTCGAGGTCACCATCGTTATCGAAGTCGCCCCACACATTGGAGAGCGATACATCGTTGACTGAGCTCCAGGGGTCAAACAGGTCCTCGCTGTAAACTCCGGCGTTATTACGATAGAGGTCGTTCGTTCGGAAGAAACTGGATAAACCCCAATTCGTGCGAAAACCGTCCAGATCGCCGTCATTGTCGAAATCAATCCAGTTCCAGACCTGGCCGTCCGCTTGATCGGTGGCCAGCGGGGCGGTCGTGATTCGTTCAAAACCGGGTACCCCCTGCTCGACGAGCAGGTTTCGGAAAAGATCATCCACCCCGGAGGCTGCGGACGCCGGCCCTGAGCCGAAGAAGAGGTCGAGGTCGCCGTCGAGGTCGTAATCGGCCCAGTTGCCGCTGGTGAATGGTTTTAAATCGGCGACAACTGCGCCGGTATCGATGCGTGTGAAGGTGAAGTCGGGCGGACCATCATTCCTCAGAAACAGGTTCGAGCGTTGAACTCCCCCGACGAATCCCGTCGGAAACGAAATCACCATGTCGACATCGCCATCGTTGTCGTAGTCCCCCCACGCCGGACTCCAACCGCGGGTGTCCGTTGTTCCCAGATGGCTTTGCGGCAGTTCGGTGAAGGTTCCGTCGCCATTGTTGGCAAATAGCTTGGAAGTGTTGGTGGCGGCGAGCATGCAATCGAGGTCACCGTCGTTGTCGAAGTCAGCCCAGGAAGTGCCAAGGAATGCCCCTGTGGCGGCACTCAGTGCGTTGCCGACGACAAACGAAAAATTGCCTCCCCCCTCATTGTGGTAGAGATCAACATTGTTGGGATCGGTGATACAAAGGTCCAGCAGACCGTCAGCATCATAGTCGACCCAGGCACAACCGGTGTAGTTGGTATTGTTGACATCGGTCACAATCGGGTTGCCGGCGTCGGTGATGCGTGTAAAGGTCACCTGCGCCTGGATTGGTGTGGCCACCAGGCTGAGCAGCAGACTGCATAGCGCCAGCAGATGAGTACGTTGGACTCCTTGCCTCTTATTCATGGTGTTTCTCCGATTTCGGACGAGTGGTTCAGGATTGCTTCATTCTTACCGGGGACTTCCCGGAGTACTTGCAGGGATCGAGATTCTCAGGCTACGCACCGGTCAACGCCGTGCTGAAGTCTTGCAGTACCTGAGTTGACAACGGGGAGATAGTCGATTCGCTCACTCGAACTTCGCGAAGCGACGGAATCGCTTCGTCGATGGCGTAAATTATTGCGAGAAAGATAGCTGCTAGTGGCCGGCGGTCTGATGGTGGGGACACTCAAGCTGGAATAAACTGGAGAAATTCAATTGCGACAACAGGGCTCTTTTTACTATAATAGCCGGAGACATAATAGTCGGAGGTCCCCGACTCATTGGAGGATTTCATGGACACCGATACTGGAACACTGAAAGACGGGCTACGAAGGGCTGCAATGGCCGAATTGGAAGGTCACAACTTCTATATGATGGCTTCGGTAACCACTCGGGATGCCAAAGGCAAAGAAATCTTCGAACAGCTTGCCCGCGAAGAGATGGATCACTTCAATTTCCTCAAAGCTCACTATGATTCGGTCGTCAAGACCGGAAATCTCAGCGATGACGCCCAACTTGGCGCGCGTGGAGCTTTTGATGGTGCGTGGCCGATTTTCTCGCGCGAGCTGAAGAATCGAGCCGGCGAAGCGCATTATGAGATGACGGCCCTTTCGGTCGGGATACAGCTCGAACATGACGCCATGCTTTTCTACCAGCAACATGCGGAAAAGCTCGATGAACCGGCGGCGAAGAAGCTATTCAACGACCTGTCGGCCTGGGAACAGGGGCATTATCACGCTCTCCTGCGGCAGCAGGAAAGCCTTAAGCACCAATATTGGGAGAGCGCCGGTTTCGAGCCGTTCTAGCGGTCGCTTCCGGTTGAGTTGATTGCCCGGGCGGAAGTCCAACCGGGCAGAAATCTGATTGGCTCATTATAATCCATTAGTAGGCCGTTGCAGAGTCGGTCTAGAGCCGACCTCTGGTGATAATGACCACTAAGTGCTTGTAATATAAGGGGATAACGGGTGATGGCTCTCGTGGCTCGTGGCAGTTGCCTTGCGCTCAACCGGAGCGATAATCTCTCGTTTGGAACTTGCCCCGCCCCAATCCGTTAAACACAACAGAGGAAATTCTAGTAGCGTAATCGATTGAATCGACCGATCTTGTCGATACTTTGAATGCGCTTTGAATGCTATCGAACCCCGGCGCAACTTCCACACGCCGGCGGCTAGAACCTCATGAAAATATTCCGTTCGCGAATCGCTGCAGATTCGTGATTGAGGAGAAGTGAGTACGAATATGAACAGTGATAGAATAGTTATAGTCGGCGCCGGATTGACCGGCCTTTCAGCCGCACGAGCCCTCAGAGATGGCAACCGCGAGGTCCTGCTGATCGATAAGGGTAAGAGCGTCGGCGGACGAATGGCAACGCTACGGCTCGGAAAAGGACAGGCGGATCATGGCGCTCAATCCTTTACGGCCAAGAATAACCTCTTCGTCGCGCTGAAGAATGAGTTGCTCAACTCAGGCACCATCCGCGAATGGTATCGCGGTCTCCCCGCACCGCATGAAGTCGCCAATGCCGGGCTCTACCCGCGTTATTGCGGCAGCAAATCAATGAACGACATCGCGGAGCATCTCGCCGAGGGGCTGGAAGTGATCAGCGATGCTGAGGTGAAAGCTGTCAAACAGGCTGGTTTCGGTT
>JBECKX010000141.1:0-22398 GCA_040235515.1 Candidatus Zixiibacteriota bacterium
ACACGGTACAGGGGCATCCCGAGATCTTCGAGTTGTTTTCACACCGACTCGCCAAAGATGCAAGTCCGCAAGCCTTGCGCGATACCCTGGCTGAAATGATGAATGGTGGTCACCCGCTGGTGGCTCAAATCACCGACCCGATGCGCAAGATCATCCGGCAACACTTGAAGTACTTCGCGGATGCCATGCCGACTGACTTCGATCTGCGCGGTGCCAGTATTGGAAACCTGATCCTTGTCGGTGGTTACCTCAATAACGACCGTCACCTCGACCCGGTGATCTATATGTTCTCGAAGCTGGTAGAGGTACGGGGCACCGTGCGGCCGGTCCTTGGCGATTCGTTGCACCTTATCGCCGAATTGGAGGATGGCTCCCTCGTAAAGGGACAACGGGAGCTGACCGGCAAGGAGGTTGCGCCGTTGCAGCAGAAGGTGAAGCGGGTTTACATCAGCGATGATCCGGTGGATGCCGGCGAGATGCTGGTGGAAAGTCGACAGAAGATCAAGGAGTTGATCGCAGAAGCGGAGTTGATCTGTTTCCCGATGGGCAGTTTCTATTCCTCCGTGATCGCGAATCTGCTGCCGGTGGGTATCACTGCCGCGATCAGGGCGAATGAATGCCCGAAGGTTTTCATCCCCAACCCCGGCAACGACCCGGAGCAGTATGGTATTTCCTTGACCGAGTCGGTAGCGATCTTATTAGATTACCTGCGCCGGTATGGGAACGAAACGGCGAAAGTCGCCGAGTTACTCAATTTCGTCGTCATCGACAGCGACGAATCTCTTTATGGGGGAGGGGTAGATCGACGCGGACTGAAGAGCCTGGGTGTTGAGCTGATTGAATACGGGATAGCCGGGAAAGCTGAGCCGCACAGATTCAACGAGGAGGCGCTGTCGGAGGTGTTGCTGTCGCTCACCTGATACAGTGCTGTGTGAATTGGAATCGAATCAGAAGAATGGTTTCAAAATAGGAGGATCGAATTGTGAGTAAGAAGGAAATCAGCTACAAGGGACGAGTCGAGTACGAGAAAGCAATCGAGTACCTCGAAGAATTGGTCAAGGGCCTGAAGAGCGGCACGGTCTATCTGCAGAGCGAGCAGGAATACATCGAGCTGAGCCCCGGGAAAACAGTAATGATTGAAGCATCGGCGAGTCAGAAGAAAGACAAGGAGAAATTCAGCCTTGAGTTGAGCTGGTATCTCACCGAGGCTGACGGTGAGGATATCGGGCTGAAGATTTCTACCACCAAACCGGAGATCGATGAGGAGGTAGAAGCAGAGGCGAAGGAAGGATCGGAGTAGACAGCCAGGCTTCGCCTAACCAATTGCAGGACATCCTTGTACGCCGAGTTCATAAAGCGGCGGCACTGGAGTCTTGCGTGCCTTCCCGAAAAGAGGAGGGCATCGGACGAGGTCAGAATAGTGACCGGCGGATCGCGGAGATCAGCCGGTCTTTTTTGTTTTCGGCGGGTGTGCAGAAGCTCAACTTTCCGGCGCTTAGGATTTAGTTGACTAATCTCTCAATCTGTTTATATATAGTTGGTTACAGATAACTATTGACCCAATATACCCACATTCCCCCGACCATACCAATCGGTGTGATCTAGCTTGCGAGATTGGAGGAGCAGCATGCAACGAGGCTACCGCACGTCTCTACTTGTGATTGTCCTACTGGTAGTTTTGGCTTGTGCGATGTCCTTGCTGGCCGCGAACAGTGACGAGTCAGCTTACGGACCTAACCTATTGCCTTATTCACCTGATGTAGAATCGTATATCGTCGACGACGCCGGCGTACCGATCATGGTGCGCGGAACTCTGACCGAAGCCGTTCAGCGTGGCAGCGAAATTCCGGCTTCACTGGCGTTCTTCGAGCAAAACAGGGCGGCTTATCGGATTGCCAATCCGGCGCAGGATTTACAGCTAAAGTCAATGGCCGAAGACAATTTCGGCAACCGACACCTTAGATTTAACCAGTACCACGACGGTGTCAGGATTTTCGGTGCCCAGGTAGTAACTCACTTCGGCAACAATGGTGTAATGCGTGCCGTGAACGGTGATGTCGTTACGAAGCTGAATCTACCGAGCACGAAGCCTTCACTCAGCGGCGCCGCTGCCGAAACGATTGCTCGTACCGACGTTGCTGCAGAGATTGGACCTGCGGACGCCGAGGAAAGCGAGCTGGTGATTTTTCAGTGGGAGGGTAGTGACTACCTCGTCTGGCGCACGGTAATGCGTAACCCGGAGCGTCTGGGTCGCTGGGAATATTTCATCGACGCGATCAACGGCGAGATCATTTACAAAGCTAATCGCATCATGGACACTGAAGCGATCGGCACCGGTACCAACGTACTCGGATTGCCTCGCAATCACATCGATACCGACTTCACCGGCAGCACCTACCAGATGAAGGACTTCACCCGTCAGGCCGGGAATAATGTTCATGGCCACGATGGACAGATGCCGTCTGGCGCCTACCTGCAGACGAACATAGCCGGTGCTTCACTTCCGGGCAGCATCGCGACCGATGCGGACAACGTCTGGAATGCTGGTGGTTCGCAAGCCGCCGCGGTTGATGGTCATGTTTACTCCGCGGTAGTTTACGACTGGTGGCTTGATCAGTTTGGCCGCAACAGCTTCAACAACAGCGGCGCCAGCATGCTTACGATCGTGAACTATAGCGGTGAGGGCACCAACAACGCTTACTGGGATGGTTTGCGCATCGTGGTGTGGGCGGCCGGAACCGGTTGGCGTTCGCTGGCGACCTGCCCCGACGTAATCGCGCACGAATGGGGTCATGCGGTGACCGAGAATGAATCGGACCTCGTGTACCAGAAGGAATCTGGCGCACTCAACGAGTCGTTTTCCGATATGATGGGAGCCGCTTTCGAGTGGGCTCACGATACGCTCGATACTCCCGATTGGTTGATGGGCGAGAATGGTCAGACTTCCGGCGCCGGATTCCGCAACATGGCGGATCCGCATGCAGCCGGTGATCCTGACACGTATGGGACGGGCGATCCGTTCTGGATCGATGTGAACGGCTGTTCTCCCTCCCAGTTCAACGACTACTGCGGTGTGCATACTAACAGTGGTGTCGGCAACAAGTGGTTCTATCTGCTTTCGGATGGCGGGACTCACAATGGTGTGACGGTTGATGGTATCGGCGTGGCCGAAGCGATCAAAGTCGCCCTGCAGGCGAACATGAACTACTGGACACCGAACATCGTCTACTATGATGCGGCCGTCGCTACGGTCACAGCCGCCGATGATATCGATCCGAGCGGGGCCTACGCGCTTGAAGTTGCCAAGGCCTGGAACGCAGTCGGGGTCGCTGTACCGTTTGCCGCGATCTCCTTCAACTATCCGAACGGAGTGCCGTCCACGCTGGTCCCGAATCAACTCACCACGTTCCTGGTTGATGTTGCCGGTGTCACCGGTGGAACCCCTCTCTCCGGCACCGGAAAACTGCACTATCGCATCGATGGCGGTGCCTGGGTCCAGACCTCGATGTTGGTGCTGAGCCCCAACCACTATCAGGCGTCGCTTCCACAGATTGACTGCCTGAGTGAGATAGAATTCTATGTAACCGCGGAAGAGGCCGTAAGCGGTGAATTCTCCGATCCTTCACCGAATAACCCGTTCCGCGCGATTGCGGTGGAGAATTCCTCCACTGTCATGGCAGACAATTTCGAATCTGATCTTGGCTGGACGACCGGCGGAAACGCCAGCGCGGGACAGTGGGAACGTGGACTGCCGGCGGGTGGCGGCGATCGTGGTGATCCCGCGAGTGACTTCGATGGTTCCGGGCAGTGCTACCTGACCGGACGCCTTGATGGTGACACCGACGTAGATGGCGGTACGACGATTCTCTATTCACCGACATTCAATCTTTCCTCGGGTGATGGCTACATCAGCTATGCCCGTTGGTATTCCAATGTGTTCGGTGCCGCACCGAATGCCGATGTGATGGAAATCTATATCTCCAACAACAACGGCAGTAGCTGGACGCTCGTGGAAACCGTCGGTCCGGTGACTGAGGCATCAGGCGGATGGGTGGAAGCCGGTTTCTTCGCCAGCGACTACGTCACTCCGACCGGTACGATGATGATGCGCTTTGACGCATCCGATCTTGGCGACGGATCAGTGGTGGAGGCTGCGATCGATGCGTTTGACGTTACGATCTACTCCTGCACCAGCACGCAGTTCAATATCACTACGCCTTCGATTCCCGACTGGACGGCCGGAGTACCGTTCTCGCTTCAACTGGAGGCGGAAAACGGGCAGGGTCAATTGACCTGGACAGATGCGAACAATGGCCTTGCAGGCACCGGCCTGAGCCTTTCGACGAGCGGTTTGATTTCAGGTACCCCGATCAGCGCTCAGCCGATCCAGTTGCGCGCGCGCGCGACCGACCAGGGCGGCGCTTTTACCTTCAAGCTGTATGCGTTCGATGTCAACAGCCCCGTCAGTATCGCAGAAACCGACATTCCGGACTGGACGGAAGGTGTCGCGTACTCGCAGCAATTGACGATCGGCGGTGGTACAGGTGCGCTGACGATTGTAGATCGCGATGGTGATCTTGCCGGAACCGGGCTGAGCCTGAGCGGCACGGGTCTTGTCTCCGGGACACCCTCCAGCGCCGGCACGATTCAATTCGTGGTAAGCGCGACCGATGGTGTCGGATCAAATGCAGAGCAAACTCTGGTTTTCGACATCAATCAAGCGCCGGAGATCACAACGGTCGCTTGTCCCGATGGTATCATCGACGAAGCTTATTCATTCACGCTTGAGTCGCAGTTCGGTACCGCTCCGATCGGGTGGAGCAACCCCAGCGGAAACCTTGCCGCAGCGGGTCTATCACTTAGCCCGGCCGGCATCCTTAGCGGAACGCCGACTGTCGATATGACCGTTACCTTCACCGCCCGTGTTACCGACGCGGCCGGTGCGCAGGTAAACAAGCAGTTTGAGTTTGATGTTGCTCCGGCTTACATCTGCGGTGATGCAGACGGCAGTGAGATGGTTTCTATCGCCGATGCAGTGATGGTAATCAACTACATCTTCGGCGGCGGTGGCGCTCCCGACCCGATTGAGTCTGCCGACGTTGACTGCAGTGGCAACGTGAGTATCAGCGATGCGGTGTTCATCATCAACTTCATCTTTGGTGGTGGCGACGCTCCTTGCTCCGATTGCCCGTAACGCCGCGACATAATTGAGCAGATGCAGACCCGCCTGAGGCTTCAGGCGGGTCTTTTTTTGCCCGCTGGTAACGGACCTGCAAGTAGAGTTCACGCAGATGAATATCAGAAAGGGATTGTCTCATTCCGTTCCAGTTCGTACCCTCGACCTAACATGAATGAGGGCGCAACCAACAATCCCGCTGAGATTGAATTAGTTGAGGTATCCAAGCGTTTCGGAGCGGCATCAGAGCCGGCGGTCGATCGGCTCAGTCTGAGTGTCGGCGCCGGGGAGTTTCTGGTGTTGCTGGGGGAATCAGGGTGTGGCAAGACTACCACTCTGAAGATGATCAATCGACTGCTTGAACCGAGCAGTGGGGAGATCAGGATCTCCGGCGCTGATATCCTGCAAGAGGACCCGGTGTTGCTGCGGCGCAGGATTGGGTATGTCGTTCAGGGGATCGGGCTGTTTCCGCACTTGACGGTGGGGGAGAACGTCGGCATCGTCCCCACGTTGATGGGTTGGGAGCAGAACAAAATCAGGCGCCGCGTGGATGAACTGCTTGAGCTGATGGGACTCACTCCGGCAGAATTCATCGACAGAGATACGGCCGAACTCTCCGGAGGACAGCAGCAGCGCGTGGGGGTGGCGCGGGCACTGGCCGGCAGGCCGCGGATCATGCTGATGGATGAGCCATTCGGCGCGCTTGATCCGTTGACACGTGACAAACTTCAGTTCGAGTTCAAACAACTGCAACGGCAACTTAAGCTCACCGTTGTGATGGTGACGCACGACATGATGGAAGCGGTGTTGTTGGCGGATCGTATCGCAGTGATGCGTGACGGTCGTCTGGTGGAGGTCGGCGAGCCTGCGGCCTTGATGCGGGCGGCGCAGGAGGATTACACCGATGCCTTGCTGTCGGCTCCCAAAGAACAGGCTGAGCAGCTTTCGCGTTTGATGCATGGTGGGGGAAGCGATGAATGACTCCATGTTGATGGAGCAGTTGCACCGCCTGCCTGACTACCTGAGCGCGCATCTACTATTGACCATCGTAGCGCTGGCGGTAGGCGTCGTCGTGTGCATCCCGCTTGGGTTTCTTGTAACTCGAGTGAAGGCGCTACAGTGGCCGACCCTCAGTGTCGTGGGGGTGTTGCAGACGATTCCCGGCATCGCTTTGCTGGCGCTGATGGTGCCATTGCTGGGTATGATCGGGTTCGTGCCGGCGCTGATTGCATTGTCGATTTACAGCTTTCTGCCGATCCTGCGCAATACCGTGACCGGGGTGCTGGGGGTTGACGGCTCGATTGTCGAGGCTGCTCGCGGCATCGGAATGACAGATCGCCAACTGCTGTTCCGAGTCGAGCTGCCACTAGCCTTACCCGTCATCGTGGCCGGTGTCAGGACAGCGACGGTCTGGATCGTTGGCACTGCGACACTTGCCACACCGGTAGGGGCAACGAGTCTGGGGAACTACATATTTGGTGGACTGCAAACGCAGAACATCACCGCTGTGCTGGTTGGCTGCATATCCGCTGCGTTGCTTGCGATCATCCTTGACCAGATTGTGCGCCTGGTTGAAGTCGCAGCCACGCGCCGCAACTTCAGGCTTGGCGCTCTTGCCACTCTGTTGCTCCTGCTCCTGTTTGCGCTTGGTATCGGGCCGTCGCTGGCTGAGAGATTGGCGGACAACAACAGAAAGGTCATCATTGGCGCCAAGACTTTCACCGAGCAGTACATTCTCGCGAACCTGATTACGAAACTTCTGGATGAAGAAGGCATTGCGGCGGAGAGCCGTGCAGGGATGGGCTCGATAATCCTCTTCGATGCGCTGGCCAGCGGTGGAGTCGATTGTTATGTCGATTACTCCGGCACGGTGTGGGCCAACGCGATGAAACGGGAGGTAGTTCCGAGCCGCGACACTCTGTTGGCGGAAATGACCGATTGGCTTCGTGATGTTAAAGGCATCAGGAATCTCGGCGCCTTGGGGTTCGAGAACACCTATGCGCTGGCTGTCACCAGGGAGACGGCAAAGAAGTATGGGCTGCGAAGCATCTCGGATCTGAGCGCGGTGGCGCCACAGCTCTCGATAGGGAGCGACTACGAATTCTTTTCTCGGCCCGAATGGAGCGCGTTCAAGGCAACCTACCGATTCGATTTCAACGACCATCTCTCGATCGACCCGGCACTGATGTACAGCGCGGTCAGCGAGGGGGAGACGGATGTCATTACCGCATTTTCGACCGACGGCAGGATCATTGACTACGATCTCGTTTTGCTGACCGACGACAGGCAGGTGTTCCCACCCTACGACGCGGTCCTGCTCGTATCGGAGACCGCCGCCGACAACGAACCGCTGCTCTCTGCTCTGCAGTCGCTCGTCAACGGAATCAGCGATCAGCAGATGCAAGTTGCCAATAAGATAGTCGATGTCGATGGCTTCTCGGTCGACTCGGCGGCAACGTACCTGCTCCACCAGCTTGAGGGGGACTGAGTTGTGAGCCGGGTGGTAGCAGCGGCCACTAATTGCAAAAGATGATTGACTATGTGGTCAAAGTGGATACACTTAGAATACATCTGATCAGCAAGTTAAAACGTATAATCTACAAGTGCGAGCCATCGGAAGGGTGAGCCATTCGGTTACCGCACTCAGCTCAGCACGTTTGAGCGGATAGAATTGGACTGGATAACTTAAAAGCACTGAAGGATGTGAGGTCGTGGCGCATAGCGTAGCAGGTCAGAAAACGGAACAGCGTTCCGGGTTGAAAGAACAGTTTTCGGAAACACGGAAGTTGACCGAGGAGTTACTGGCACCACTTGAGGTCGAGGATCAGGTAGTACAGACCATCGAGGATGTTAGTCCTCCGAAGTGGCATGCGGGCCACACGACCTGGTTTTTCGAGCGGCTGATTCTGCAGGAGATGATGGAGGGCTATCGTCCGATCGATGAGCGTTTCTACTTCGTATTCAATTCCTACTATGAGTCGCTGGGAGAGCGCGTCGAACGCAACCTGCGTGGTACGTTGTCACGACCGACTGTGCGGGAGGTGATGGACTACCGCAACAGGGTTACCGATCTCATGGAGGGGTTCATCGAGAATTGCCCGGAGAATATCTGGCCACGAGTTGAGCAGTTGACGCTGCTTGGCATCAACCATGAGCAGCAGCATCAGGAACTATTCCTGACCGATATCAAACATATCTTTGCGTCGAATCCCCTCAAGCCGGCTTACTCGGAGTCGGTGGCGGAGTCATCCGCAAGTCAGGGAATCGGGATGAGTGGGGGAAATGGGGGAGCGAAGTTCCTGCAGGTGGAGGGTGGCCTTCACGAGATTGGTGCAAAACCGCAACCCTTCGCTTATGACAACGAGTTTCCACGTCACAAAGTCTACCTGGAAGATTTTGCCATTCGCTCACATCTGGTAACCTGCGGTGAGTTTCTGGAGTTTATCGAGGATGGTGGTTACCGCGATCACAACCTGTGGCTCTCGGACGCCTGGGCACTCCTTGATCAGAGCGGGTGGGAAGCACCACTTTATTGGCGCAATGCCGATGGTGTCTGGCGAATAATGACGCTGCAGGGTGAGCGGGACCTTGATAAGGATGAGCCGGTATGCCACGTGAGCTTCTACGAGGCGGCGGCCTTCGCACGCTGGAAAGGAAAGAGGCTTCCGACGGAAGCGGAATGGGAAGTTGCAGAGGAGAAGCTGGGCAACTCGGGCAAGCGGGGAGCATTGCTGGAGGATCGAGTGTTTCATCCTCGGGTGGAGCAGCGCGACGGGAACTCGCCGCAGTCTTTAATCGGCAACGTGTGGGAGTGGACCCAGAGCGGATACCTGCCATATCCGGGTTACACACAGAGTCGGGATGCCCTGGGTGAGTACAATGGCAAATTCATGAACAATCAGTATGTCCTTCGTGGCGGGTCTTGTGCGACTCCCATGAGTCATATCAGGCCGACCTATCGGAATTTCTTTCAGGCGGAAAAGCGCTGGCAGTTCACCGGCATCCGGCTGGCAGAGAATCTATGGGGGCAGAACCTGGCAGACCGTGGCGAAACAGCAATCGCCGGAGGAGCACCGGCAAAGGAATCAAGTGAGATGATGGAGATGACGATAGTGCAGGAAATCAAGAACGTCGATGCGGGTCACTTCTCAGAGACCCATGCGGATCACGGTACGTTTGCCCTGGATGTCCTGACAGGATTGTCCGAGACGCGAAAGTCGATCCCGTCTCGCTACATGTATGATGATGAGGGTAGCCGGCTCTTTGCAAGGATCATGGAACTTGAGGAATACTACCCGACGAAGTGCGAAGCGGACGCGCTGGCCAGAAACTGTGCGCGGATCGCCGACTATGCAGGAAGTGAGCCCTTCAACCTGGTCGAATTCGGTTCAGGGAATGGTGTGAAGACCAAAATCCTGCTCGATCATTTCCTTGAACGGGAGCTGGACTTTACCTACGTGCCGATCGATATCTCGCAGGCAGCGATGGAAGAGCTGGCCGGTGATTTGAAGGCCACCTACCCGGAATTGAATTTTACGGGGCTGGTAACCGACTACTTCACCGGCGTCCGGTGGCTCAACCAACAGGAGGAGAAAAAGAACTTCGTGCTCTTCCTCGGCTCCAACATCGGGAATTTCCCGCACCCGAAGGCGAGGTTCTTTCTGCGCAACCTCTGGAATTGCCTCCAACCGGGGGATCAGGCGTTGATCGGGTTTGATCTGAAGAAGGATATCGAACTGCTCCTCTCTGCCTACAACGATTCGGAGGGTGTTACCGCTGCGTTCAACCTGAATGTATTGAAACGGATCAACCGGGAGTTGGGTGCGGAATTCGATCTTTCAAAATTCCGGCATTTCGGTAGCTACGATGTCTTCAGCGGGGCTATGGAGAGCTATCTGGTGAGCCTGGAGCAGCAGGAGGTGTTCATAGAGGCGCTGGGGCGGTCTTTCACCCTGCGCGCCTGGGAGCCGATTCATATCGAGTATTCCTACAAGTATCTCGAAAGCGACATCGACAGAATCGCCCTGGAAACCGGGTTCTTCGTGAAGGAGCACTTGTATGACTCCAAGCGTTACTTCGTCGATTCGGTCTGGGGAGTTACCAAGTCCGATAGCAACGGCGACTCCGACAGATAGAGCCTCACAGGGAGCTTTTCTCACGCCCTGCCGCTGACTCCGACAGGTTCGGGTCGGAACATTTCGTGCTGTCTCTCTACCTCACATTTGAGACGAATTTGCCGACTAGTTGGATAAACGGATTCCTGTCCAACAGAGAGTGGATGAACCTAATATCTCTGTGATCCGACAGCCGCCCAGGGCGGTACAACATCCCGGTACCAGATTGACAACGGAACGGAAAGTTTGATATGAAAAGTTTATGTGTTTATTGCGGATCAAACCCAGGACGCCTTGAGGCGTATTCTGCCGCCGGCCGACAGCTTGCCGAGCTGATGGTGGCACGGGGTATCAAACTGGTTTATGGGGGGGCGAGCATCGGAGTAATGGGGGCGGTGGCTGACGCCGTGCTGGAGGCGGGCGGAGAAGCGATCGGGGTGATACCGGAGTCGCTGGTACGCCGTGAAGTTGCGCACAAGAACCTTACGGAGCTACATATCACCAACTCGATGCATGAGCGCAAGACGCTGATGGCGGAGCTTTCTGATGGGTTCATCGCGCTACCGGGAGGAATCGGCACCCTCGAGGAGATATTCGAAATCTGGACCTGGGCGCAGTTGGGGATTCACGCCAAGCCGTGCGGGTTACTCAACGTCGCTGGCTACTACGATTCGCTGACGCAGTTCCTTGACACCGCCGTCGCGGAGCGGTTCATCGATGCATCGCATCGCTCGATACTGGTGGTAGAAGACGACCCGGGAGTACTGCTCCGCAAATTCGAAGAGTACACTCCGCCAAATGTTCAGCAATGGGTTGAACAGGCAAAGACATAGTTTGCTGCCTGAGGCTCTGTGATACAGATATAACTGGGGAACTCTTCCGGAATCTGAGGTGGTGATGATTGCGCGAGGCAACTCTGACTGACCGTCTGACCCCTGAAAGCAGACGGCAATGTTGGAGCGTCATTGCCGTCAATGCTTTCTCCCTTTACAGGTCTAGGTAAAGGGCCCTTTTGAGTTGATTTTACGAAGTGAACGTAATCTTTAACCGTCAGCGGTAGCTGTTACATTCTCCTTCCGCTATGTGGACCTGCCCGACTCTGAGATTAGCACCCAGCAGATTGAGTTCTTAACCGGTTCATTGTGAAGGCGGCATCCGTTCGCGCGAAGAATATTCTGCAGCCGACAGCAGGAGTGTTTGGCTCATTTGAGGCAATGCGTACACGGTCAAAGCAGAGATTGCGTACGATTTGGTGGTACGGCTTTGGCCCTCTTCGCTCATCCAACAATGATTTGTAACTTAAGCTATTGCAGCATAAGAGACTTGTCAAGAAACGAAACTACGACATAAAAGGGCATGAAATGCGTACGTTATTTACGTAGTATGTCGATGAGGTTTTCTAAGTGGCTGGCCAGGTTGATCTCCGAATTGGTGATTCCAAGCTTCCGCCTGATATTCTGTCTGGTCTTCTCCACGGTCCGGGTTGAGAGCCGCAAGGTCTCTGCTATCTCCTTGGTTTGGCTGCCCGTACGGATCATACTGGCGATTTGAAGCTCACGCCGGGTTAGATTGCCGGCGAGGTTGGCCAGAGTCCGCGTGAAGGGGGAAGTGATTTCTCGCAGTTCTGTTTCTATCTGTTTGAGCAGGCCGAGGTTCAATTCGGCGCAGGATTGTTTCAATTGTTCGATCAACGGAGTGATTTGCTTGTCGACGTTCTCGATCACCTGTTCTTTGACGCGATTGCTCTCAGATTCCATCAGGCGCACCATGCCGCGCAGAGTCGTATTAGCGTCATTGAGTTCCTCGTGTTCGTGCTTGAGGTCGCGGTTGGCTTTATCGAGCTTGCTTTCCATCAGTTTGCGTTCAGTGATGTTTCGGACCAGCGCTACGCAGGTGTTGTTTCCACTTCTGACAAAGCGGGCCTCGTAGTCACCGGTCCTTTGTGGCAGACTGAGCGAGTACTCGAGGATTTGGGTCTCGCCGGAATCAATGGCTGCCTGCGTCTTTTTCAGAATCTTCGAGCCGATTCGCTTCGGCATCCACTTGTATGCCTTCTTTCCGATGAACTCCTGCGGTGGTGCGATCGGAGGCTCGTTGGGGACTCCCTTGAAGTCGAGACAGATTCCATCACGGTTCAAGACGAAGACCATATCGGGGAGTGCCTCCAGGATAGCGCTCTTGTGCGCTTCCGAGTTCTTCAGTTTTTGCTCCAGTTCGCGGTGGGGAGTGATGTCATGGGACACCGAGACAATGGATATCCTCTCGCCCGACTCGTCGATGACCGGTATGATGGCGGTATCGCTATAGGCGGCAGAGCCGTCTTTGCGAGTGCCCTTGACCACTCCACTCCAGCGATTACCTTTACTGACTTGTTCCCAGATTTCCTGATTCAGTCGTTCGGCCACGTCAGCGGCAACCAGGTCACCGACATACATATCGATGGCCTCTTCCGACTTGTAGCCGAGCAGGCTTTCGGCGCCTGAGTTGAACTGAACGATCTTCCCATCGGCGTCGGTGACCATCACCGCATCGGAGATATTCTCAAATGCAAACGCGTGCAGGCGCAGCGCCTTTTCCGTGCGTTTACGCTCCGTAATATCGACACCGATAGCGATGGCTACCAGTTCACCGGTCGCCTCGATTTCGAAGGATGAGGTTGACCAATAGATCGTGAGGATCTCTCCCGATTTCGTGACCCAGGGTCCTTCGTAGGTATCTCTCGGATGTTCTCGCACCCACTGGCCGAAGTTGTCGTGGCCGGCGTGGATCGCTTCGGGCGGCAGAAAGATTTCGTGATACACTTTGCCGAGCACTTCCGAAGCTTTGTAGCCGCTCAACCGTTCACATTCGGAATTGAAGACCGCGACCCGGCCCTCTTCATCGAGGGCAAAGATCAGGCAGTTCGCAGTCTGCAGGATCGTCTTGTTAAAGTCACGTTCCCGTTGCAGCATCTGGTTGCGCTCGATTGTTTCGCTGATATCAGTAGAGACGCAGAGAGCTGTGTCGGGTTTACCGTTCGAGTCGGGCAGTGGCTGGATTGTCGTTACGAACCAGCGTTGCTCGCCATTGACAATCGTTGGTCGTCGATGCACTTCGCCCTTCTGCGTCTTGATGACTCTGCAAATCGACTCCAGTTGCCGGTTGGCATGTTCGGGGGGAAACAACTCCCCCATCTGTTTACCCAGGAAGTCCTGAGGTATCCCGCCGAGGGCTTGTGCCGCCAGTGAGTTCATTTCAATGAAGGTACCATCATTTCGCACTGCAAAGATGGCATTGGGGGCGTGTTCAATCAGTGTGCGGAGAAATAGCTCTGGCGAGTAGCCGTTCGGATGCTCAGTGTGTGAAGCTGGATTGTGAGGATTCCCCGAGCTTTGCTTTGACATCGTTCCTCCAAGGGAAAGGAATACGTATGAACAATACGTATTATAGGGCAGGGAGTCGGGCTTAGCAAGTCAAATGTCAATAATGATAGCGAGTCCGGGCAATCCAATCAGGATGTGACATACGCCCTTATGCGTAAGAAAACTGCGTATCTCGGTCGGTGCGATGGTCTTACGGGGTACTCGCGGCAAATCTGCTGAGATCCGGTTCTGGTGGCCTCACTTTATACTCCTAGCAGTCGACTCCTGCCAGTCGGTGGATTGTGACTGCTACGCGGGGGGAGCAGAGAGCTGAGTCGGGTGGACGATTGGGGGCAGAGAGTCCGGCGCTCCGGAGTAGCTCGTGATTCGAAATCGTCGCCTCTGCCGGGGCGATTCGATACGGTTCACGGTAGACTCGCGCCTGCAGCAGGCGTTTGGTTCGGTTGTTCACCGCAAAGAATGAGTAGCGCTCAAGGAGGAAGAATTCAAAGCTGTCCGGTTCGGCGGCCAGGTAAGAGTTCGTTGAGTTCCACTTGATGCCCACCTGCTCCAACCTCGGCGCGCTGAGCCGCTCCGCGCTGAGCTCATGGCGAAAGGTGTTCCCCTCGACTTGCTGCGAACGAGAGATTTCGCTGAAGTGGTAGTTGAGGTGGAACAGATGCCGACCTAACTGCACGGCGACGCGGCTATTGGCATCGAGCGAATAGAACCAGACGCCGGTTCTGCCGAGGTTATCGTAGACGTAGGTGCGAAGATTCAATTCGTGCAGCGACGAGATTCCGGGCAGCTTCGGTGCAAAGCGAGCTCGAATGTCACTCATTGAGGTGGCGACCGCACCGACCCAGGCGTAGTCGTCATAGGTATCGACGTGGAGTCCCGGTGGCAGCGTAGAGGCGATCTCTTCTACTGGATAGGCCCAGTGGAGAAACAGCAGATCATTCCAATTCTGGTAGAAGAGGACAGGAGTCGAGGGGATATCTCGATCACGAAGCCGTGATTCCGGCGTGGGATGGGTAGGGCGGTTCATCACAGCTAAAGTAAGAAGACCCCCGGCCAATTGCCAGAGGTCTTTCGATGTTGGGGTGGATGATGGGATTTGAACCCACGACCCTCAGAGCCACAATCTGATGCTCTAACCAACTGAGCTACACCCACCATAGCTTTCTATTTGGCCCGCGGATTAGATTCTGCTGACCGCGCGGGCTAACAATATATGGGTACGATTCACGTTAGCAATAGAATTTGCGGCCGCGTCCGGCGGAAGATTCCCGGCGTTGGGGCAGAGCCGATTTCAGTCTGTTTGTAGCGAAAAAGGGGTGAAATCGGTGTCGCGGTCATAGTAATCCTCTGACTCCACGCGCTTGAGGAATCCGACGATTTTATAGGTAAAGGGAGTCGCGAGGGTTTCCCAGAGGACCTTGAGGACATAGTTACCCAGCATTACCGCAAAAACCTGTTCGTTGGTCCAGATGCCCCAGAACGCGAGCGGGTAGAAAATCGCCGAGTCGATGGCGGTGCCGATGATTGTTGAGCCGATGGTGCGGGTGAAGAGAAATTTGCCCCTGGTCCAGAGCTTCATCTTCGCCAGCACGAAGGAATTAGAGAATTCGCCCGCCCAGTAGGCGCTGATCGATGCGAGCACAATGCGCGGGGTGGTGCCGAATACGATTTCGTGCGCTTCCTGATTCGGCCAGCCTTCTGCGGGGGGGAGTGCCAGTACGACCCAGCTCATGAAAGAGGCGAATACCAGTGCGCCAAATCCGGCCCAGACAACCTTGCGCGCGCGGGCATAGCCGTACACCTCGGTAAGGATATCGCCGAAGAGATAGCTGATCGGGAAGAAGAGGATCCCGGCGCCAAACTCCCAGCCGTAGAAGCTCCAGATTTTCGCCGGACCAATCAGGTTGGAGCAGAGCAACACCGTGACGAACAGCGCCATGATGAGGTCGTAGTATTTGTACTGGCGCGATTCGGTTGCAGCTCGCAACTCAGTCATGCCGGATTCCGTGCGCATCTGTCGGGGTCAATATCAGCATGTCCAATAATACGAGATCAGTAGTATCATCGAAACCATTTCCTGTGTGATTACGGAGATGATTCCAAAAACAGGTAGTGCAAATCAGTATCAGGGAGGATACAGTCCACAGTTACCTGGATGCCGCCTCCACCCGTTTGGAAGCTCGAAGAGCGATGGTTGTGCCGATAAGTGTTGTAAGCCCGGCGATCGCTGCGGTGACGACGTTTTCCGTTTCCGTCAGGTCGATATCCCCGGTGACCAGGTAACTGATGACCTTTGGCAGTATCGCTACGAGCAACGCATAAATGATAGGCGCGAGAAACACACCAACATTCTCCAGAATCCAGAGGAACAAGCGGAAACCGGCTGCGAGAGCGGTCGGCAGAATCAGACTACCTACGGCCAGGGTGATATATACCTGAAACCCACCGACTCCATCAAGGCCATAGAAGAGCCAGTGAAGCAAGCAGGCGAAGCCGAGGATCGGCAACGATACGATTGCGTTGAAGAAGCTCACACAGATCACGCGCTGAAAGTATCTGCCTATCTGGCCCAGGAAACCTTTTTGGACGACGGTCTTTTTGGCGATCACTCTAACACCGGAGAATTTCTCAGCTTCTTCCGAGAACTCTACCACCAGTTCTGGTGGAACGGCCGTCTTGTTGAGAAACCCGTAGAGTGTAAGTTCAGTGATATTCACGGAGAAACTTGCGAATACATAAAGTGAGAGTATGAAGATCGAGAACAGTCCGCTGTTGATGGTTGAAACGAGGGTGATATCACCCAGCGCGTAACGGGCAATGATATAGAGCATGACGAACTGAAACAGAAGGGTCAAGCGCCCGACATGGGCGGCCAGGGAGAGGAGTCGAAATATCAAGAAACGGGCTCCGTGATTTTCAATATCGATCATGTCCTTGAAAGTAGAGTTGCTGTCTCCATAAGTGAGCAGTTTTTCCCACACCGTTTCCCACGCCGCGTCTCCGTCCTCGGGAAGCTCCAGTTCCTGTCTCTCGACCAGTTCATCGAATCGCTTTTCAAAAGCGCGCTTTGTAAGTTTGCTGTCGAACTCGTTGAACTCCTTCACCAATTCGGCATCCGAGCCGGAGAACTCGTATTTCATTAGTTTCGAACAATGCAACATGGTGAAGAACACCTTGCGTTGCAGTCCACCGAGTTTACCAAATACAGGTTCTCCGTTAACCAACTCCTCGACTGTCTTCAAAAGGCTCCATTTTGCGGCAACCCAGTCTATCACCAGGTAGAGAATGAAGAACACGACCACAAATATCGCGTCTATCCAGGCCGAGCCTGAGGCAGCGCGCGTCGGCATGGTTACGATCCACGCCAGCAGGACCCCAACCAGAAGATTGACCAGGTAAATCCCAGGACTGGACAGCAGAAGAATATGTACTAAGCCATTGATTACCGTGACCACCTTTTCGGAGAGGGAACGCTCGGGAACAATCCCCAACTGTTCAATAAAACTTGCCTTTGACATGCGTAGCCTACCTTTTTGCCCAACTGCTTTTCTAAATCATAGGTACACATTATAGCACCCGATGTTCGATGTCACAATACCTTTATCGCCATTAGCCTGCTACCTGCGTTTCCGAAACGTGAATGTCTCATCGTGTCTGACGGATCCGTTGCACGCTCATCTACCTGCGAATGGTTGAGTTCGCGCACCCCTCGATGCAGATCAGGCCCCTATGCTCATACGCCACGCATAGTCGGCAAACGCCATTATCGTTAGCTGCGGGTTGATCCGAATTGTAGTAGGAAAGACGCTCGCATCACAAACATAAAGGTTGTCGAAACCATGCACTCTGAACTTGCTATCCACCACGCCGCGGTCGGGGTCATCACTCATCGGGTTGCCGCCCTGCGGATGCGACGAACTCAGAATCACGTCATCACTTCCGCGAACCAGCGAATCAATGATCGAGTCGACCCGGCCATTCTCGAAGTCAGTTCGGGATATCGGATGATCGATCAGAGCTACCGGCAGAACCTGACTGGCACCGGCAGCGAAAAACACTTTCGTCAGCAACTTCATCCCCGAACGCAGGTTGTCAAAATCGCGGTCGGTTAGCCGCAGTTCAATCGGGCCGACCAGATTCGGAATTGGTGACCAGCCGGTGACTTCAGATTCATGGTCGGTGCCGATCAGGACACCGGCGTTCATGAACTTGTTGAAACGCTTCATGCGCTCGAAATGATTTTCATACCAACCCGGCATGGTCATCGAGAAGCTCATCGGCGGGTAGAAGATCGACTCGAGGATAAAATCTCCTGCGTCGATGAAGGAGCCCATCTGCACACCGTCGTAGCCGTTGATATCGTCGTCGAACTCGGCGAACATCGGCGTAGCGGCGTTGAAGGAGAAGTGCTTTCCCAGCATTTTGTTGGAGATACCACTCTTCATGAGCAGCTTCGTGGAACCGATCGCACCACAGGCCACAACGACCCTGGAGGCATTGATCTTGATCTTCCGGCCGCCGAGCATTTCGCATTCTACAGAGGTCGCCTGCGAACCGTTGCGGTTGATTTTTCGGGCGTGGCAATGGACAATGATCTTCGCGCCGGCGTCTGCCGCATCGGGGAGGAAGGTCTCGAGCATCGAGAGCTTGCGGCCATACTTGCAACCGAAGTTACAGTAGCCACAGCCGATGCAGTTATCGAAGTTTTTGCGAAACAGTTGAGATGGGTAAGCCGGAATGCCGGCATCCGCCGCCCGCAAGTCGTTGAAGCCTTTCAGGAGTATCGTGGCATTGTTGCCGGCGAACTCCTGAGTCAGGCGCGAAACGCCGATTCGCTGTTCCACGCGGTTGTAGGATTCGCGCAGTTCGGTCTTGTCAATCGGGGCCTTGATGCCGGGATCGTTACTCCAGCGGTCGAGTAGCTGATCGCCCCAGGAACTGCCGAGATCCGGGTCATCAAGTAGTCTGTAGCAGATCAGGTTATTGATTACCGTGGTTCCACCAAGGCACTTGCCTTGCAGGATTGTCATGTCAAAATCAACCGAGGATTGCAGCCCGCCCTCCTTGTAGACGCGCGACGTCATGTGGCCTTCATGATGCTCCATCTCGCCCGGCATCAGCATGGGGCCCTCCTCGACCAGGATTACTTCCTTGCCGGCGGCCGCCGCACGAGCCGCGATTACCGCACCACCAGCTCCCGAACCAATGATACAGATATCGCAGTTGAGCTCATCCGCCGGAGGGACGTGCGGGGTGATTGCGGGGGTCGGCCTGGGAGTAAGGTCACCGCTCGAGTAGCGACTGCGCTCGGCAGGGGGAATGAAGCCGATTGCTTTCTGAACATCGGGATCAGTGTAGTAGCCGGACGTGATCAGGACGCGCGTCCGGGAGAGATCGCGCAGCACGCACTGAAGCGGTGAATTCGAGTCTGAGTTGAACGCCCTGTCGAGAACCTCGCGGCGCTCAGCGACATTCAGTTTCGAAAACAGTTTGTCTTTGCCGGTGAGCTTCGGCAGGACCAACTCAATCGCATTGAGTATGCCTTTGAGTGACTGAGTCCGGTTCGAGCTGATGCCGGCTACCTGCGTGGAGATGTTCTCCGCGATCTGCGTTGGTGGCAGACTTGCAGCGGTGCCGTGGTAAAAGGCCTCGGCCAGCGATACCAGGATGCGGTGCTCATGATCCTCAAAGAAGCGGGCGCCGGCGCCGCGTTGGCTGGGGTTGTGGCGCTCCAATGCGAAGTAGCCCATCTTGATGTTGCCAAGGAAGGTGCGCAAGTAGCTGATCCCCAGGAGCAGGTCGGTGTTGCCCGGTTCGGCGAAGACGAGGTAGTCGATCGTCTGCTGTACGGGATTCCAGAACGGATACTGGTCCGACTTCTTGTAGTCGATCACGAGACCGTTGGCGTGTTTCGAGTTGCCGTCCATTCCAGCGCCGAATGTCTTGAAGGGATAATACTTGATCGGGCCGAGATCGTCGGACCTGGCGATCCAGGGCTCGGTTATCGCGTTTTGCTCGACCGGTACATTGTATCCCCACAGAAAGCCGTCGGCGGGACGACCGTAAAAGCCTTTCTTGAATTTGCGTGTCTGGGTGACGGTGGTCATCCAGTTGAAGTTGTAGCCGTTGAACTCGTAGCCGGCGACGTGTGCCAGCGCCGGTGTAGCGCCATGCTTCATGATTTCTGCGAGTTGTTTCTCACTGAGTGTGGAGATGCCGACGATATCCATGTTTAGCCCTCTTAATTCTGTGGCAGGAGATGTGCCCCGACCGTGTTAGCCTTTTACGCGATGATGGATCGATGTAGTCTTGTAGCTGGAATGTAGGCCCTGAAGCGAGCGATTGCAAGCTGCTTTTGTCGAAGCAGCGGTCTCTATAGATCGCCGCCGCGCCGCAGCCGCTGGTTGAGTTCCCAGAGTGCGACTTTATTACTGTCCCAGGTAAGTGTAAGATGGGCGCGGGTGAAGTTGAGCCAGGCGTAACGATCGTGTTCTTCGCTGAGGTGGATGTCGCGCGTGCCAACATCGACAGCGAAGGAATACTCGGGGACGACGTAGAGATCGGCCGGCCAATGATCGGTTCCGCTGAATGCGGTGCGCGGGACCGAAGCGATTGAGTCGAGCTGGAAGAGGGTGACGCCGGCGCCGATGCCGGTTTCTTCCTGCAACTCGCGTCGGGCGGTTTGCAGCGGAGTCTCCTCATCCTCGGCGCCGCCTGACACGAAGTGCCACATCGAGCCGGAAGCGCGGTGGAAGATGGCGAATTCAAGCTGGTCATCCACCACGCGGTAGGGGATGACTATGACCTGGAGTGGTTGGCGCATGCGTTCAACATGTCATAGTGCCGGGGAATAACCAACAAGAAATGGGCGGCTGTACCGATAGTTCCGAGCACAGACTACTTCATGATTCCGGTTGGTCCGGAATATCCGGCTCAACGAGCTGAATCAGCAGAGTCAGCGACTGTTGCCAGCCGAGGTAGCATGCCTCGGTCGGGATTTGTTCAGGGATACCGGTCTGTTCGATCTCGAGTTCGGTGCCGCAGGATACCTGCTTCAGTTTGATGATAGCGTGCATTTCGCCGGACAGGTTCGGATCGTCGAATTTGTCGGAGTAACTGATCCGCTCATTCGGCACCAGTTCGTGGTATGTCCCGCCGAAGGAGTGGCTTGAACCGGTGGAGAAGTTGGTGAAAGACATTTTGAACGTACCGCCAACCCGGGCATCCAGATGATGGACTTTACAGGTGAAGCCGTGAGGTGGCAGCCACTTGACGATGGCATCTGCATCGAGGAATGCCCGATACAGTTTTTCGGGAGTTGTACGCACCACTCGGTGCAATCGAACGGAGTTTGGCATAGGGGAATTCCTTAGCATCAATTTGATGATGTTTATCTCTATAGTACGCAGCAATCGTTAGGGCGCCGCAAGGGAAATTGGCTCCGGCGGGGCGGGAATGCGCAGTGTTTGAGATGATTGTGGAGAGATAGAGTTTAGAAGGAGAAGTCGGCTTTCTCGATGAATTGCCGCCCACCGACGTTTCGCGGCGGCAAGCTAGTTCTGTAGAGTTCCTCCGGCGTGAAGATGCCGCGGAGCAAGTGCCTGAAGACGTGCGATTGGTAGGGGAAGCTTGCGGTCTGAAGTTGTAATTCTCGACGTCTTATCAGAGGGAAGCATCACGCTTTCATGTGAAAAACTTTGCAGCTATGAAGAAGTGCTCGCTGATCAGAAGGAGATAGAGATGGGTCTAACGACTACAACGAGCCTAACTAGAGAGGGTAGAGGGTGAAGAACGCGGAATAGGTGCACCGAAGTCGGTTGGTGCCTCGATTATAGTCTGGATGTCGCACCTCAAGATTCTTATATGCTATAGATTCTGAACTCGGTGTCCGCCGGTCGTGATTCGAAAGCGTCCACCGACCGTAGGACTTCTCTATGTAAAGCGAAACCGTGGGGTTTCCTGTATAAGTTTCGTTGTTTGTCCATAATCCGAGTGTGAACTCCACTATAACAGCTTTAACCAGCGGACTTTTGGCCTTCACTTCTACGAGGTGATTCGGTTTGACAACCGATCTCTCGGAAATGCCTTTGGGGCCGATCGTTGTCCAAGGACTTCTCACTTCGCCGATACTGTCCTTGACTGGAAAAGTCTTAACATTGGTTTTAAACTGAATTTGTGCATCCAAAGGGTGATCCGGGTCCAAGTATGTGACTACGACAGAGTCCAGTGAGACGGAAAACAAGGAGTTGATCGAATTGGAGTGCCCAGGCATCGTGGAAGTGCTCCGATCTGAGCCAAAAGGAGTCTGCGATTCTGCACTAGTGTGGTTGACCAGTGAGTCCACTAGTGCGAATAGCAACTTTTGCTCCGTATTCACGCGCCTGAGACTGTCTGTGAGCGCACTAACGCGAGTCTCCATGTTTAACATGGAACTGTCGCTATCGGTTGTACCGATCCTCAGTGATGGCCCTTGACCATTATTTCCACCCCCACTTGCAATAGATTGAAGTGCATGATACGCACCAAAACCCAGTCCGAATGCCGTTACAGACACACTTAGCAGCCAAATGATTGCGTTGTCTTCAATCTTCTTTTGAAAGGAATTCATGAATTCGTTGCGCCGCCTTTATATTTACTAAGCCGGAATAACTCCTGGCTATTGATCAATTTTGACTAACAGAATGGATGTTTAAACAATACAAGAGAAAAAGGCAACTGTTTTCTTTCATTGATCACCCCTGGAGAC
>JBECKX010000145.1:0-5905 GCA_040235515.1 Candidatus Zixiibacteriota bacterium
CTTTACGAGGAAGCGAGATTCGGCTTCACTGCCTACAAGAATTACTTGCAGAGCCAACGCTACCTCGGCGGTGGCACCGTCTACGTCGAGAATCTCCTGACTGACGACATCTTCGACGGCAACCTGACCTATGATAAAGCTTCCTGGGTCGTGCATATGCTGCGCGGTGTCGTCGGCGACGACAACTTCTTCAATGTCGTGCTGCCGGCCTGGTACAACTCCTCATTCCAGTATAGCTCCGTCACTACCGAGGACTTCTCTTCGGTGGTTTCCACAGCCCTCGGTGAGGATATGAGCTGGTTCTTCAACGAGTGGATCTACGGCGACGGTCACCCCGATTATCAGTTCGCCTATGAGTCGACTCCGGATGGCAATGGCGACTATGACTTCGTGATGTTGCTGAAGCAGACCCAGAGCGGCACCCACTTCAAGATGCCGATCAGGATGACATTCCAAACGACCGGCGGCGACATCGATACGACAATCTGGAACGAGGCCGATGCGGTCCAGCTCTATGAGCTTACCTTCGCCGACTCCGTTACCGGCATCGTCTTCGATCCCGACCAGTGGATTCTTCGTACCGTCTCGGAGACTACCCTGATGACCACCTTCCTCCCCTCGAGCTTGCCCGATGGCTATGAAGGCTTCCCGTATTACGCCAAGCTCGAAGCGGTCGGCGGCGTGGCTCCCTATCACTGGACCTTCCAGGGTGGCGACCTGCCGTTTGGTTGCTCTTTCGATGGTGATACCGTCGGTGTAATCACCGGCACACCGTCATTCGCAGCCGACTATTTCTTCACGATCAGAGTGGAGGATTCAGATCCGGGTACCAATGATGCTCATAACATCGCAATGGAGATCTCGATCAGCCCCGATGCGCCATTCGTTGCCGGTGATGCCGACGGCAGTGGCTCGATTTCGGTGGGCGACGCCGTCTTCATCATCAACTACATCTTCGGTGGTGGACCGGCCCCCGACCCGCTCTCGGCTGGTGATGCCGATTGCAGCGGCGCCATCTCCATCGGTGATGCCGTCTACCTGATCAACTTCATCTTCGGTGGTGGTCCCGCTCCGGCGGTCTGTTCCGCTCCATAGCAGGACAACCCCATATTCGACTACAAAACGACACGGCGGAGTGACCTGATACAAAAGGTCGCTCCGCCGTTCTCATTCCCTCGCAGCAGCGCTGCTCCTGCCGTCTTGTCACGTTCAAGCCCAGTCCACCGGAAACTCCTCCTCACCGGCTTCGGCAGCTGCCGAGGAGAGCGCATAATCATGCACCGCGGAACGCAATTCTGCCATGTCTCCTGTCTCCACAATGCAGGCGTCCGCAACCCACGATCCGAAATCGGACCAGAAATTGAAGTAGTCGGCGGAAAGAAGTACCGAGATGGCAGGATTGGTTTCTTTGATGAGATTGATCACGTGGTGGCACTCCGGTTCTGATCGCCCGCTCTTGACGATCACCAGGCCCACCTTGCGGGCACGGATCTTTCGCATCAATTCCTCTTCCGTCTCAACGAAAGTCAGATGCAGCTTCTCATTGGCAAGTAACTTCGAGCACTTGTTGCGAAATCGTTGACTGCGAGTCACAATCACGATCTCGCCTTTCTTGGGATTGTTCTTGTCACCCATCGGTTCACCTCCTATTGAACCGTTCAGGGAGGTCGTCACATCGCGCGTGACGGAGAGTTCACCCGCAAATGCAACGGGATGGTTGAAAGCGCCGGAAAGGCGCTTGAGAAATTGTCAAACGTGCCTCATCCGGCCTGGCGGGGGTAATGTGAGTCGTCGGGGCCAGAAGTCGAGGAATTCAGATTCGACGAGCGTCATCGCCTGCGAGTGTGGTTCTGACGTTCCTTCGCCATAGCCTCAGTTGATCGCAGCAACCCCTCGTCTTCTAGGTATACGCGAACGCGTCGTAATAGTGCACTAAAAAGTACATTAACAAGTCAACAAACCGGGAATTTTAACGGTGACTCTAATCCGAACCCCGACACTCCTCTATGCGACCGGCAAGAAACTGACGCTCAACATTGTTCGTAGCCATCGCATGCGCCCTCTCATACAGCCCAACAGCACCCGCAAGATTCCCATCCCGCCTTTCAAAGTCCGCCGCTACCGCCCAGTAGTAGCAGTAGTTGTCGAGTCGCGCTTCATCGACCAACTCCTTCAGCACCGCCTGCCCCGCGTCAGTTCCTTGATCGTACGACACGGCGATCGCCAGGTTGAGCGCGACAACCGGCGAATGGGTCAGCCGATGCAGCTCTCTGTAAAGGTACGATATCTCCCGCCAGTTCGTCGATTCGATGCTCCCGGCTGCGATGTGGCACGCTGCAATCCCAGCTTCCAGGTGATACCTGCTCAGTTCACTCCCCCGTCCCGCATTTCTGAGTGCCTCCATCCCGCGTGCGATAAGCGCCTTATTCCACTTCCCACGATCCTGTTCGGATAGCAACAATAACTCATACGCCCCACCCTGGCGGGTTGCAAGCCGCGCAGCATGAAAACAGAAGAGAGCCATCAGGGCATGCGTTGATGTCTCCGCGCAGGCTGGATGTTCCAGCAGACTGCTGGTCAGGCGCATCGCTTCCTCGCACAGCTCCTTGCGAACCAGCGCATCTGGCTGCGACGATGAATAACCCTCATTGAACAGCAGATACAACGCCTGCTGGACGACCGGCAGTCGCGCCGTTAGTTCCTTCCCAGTCGGGACCATTAACGCGCCGCCACTCTCCTGCAGTTTTTGGCGCGCACGGGAAAGCCGCTGCGCAACTGCAGATTCAGATTCAAGCAGCGCGCGGGCTATCTCCCTGGTCGAGAAGCCCGACAACCATTTGAGAATAATCACAGCTCGTGATCTCTCCGGAATCTCCGCCGCACAGCACGCAAACATCGTCGCCAGCAGGTTGTCGGCAACCTCCCCCACAAACGCTGCTGTCGGCTCCGAATCGACATGCGACGTCTGCCCTGCATCCACAGCCGTCAGGCGGCGGCTCCGCCCCTGTCTCCGGAATTGATCTATCGCGGCATTGCGGGCGACACGCTGCAACCAGCCCGAGGGATTCTCTGGCGCGCCCCGCAACGGCCAGGTCGATAATGCCTTGAGAAACGCCTCCTGAGTCGCATCCTCGACCTGCTTCGCATTCTCGACCCCGAACTCTCTGAGCAGGGTCGACAAGATCTTGCCGTGCTGGTGCCGAAACAGGTGCTCGACCAGGTTTCCGCCGCCGTTGCCCTTTTCCCCTCCCTGGCCACTCAGCTTGCGCATCGATACTCACTCATGACGCCGCTACTCCGACGGCCTTACTGGTAGTCACTCACCTGCCGCACTTCCACCCATCCATTGTGCTGCAGATTCGGACTCCCTTTGGCAATCTCAACCGCCTCATCATAGTCCGCCGCCTCAATCAGGAAGTAACCACCCACGGCTTCCTTCGACTCGGCAAACGGCCCATCCGTGATCTTACCCGCCTGATTGCGAACTACCCGGCCATTCTTCTGCAATTCATCGCCCGCCTTGAATTTCCCCTGCTCCCTCAGCTCCTTCACCCACGCAATGTAATCCTGCACTTCCTTTTGAAGCTGCTCCGGCGAGAACTCCTCGTAATCTCCACCGCGAAATAAGAAAACAAAGTCCGGCATTTCATTCCTCCTGTTGATCTTTAAAATGTAAAGCAATTCTGCTCCGTTGTCACCCTAACGACGTCTGAGTCTTCCCATTCCTGACAGGTTCCACCAAAAAAAGTTGAATTGATTACAGCCACCCAACTGCCACCTCCGGCAGAAATCGATTGTAACACTTCTACTGCTGACATAGATTCTGCTGAATGAACTACTTGATCCGGGTCCGCGAGCTGACATGCCTGCAACCGCCCCGATCGGCAAAGGAATCGATTAGCTGTTTTGGAAGAGAAGCATAAACCGCTAGATATACAAACCGAACTGAGTCGCGATCTCGGCCTGACCTCCGCGCTGGCCATCGGCGTCGGAACCATGATCGCCGCGGGTATCTTCACCCTCTCCGGTTTGGCAATTCGCAATGTCGGTTCCTCTGCGATTATCTCCTTCCTGCTGGCAGCCGTCGTCGCTACCTTCACAGCGCTCACCTACTGCGAATTCTGCTCCATCTATCCGCGCTCCGGTGAAGGTTACCTTTATGCGCGCAAAACCTTCTCGGCGCCCTTCGCCTATTTCGTCGGCTGGGCGCTCTTTCTCGGATACACTTCCTCATGTGCCTTCTACCTCTCCAGTTTCTCTTCCTACTTCTTCGAATTCATCGTAGAGACAAAACTGGAGAGCATCTCCGGGCTGGTCGCTCTCGCCATCCTGACCCTGCTGAACATCAAAGGCACGAAGGAAAGCGGCTCCTTCCAGGTAATCGTCACCATCGGCAAAGTGATCCTGCTGGCCTGGTTTATCGTTGGTGGGCTCTCGCGCGTCGACACCGCTGAGCTGATGGAAAGAATGAGCCACGATATAGTAGATATCGCTTCAACGGCGGCGATGGTATTCATCACCTTCTTCGGATTCTCAGCCATCGCAGCCTCCGCCGGTGAATTCAAGAACCCAACCAGGACCATCCCCCGCGCAATCTTCATCTCAATGGGTGTCGTCACCGTGCTATACACCCTCGTGGTCATCGTCGTGGCCTCTGCAAACCTGCTCGAGTATACCGAGGCTGCGATGGGAGATGTCGCCAAGATATTCCTCGGACCGATCGGTGGATTGGTAATCGTCGGCGGCGCGCTCTTCTCCATGATCTCCGCATCCAACGCATCCATCATGGCAGGTTCTCGCGTCACCCTCTCGATGGGCAGGCTGGGCCACATGCCGGAAGGGGTTGGCATGATCAGCGCCCGCACCCGAACCCCCATCGTGGCGTTGCTCCTTGTCGGCGGCATGATCGCGGTCTTTATGCTGCTGCTCAGGCTCGAACAATTGGCCCACTTCGCCGATACCGTGCTCCTGATCGCCCTGATACTCGTCAATCTCGCGCTGATCGCCCACCGTCGCAAATACCCGAACCTCAAACGACCATTTCGCGTGCCACTCGTGCCGCTGCTGCCTGCGCTTGGCATCATCGCCAATCTCTATCTCCTCCGCCAGATCGTGCAGCACTTCTATTCCTTCGCCCTCGCCATCGGCGCACTGCTGCTCGGTGTGCTGGGCTTCTTCGCGTGGAAAGGCTCGCAGGGAGCCGAGGAAGAAATCCCCGGCCTGCCCTCCCGCGTCGCGGTCGAACACAAGACCGCCGGCGAAGGCGTCTTCAGAATCCTCGTACCTCTGCACAATCCTTCCAATGTCGAACCGCTCATCGAATTGGCCGCCGCCATCGCCCGCGACCGCAAAGGCGAAATCATCGCGCTGCGCGTCGCCCTGATTCCGGAACAGGTCCCCCCAACCCTGCAAGAGGACTATGTCGAACGCGAGAAACACATGCTCGAGCTCGCGCACAAAACCGCACAGAAACATGGCGTCCCCACCAGGTCGCTCATTCGCGTCGGCCATCATGCAGCCAGGGCAATCCTCGAAACCGCCAGTGAACGCAACGCCGATATGATCCTGATGGGTTGGAAGGGTTACACTCGCACCGCAAAACGAGTCCTCGGTGAGGTCGTGGATGACACCGTCAGCCGCGCCAAGTGCGACATCGTCCTGGTCAAGCTCACCGGCTCAGAACCAATCCGCAATATTCTGCTGCCGACCGCCGGCGGAGAGCACGCCCGCTGTGCAGAAGGCTATGCGGCCTCCCTCGCAAAACAACCGGGTGGTTCCCTCACGGTCGCAACCGTAGTCGTAACCGGCAGCAACGAAGAATCAGAGGCCGCAGCGGCCGAAACCCTCGCCCGGGCGCGTGAGCGGCTCGCCGTTCATTCCGGACTCGACCTCAAGACCCTCACCC
>JBECKX010000127.1:0-3793 GCA_040235515.1 Candidatus Zixiibacteriota bacterium
CCGCGTGACGCATTGCCAAGTGTGGTGCGCTCCAGAGTTTCGCGCACCGCAGTCGCAGTGAAAGTTGCTGCAGGCGACGAGATTGTCTCTGCGGTGAGACAGACACCATTGATCGCGACCGAGTCTCCCACGGTGAGTTCGGGGACAATCTCGCGCGCTGAGATCGTGAACACCAGGTTCTGCGATTGCCGCGAGGTCGACTCGATAGTACCGAGTGTCTGGATCAAACCGGTAAACATCAGCGGCGTACCTCGGTTTCAATCCAGATGTCGCCACCCAATTCGTACGATGAGCGCACCTTGAAGGAGAGGGTATCGCTGATGCTCCTTCCGGTATTCGAGTTGAAAGCCGGCAGCCCTCGCCCGAGAAGCTTTGGAGCGATCACGAAGATGATCTCGTCCGCGAGGTTTTGTTCGATAAACTGGGTGAAGAGGTTCGCACCGCCTTCAACGAGGAGATGTCCCATATTCTGCGCGGCGGAGAGCCGCAGGAATCGCTGCAGATCGATGCGACCGTCGCGCGAACTGACTGTCCAGTTCTCGACCGCCGTCGGCCCGCCATTGGGGGGCGAAACGATCTCTTCAGCCCCGGGATTGACGATGATTGTGTTCCGATCGTCGTTCTCTGCAACAAGTCCCAGCGATGCCGGCACTGAATCAGGCCCGGAGCCGATCACGATCCGCTTTGGATTGTGTTTCGAAATCCCATGCGCCGTCAGCGCCGGATTATCTGCGCGAGCAGTACCAGCACCGATCACGACGGCATCCACCCGGCTCCGCATCAGGTGAACCTGCCGGCGCGATTCCTCTGAGGTAATCCATTTCGCGTCACCTTCAAAATCAGCAATCCGGCCATCGATAGTCTGTGCGATTTTCAGAGTGACATAGGGCAAACCGGTGCGAATATACTTGAGATAGGCGGCGTTGCTCTGCTCCGCGGCTTCCCGCTCGAAGTCTGACGTAACTTCAATTCCACTCCGACGCAGGATATCAAGCCCTGCCCCATTCACCTTCGGGTTAGGATCAGGCATAGCGGTTATCACGCGTCTGATCCCCGCAGCTTTAATCGTGTCAACGCAGGGAGGGGTTTTGCCGTGATGTGCACACGGTTCTAGGGTGACGTAGAGGTCAGCACCCTCGATTGGCTCGCGCGCATTCTTGATGGCATCGATCTCGGCGTGATCACCACCGAAGCGATGGTGGAATCCCTCACCGATGATTCTGCCGTCGCGCACCAGCACGGCGCCGACGATCGGGTTGGTGCCGGTCATCCCTTTGCCACGGGATGCGAGTTCCAGCGCACGTTGCATGTAGCTTCTCTCTATCGTGTTCGTACCAGCCATAAAAAAACCCCCGAAGCTGACTTCGGGGTTCTCTGGCAGTGGTAGAACTTGCGCAGTGTCGGCGGGGAATCTTACGATAACCACCAATGAGCACTGGGGCAAGATACGCCTGAACTGGCGTCCTTCGCCTGCCTTCTTCCATCCGGACTTTTACCGTCGGCATCGGAATCTCACCGATTCTGCCGGCATTTTTGTAGAATCATTTCAGATTCATTTGCCGGCTCGCGGGCTTTACCGCCGATCGAGGAATTTCACCTCACCCCGAAGGCTTCGTGTCTGAATCTACCTGTTATACGCTTCAAGTCAAGTTTATTTGTGGAGATTGTCGGCAACAAAGCGCACGGCAGCGCCACCCGGCTAAGTTGCCTTCCCACTTGCTTTTAGTTGTCGCCCGAAGTGCGGAATTGTATAAAGAATTGAAACTAATCGGAAGGGAGTGCATTCGTGGAGAGAATCTGGTCGTGGGCAAATCGAGTCACCCTGGCTCGAATCGGGCTACTCTTTTTCCTCGTAGCATTGGTGTATGATCACAACCTCTGGTCGAGATTCTGGGCGGCCATCATCGCAGTAGTGGTGATTGTCGGAGATTGGCTCGACGGCTTCCTCGCGCGCAAATTGCATCAGTCGTCGAAACTGGGCAGCATCCTCGATATCGCGGGAGACAGAATCGTCGAGACAGTGCTCTGGATCGTGCTGGCTGATCTGGAGTTGGTGCCACTCTGGATTCCGATCGTCGTGATCTCGCGCTCGATCCTGACCGACAGTATTCGCAATTACCTGATGCGATTCGGCTACACGGCTTTCGGAGAAAGCACGATGATGCGCTCCAGGCTTGGGAAGTTCCTGACCGGTTCGCCGGTTATGCGCACCGGCTACGCGGTACTCAAAGCGGCTACGTTCAGCTGGCTGCTGCTGATTTCGGCGATCGACAGGTTGTGGCACGAACTGCCGTTTCTGACCGAAGCGTTCGTTTCGAACGCCCTACTGGCAGGTTACATTGCGGCAATGGTAACCGCGGTGGTGTCGCTGGCTCGTGGTATTCCGGCGATAATTGAAGGCACTCAAATGATCATTGCACTCGATGGCAAACAGGGTCAAGCTTCTAATAGTTGACATAGATGGCACCCTGCTCCCCACCAGCATGGAGCGGGTATTCTTCAGCTATCTGCGGCAGAAGCGGATCACCGGTTGGATGCGAACCGCGTGGAATGCGCTGGTCATCCTGATAACCGCCGGATTGCCCCGCTGGCAGAATTTCAAGGTTGCGTATCTGCGTGGATTAACATCGGAAGTAGTAGAGAGCGCTGCGGTAGAGTGTTATTCCGCCCATATCCAGCCGCTGCTGTACAGTGCCCTTCTGCGTGCGCTACAGGAACTGCAGAACAAGGGAGTTGAACTCGCGATTGTTTCGGGGACGCTCAATATCCTGGCGCGCCAGCTTGCCGAATCGTGTGGAATCTCCTGTGTGGCAGCAGCAGAGCCACAGGTGGTAGATGGCAGATATAGCGGGGGGATGGTCGAGCCGCATCCCTACGGTCAGCGAAAAATCAATGCCGCACTAAGGATTCTCGAAGCACGGAGCCTCGATTGGGGGGATGCAGGTGCGATCGCGGACAGTTACCATGATCGCTATCTACTGAACGCGGTTTGGAAACGGGTTATCGTACGACCTGAGGGCAGGATCGCCAAGCTGGCGAGGAACAAGGGGTGGAAGACGCTCGATCAAATCGATGATTCCGCGCATATAAGTCAGATTCTAGGCAACGAATTCCCTGTTTTGTGACTCACCACCCGTGAGTATTGTAGCTACGGGCGGTCTATTGCTTGAATCAGCGGAACTCAGAATAGATATAACTAACTGCTCTTACCAACAGACCTTACTAACAGATACTGCTGAAACTCCTGACTAACAGCAGCCGGGTTGTTCATCGGGACTGCGTTTGATCGCTATCGAGAATCCGGTGATGCCGAAGCGGTCGGTGCCATAATCGATGTAAATATCGCCGCGCTGTGTGATATGAGAGAGCAACCCCTCCTCGATGTAGGCCTCGATCCCGTTCGATTCCAGTTTTTCCAATCCTGTCGTTGACTCTTCCAGAGCCATTCCCATCTGGGGACCGCTTCAGCCGGCTCCCTGCAAATAGAGAACGAGGCTTTTGCCGACGGCCCGCTCGTTTCCGAGGACATCTTTGAGTGTGTCTCGAGCGCTATCTGATACAACTAACATGTTTCTTCCCTCCATCCGTTTAGATCGGTTTCAGAGAGATTTGATTCTAACTTTTTCTGACATTCGTCCGAATTAGTTCGCTACCTGGTTGTCGCAAGAATCAGATCAAGTTAAAGGTAAATCCAACTCCAAGAATCTCCTTTATCTGCATCCGCTTGTCGACCTCTTTATCATACACGAGCTGCAAATAGAGGCTTACCGCCAGCACCTTGCTCATCTTGAAG
>JBECKX010000209.1:0-5105 GCA_040235515.1 Candidatus Zixiibacteriota bacterium
CGCCTATATCGTGATTGTCCTGTTCCTGCTGGCGGCCGGCATCGCGTTCTCGAGTACGATCTTCATCATCGATAGCGCTGACCTGCGCGTAATCTTCGGCACGATCTCCGGCTGGATCGAATTCATCTCGCCGCCATTCCTGTTGATGGTCTTCGCGCCCGCAATCACCATGCACCTGCTCGCAGAAGAACGTCGCATGGGTACGATGGAAATCCTCGTCACGCTCCCGGTCACCGATCAACAAATCGTCGTGGGCAAGTACCTGGCGGCATTCATGTTGACACTGGTCACCATCGTGCTCACGGCAATTAGCTGGATTACGATCTCAATGCTGGGGGATGTCGATCATGGCGCCACCTTCGCGGGATACGTCGGCTTGATCCTGACCGCAGGCGTATACGTCTCGATCGGGATATTCGCCTCGGCGCTTACGTCGAGCCAGATCATCGCATTCCTGCTGGCTATCGTGATCTCCCTCGCCATCTATGCGATTCAGTTCTTCATGCCGATCCTTCCGCCCTCGCTCGCGACCTTCTTCGAGTTCTCCTCGATCGACTACCATTTGCAGAATATGTCGCGTGGCGTGATTGATAGTCGAGACCTGATCTACTACTGCTCGGCGATCTTCCTCTTCCTCTACATGGCTATCAAGGCAATCGAATCAAGAAAGTGGAGGTCAGCATAATGAAGAAGAAACTCGCATTCACCGGGATCTCCTCGATCGTCGTTATCGCCATCATCGTGGTCATCGTGAACCTGATCTCCGTCAATCTCTTTGGTCGTATCGATCTCTCGGAGGGAAAGATCTACTCCCTCAGCGATTCGTCCAAGGAAATCGTCGGGTCACTCGAAGACCGCATCACGATTCGTTGCTACTTCTCCGAGGACCTGCCGCCGCGGATCGCAACCTATCGTCGCTATCTCAAGGACCAGCTCGATGAGTACAAGGCGTATGCCGGCGGCAAACTGAACTATGCCTTCATCGATCCCGCCAAAGAGGGTAAGGAGCAGGAGGCCCGTGGCTATGGAATCCCCGCAATCCCCGCGCAAACGCTCGCCAGGGACAAGTTCGAGATCAAGCAGATATATCTCGGCATGGTGGTCCTGTACGAGGATAAGCAGGAGGTGATTCCTGTCGTTCAGAACATCAACTCCCTCGAGTACGAAATCACCCGGGCTATCAAGAAACTCACCAGTTCGGTAACACCGAAGGTCGCGTTCACATCCGGCCATGGCGAATTGTCGCGCGACGAGAACCTCACCTACATCGATCAGGTTATGTCGCAGGAGTACGAGCTGGAAACACTCAATCTCAGCAAACTGGCATCGATTCCGCTCGATGTTCAGGTGCTCTACGTGATCGGACCCAAGACGCCGTTCAGCGAATGGGAATTGTACCTGCTCGACCAATTCCTGATGCGTGGTGGCCGACTCGGGCTCCTGATCGACTATATCAATGCCGATGTGCAGCGTGGACAGGCTCAGCCCCTCGACGCCGGATTCGGACCCTTCCTGGAACACTTCGGGCTCGCAGTCAAGCCCGGTATGATTGTCGATGTACAGAACTCACAGATCTCGGTCACTCAACAGCAGGGGCCGTTCCGATTCCAGAGCTTGAAGGAATACCCCTTCTTCCCGCAGATCACGCATCTCTCTGATGATAATCTGATCGTGAAAGACCTCGAGTCGCTCAACATGATCTTCGCCAGCGCTCTCGATACCACACGCTTCATTTCCGACGGCGATCTGCAGTACGACGTCCTAGCGTATACCTCGGAGAAATCAGGCGTGCTGCAACCACCGTATGACATCAGCCCCATGCGTGATTGGACCCGCGGTGATTTCACCGCCGATCCGCAACCGATGGGCGTGGCGATCACGGGGCATTTCACCAGCTACTTCAGCGACAAACCGAAGCCGCCGATGGACACGCTCATCACGGACGCCGTCAGCGAACCGAAACTGGAAAGCGGTGACCAGGGACGGCTGGTGTTCTGGGCCGACGCCGACTTCGTTTCGGACCAGGTACTGCGTGACCAATCCAATCTGGTGATGTTCCAGAACATGACCGACTGGCTGGCGCAGTCACAGGGACTGATCGCCATCCGCTCCAAAAACGTCACCTCTCGTCCGCTGGATGAGGTAGAAGACAGCACCCGTACCTTCGTGAAGTTTCTCAATATCTTCGCGATTCCGATCCTCGTTATCATCTTCGGTGTCGGGCGCTGGCAGATTCGAAAACAGAACCGCAGGAGGCAATTGCTATGAGTAAATCACTGGCAATACTATTGGCTGTTCTCGTGGTCTTATTTGGGATCTACTACTTGGTCCATCAATCGGAACAGTCCGATATACAATTCAAACTGGTCGACAACCTCGTCGGGCTCGATTCCAGCGCCGTCAATGAAATGACAATCAGCGCGGGCGACTCAACCGTCACCTTCAAACGGCAGGGAAATGATTGGATGGTGGAGCAATACGGCACGCTTCACAGGGCCGAACCCGGTGTCGTGGCGCAGATCGCCCGGCTGGCATACGATCTCACGGTCGAGGAAGTTGTTAGCTCCAATCCCGATAATCAGGGACTCTACGAAGTAGGCTCTGACCAGGGCCGACTGATCAAGTTCCTTCGTGACGGTAACGAAATCGGCGCACTGATCGTAGGCAAAACCGGAGCCGACTTCCAGTCCTGTTATGTTCGTCTGCCTGATTCTGAGGATGTCTATCGCGCACCCAACAACATTACCCGGCTGGTACAGCGTCCGGTCGATCAATATCGCGACAAAGCGATCTTCAAACTCGATCCGACCCGGATTACCGAAATCAAGGTCAACTCGCCGGAATACTCGTACACCGCGGCTTCGGCCGACTCACTCTGGACTTTGATCGACGATTCCGGAACGTCCTCGCCGATCGGCCCGCAGCAGATGCAGGGATGGTTGTCGCAGGTCGCTGCGCTCAGAGTAAACAATTTCATCTCACCTGATTCTGCCGCGGTCGTCGATATGAGCAACCCAACGGCCGAGATCTCGATTGATATGGACAACGACGCACCGTTGACGATCCAGTTGCTCAAGACCGGCGCCGAGGCATCAGATTATCTGGTCAAGACTTCACGCTCAGATGAACTCTACTCCGTCCGCGACTGGGTCTATAACAACCTGGTCAAAGATCCCGAGACGTTGAAGATGAAAGCAGCATCGTAGTGGGCTCATCATACCAGTCAACAATACAGCGTAGGGGCGCAGCATGCTGCGCCCTGCGTCGGACGTGAAGCCACGATAGCAACGCGACCTTCAGTGTCGCACAATCAGGTGAGGTTTTGCCTCACCGTCATTCCCGCGCAGGCGGGAATCCTGTAACTGGACTCAATAGCTTTGTGTCCGTGGCGAGACGGAGTATGTATCACCAAGACGAAGATTAGGTAATACGACCTTTGAACCAACAGACCGCAGACAATTATCTCAGGCTCCTCAAGCAGCTCTATCCCAAACCGAAAACCGCACTCAGCTATCGCACGCAGGTTCAGTTTGCGGCGGCTGTGATCCTCTCAGCGCAGTCTACCGACAAGATGGTCAACCTGGTCACCAAAGACCTGTTCAAGAAATACAAGACCGTCGCTGACTTCGCGAACGCCGACCTTCCACGGTTTCAGCAGGAAATCAAACAGATCGGCCTCTACCGCAACAAGGCGAAGAACATCATCGCTATGGCAAAAATGCTCCGCGACGAGTACAAGTCCCGTTTGCCGAAGAGCATCGACGAGCTGCAGAAGCTGCCGGGGGTAGGGCGTAAGACGGCAAACGTGATCCAGGGAGTGCTGTTTGGCAACCCGGAAGGGATCGCCGTTGATACGCATGTCACCCGTCTGTCGGGACGCCTGGGATTGTCGAAACATAGAGACCCGAAGAAAATCGAGGATGATCTTAAGAAGTGGTTTGATCAAAAGGAGTGGGTTGAGGTCTCTCATCTCCTGATCCTGCATGGCCGCAGCATCTGTGATGCCCGCAAGCCGAAGTGTTCGGCATGCACATTGGCGGAGTTGTGTCCACAAATCGGCGTGAAGAAGGAGCAGATCGCCTGACCGCGCGTAGAAATGACTTGCGCTTGGCGCACCATTCATATTATTAATCGTTCCCTGTAGGTCAAGCCCTCTTGGGGCTTGACACTGCGGCAAATGCAATGTAGGTCAAGTTCACTTGGAACTTGACACCTGAAAAATCAGGACTTACGCGGGAGTAACTCAGCTGGTAGAGTCACAGCCTTCCAAGCTGTTGGTCGCGGGTTCGAGTCCCGTCTCCCGCTTTTTTTCATCCACCCAGGTGCGGTTCGGTTTACGATCAGAAGCTGGTAGAGTCATCCGCCGGCGGCGGAGAGCGCGGCAATCTCCTCTTCGACATCGACGCGCAGGATCGAGTTTTTCCCCTCGCCCTTTCAAGGGGAAGAGGGCAGGAGAGAGAGGGTTTCGTGGTTCGGCTGGGGCGGATTCAGCCATTCCTCTGCTCCGCCCAACTTTTCCTCCAAAAAGCTCCAAAATACCGCTTGACAAGACTTGCGGGTTAACTATAATGGCCGTCTACATTTGGAGGGGTGCGGGGGAAAGGTACGCGAATGTCCCACCCGCACGGCTCTCTTTTTGTGTTTATTTGGGAGAATCTGCCGCCGGTGGGCGGTTGTGTATAGTCGCCGTAAACGGTTGCTATTAGGAAAGTTTAGATCGAGTAGCTCACGATCCTGAAAAATCGGCCCACGTAGCTCAGTCGGTAGAGCACATCCTTGGTAAGGATGAGGTCACCAGTTCAATCCTGGTCGTGGGCTTTTGATTGAAACGTCGGCCGTAACTGGTTGCGGCTGAAATCAACGGGCTGGATTCAGAGCCAAGGGCTGCAAAGCTCCGAATTCTTAAGGTAGTACTTAGAATATAGTACTTAGATTGTTCTTAGAAATAAGAGTGATGCTACGATAAATACTCGTCGCGGAGGAGACGAACACACCATGTCGAAGGCAAAATTTGAGCGTACGAAGCCGCACGTAAACGTTGGAACGATAGGTCACGTAGACCACGGCAAGACGACGTTGACTGCAGCGATCACGATGGTCCTGGC
>JBECKX010000035.1:0-5828 GCA_040235515.1 Candidatus Zixiibacteriota bacterium
CTGGTGATGTCGAGATCCAGGGTGATGTCCGCATCGGTACGGGTCACGCGCCATCCGGAAGTGAAGCATTCGTTGCCGGTCGGCAAAATGATGCCGGCGGGTTCAGGGCAACCATTTCAGGCGGCAACAACAACACGGCCCTCGGTACGAACTCTACCGTCGGTGGCGGCTCAGGCAATGAAGCCAGTGGCAGTCGTTCGACCGTTGGCGGCGGACATGGTAACAGCGCCAGCGGTGACTCATCGGTGGTTGGTGGCGGGAGTCGCAATACGGCTAGTGGGACTCATGCCGCAATCGCCGGGGGACAATACAATGAAGTCGCAGGGGATTATTCTTTTACGGCAGGTTATGCCGACTCGATCAGCGCTGACGCTGATTACTCAGTTCTCTTCGGGATCGGAAGCAAGCTCACACAAGACTCAACTTTCATGGTTGACATGCCGCACGTGCGGATCGGGAATGAAGCCAGTGGCTATGAATTACCCACTACTGATGGTGCCACTGGACAGGTTCTTGCGACCGATGGCGCAGGACAGGCAGGGTGGGTCGATGCCGCCAATGGCGACATCACGGGCGTGACTGCGGGTACCGGGCTCACCGGCGGTGCCACCGCTGGCGACGCCACCATTGGCATTGCCTCGGATGGTGTGACAACCACTGAGATCGCTGATGGAACGATCACCAATGACGATATTGATGCCGCCGCCGCAATAGATGCTACCAAGATCAGCGGGGCAATGGATCTCGCGAGTACGCAGACCGTGACCGGCGAAAAGACGTTTGATAGTCTGAAGATCACCTCTACCGACAGAGTATTGAATATCCCTGCTTGCGCGTTCGTCCCGATGAGTGATTCCTATACGTGGGACACGAACCTTAGCTACGGATACCTAACGGGAGGCACTCCCGGTGCTTGGAGCCGCTTCCAGGCACCGGTTCAACTTCCAGACGGTGCGGTGATCGATTCGGTATCGGCAACAGTTTATGACGGGGACGCAACACCAGGGAGGGACGTTAACGTTCAACTGTTGCGAGTCAATGTTTCAAATGGCGGTGCATCTGAGATGGCTGCCGTGATCAGTCTCTCCTCGCCCGGCTTCACTCAACTGACCGACATTTTGGCCGGAGTGGCGGTGAACAACTCCCACTACTACTATCATCTGGCCGCTTATTGGGTCACGTCTAATTCACCACTGGACCTGAAACTGTACGGGACAATAATATTCTACCATATTACGGAGCCACTGCCCTAGTCGCCAGGGTCCACTAGTAAAATGGAACTACAAGCACCCAACAGACTCTTGCTCGGAGGATAATAATGAAACTTGCATCCACTGTACTTGCTCTGGTAGTGGCGCTATGCGCAAATGTCGCATTGGCAGACACGCCCACGGCAATCAACTATCAAGGACTCCTCACCGATGGGAGCGGCAACGCCGTCGCCGATGGCAGCTATTCGGTCACGTTTACGATTTATGATGCCGCAGCAGCCGGCAACAGCAAATGGAGCGAAACGCAGTCGGTGACGACTGCCGACGGACTCTTTGCGGCGCTGCTCGGCTCAATCGCAGCCTGCTCAGATGTTCGCTTCAAGACCGACATCTCCTACCTGCAAAACTCACTTGAGAAAGTGATGAGATTGCGCGGTGTCAACTACCGCTGGAGGCGTGATGAATTCCCACAACGCGACTTCGAAGAAGGGAACCAGATTGGTTTCATCGCGCAGGAGCTGGAGTCGCTCTTCCCCGAGATGGTGATGACCGACTCGGAGGGTTACAAGTCGGTCGACTATGGTCGTCTCACACCGGTGATGGTGGAGGCGATCAAGGAGTTGAAGAGTAAAAACGACCCTATAATAACCGAGTTACGCGAAATCAAACTCCTGCTCAAGGGGAATATTCCTGAACAGACACGAGCAGATCGTTAGAAGAGCGATGGAACTTCTTTGCAGTGGAGATCGATCATGAAACTTTTGAGTATCGCGATTACGTTCTTGCTATCCTCAGTGGGTCTGGTGAACGCCGCAGCCCCCTCATTGATCAACTACCAGGGCTATCTGGTGGATGAACTTGGTAACCCATTGAGTGGCGACTACAGTATCGCATTCAGTATCTGGGATGCCGAAAGCGCAGGAACGCAAATATGGACTGAGACACATGCCAGTGTGACGGTGACTGAGGGTTCATTCTCTGTCATTCTCGGCAGCGTCGCACCGGTCACCTTCGACTTGTTCGCCGACTCAGTTCGCTACTTGCAGGTCAGCGTGGGTGGAGAGGATATCACGCCACGTACTCGCCTGGTGTCCGTGCCCTATGCGCACCATGTGGGTACGATTGATGGTGCAACCTCGGGGGTCATTGCTGGGCCATTGATCATCAAGCCGGACGATTTCGATTCGCTGGGGAACGGCATCGTAGTTCTCAACAACAACGGTAATCCACAATTGGCGATTTCGATTGATGCCGCTGATGTGGCGTCGGTTGCGATCATCGAACCGGAAGACAGCAAAGCCAACCAGCGTGCTGCCGGAAGTCGTGTGATCGAGTTGAACCGTGATGGCGTCTTTCTGTTCGGCGCGACGGAGGCCGACACAAACGCCGTAATTCGTCCGGATGGCAGCATCAGGGCGATCAATACTATCTCGGTGGGAGCAAACAACACCAATCCGGGGGACTACGCAAATGTTCTCGGGTTCAACAACTCGGCTACCGGCGATTCGGCCACTGTATCGGGCGGCTCCGACAATGACGGATCGGGTAACTACTCCGTGATCGGCGGGGGGTATAACAACGAAGCTGGAAACGCCGGCACAGTGTCGGGCGGAAGCTACAACAAGGCGCTGGGTGAAGCGGGGGCAATTGGTGGCGGAGGACACAATACGACCGGTGTGGCGGCAGGCACCGTCGCGGGCGGCTGGTTCAATGAATCCTCGGAACAATTCTCGACGGTTGGTGGTGGGCTGGCAAACACGTCAAGCGGGATCAGCTCTGCCGTACCCGGCGGGGAACACAATGACGCCTCGGGAAACTACTCGTTTGCAGCCGGCAGGCGCGCCAAGGCCAATCACGCAGGTTGTCTTGTGTGGGCTGACAGCACAAACTCCGACTTCGGTTCGACGGGTCCAAATCAGTTCCTGATTCGCGCCGGTGGTGGCATGGGAATCAATACCGATAGTCCAGTCGCCGACCTGACCATTGACGCCGGCAATGACAATGATAAGCCCGCAATTCATATCGAGGGGGGAAACAAGGATATCTCCTGGGCTCCCACTGCGAGATTGCAGTTCGGTCAGTGGGATGGCACTACTTTCACAGAACGTGTCCGCTTCGATCACCAGGGTGATGTCGGCATCGGGCTGGGGGGGAGTGATCCTTCGGAACGGCTGCAAGTCAATGGCAACATCTGTTACACCGGCTCAATCGCAGCCTGCTCAGATGTTCGCTTCAAGACCGACATCTCCAACCTGCAAAACTCTCTTGAGAAAGTGATGAAACTGCGCGGGGTCAACTACCGCTGGAGGCGTGGTGAATTCCCACAACGCGACTTCGAAGAAGGGAACCAGATTGGTTTCATCGCGCAGGAGTTAGAGACGCTCTTCCCCGAGATGGTGATGACCGACTCGGAGGGTTACAAGTCGGTCGACTATGGTCGTCTCACAGCGGTGCTGGTGGAGGCGATCAAGGAGCTTGCTGCCAGGGTGGAGCGACTGGAAAGCCAGCGCCAGACGGACTCGACATCAGATGAAAAGCAAATGAGTTCAATTATTTCACATTAAGGGTGGGGCACCACTAAGCGAAAGGAAAACCGATGACTCGGATACTCACAAACATCTGCATCCTGCTACTTCTATCTGCTGTTCCACTACTTGCGTATGTGCCGACAGCTATCAACTACCAGGGAGTGCTTACCGATGGCGCAGGCAACGCAGTCGCTGATGGCAGCTATTCGGTAACGTTCACGATCTATGATGCGGCCTCGGCCGGCAACAGCAAATGGAGCGAGTCGCAATCGGTTACTACGACCGATGGATATTTCGCGGTGCTGCTTGGTTCGACGACTCCCATCGTAGACACTGCATTCAACGCCACGCCGCGATACCTGGGAATCAGTGTTGATGGTGACCCGGAGATTTCACCGCGCACCATGATGGTGACGGTGCCTTGGGCTTATCGAGTGGCGACGGTTGACGGTGCTACCGGCGGCAATATCACCGGAAAATTATCCATCGGCGCAACCTCAACAAACTCTGGAGACTATGCTTTTGCTGCGGGACGCGGCAGTACCGCTAGCGGTGACTATTCCACGGTTGGTGGCGGTTTTTCTAACACTGCGTCGGGCATGCACGCCTCGGTGGATGGCGGCAGATTCAACGAAGCCAACGGAATGAATTCAACCATTGGGGGAGGAAATTCAAGTATCGCCTCGGGTACAAATGCAGTCGTGGGTGGAGGAGCGGGAAACTACGCTGGTGCCCAGTCCGCTACTGTCAGCGGCGGCTTCACGAATCATGCGACTGGAGAGACTTCCACAGTAGGCGGAGGAGCATACAACCATGCGTCCGGTGTCAGTTCAGTGATTGCAGGCGGCAGTAGTACACTAGAGGCCGACAGTAACTCTGCCAAAGGTGACTACTCCGCAATCCTTGGAGGAGCGCGAAACTATGCTACCGCGCCTTATGCAGCTTCTGTGGCCGGATTTGAAAACAGTGCTGACGGTGACAGCTCATTCGTGGGTGGCGGCTCGGGGAACTCGGCTGGCGGAATGGGTGCGACGGTCTCCGGCGGTCTCGGTAACTCGGCGAGTGGCCCTGCAGCCATAACAGCGGGGGGCGCCGGCAATAGTGCTTTGGGACAGTATTCAAGCGTTCTTGGCGGGCTCTTCAATTCGGCGAGCAGTGAGTACTCGGTCATTGCGGGTGGTGCGAGCAATTCAGTCGTGCAACCACGTGGCTACATTGGCGGGGGTACCAACAACCTGATTTCGGCAACCTATTCCTCGATCGGGGGCGGAACCGACAACTTAGTTTCCGGAACTGGCGGAACGATAGCCGGAGGCAGTGGCAATACTGCGTCGGGCGACTTTGCTACCGTAGGAGGAGGCATTGATAATCATGCTGCCGGTAGTAGATCCACAGTTCCCGGAGGATCGCAAAACGCGGCTGCCGGCGATGCCTCGTTCGCGGCAGGAACGCGGGCGAGGGCCATGCACCGGGGCTGTTTCGTTTGGTCAGATAGTTCGGGAACCGATTTTGAGTCTACTGACACAGACCAGTTCCTGATCCGCGCCCGTGGTGGTGTCGGCGTTAATACGAATGCTCCTCTAGGCAATCTCTCAATAACTAATTTCAGTTCTCAAGAAGTCGGCATATACCTTGAAGGTGCAAGAGACCTGACATGGGAGGCGGGAACCTCAATGCAGCTTGGTGAGTGGGATGGTTCAACCTGGACCGAACGAATGCGGTTCGATGCTTCCGGAGCCGTTGGACTAGGCACCCAGAGCCCAATCGCAGACCTCACTATCGATGCCGGCAACGACAACGACAAACCTGCAATTCACATTGAGGGTGGCGATAAGGATATCTCCTGGGCTCCAGGCGCACGACTTCAACTAGGCGAGTGGGATGGATCCACCTGGACAGAGAGAATGCGAGTCAACCCCTCTGGAAATCTCGGCATCAATACGACCAATCCCACTGAGAGGCTGACGGTCAATGGCAACATCTGTTACACCGGCTCAATCGCAGCCTGCTCAGATGTTCGCTTCAAGACCGACATCTCCAACCTGCAAAACTCTCTTGAGAAAGTGATGAGATTGCGCGGTGTCAACTA
>JBECKX010000049.1:0-4547 GCA_040235515.1 Candidatus Zixiibacteriota bacterium
GGAGCTGATTGACAAGAACTCGCCGGCAAAGTTGAATATTCTCGATGGCAAAGCTTCGACGGGTGATTGGAAGGAAGCTCTGGTTTTGTCGGGGACGATTGATTCGGTGGAACGCCCACGATTCAAAGGGAGCAAGACAGTGAAAGCTGACTTTGGCAATCGGAAAGACCCGCACTTCACTTACCCTGTCGCTGTGCAAATCGACCGGGAGTTTGTGCCGGCGGGCTGATATGGAGTTGGGGGAGCTGCTCGGGCAGGGCTCCCGGCTAGGGTAGCTCTCTGCAACGGAGTGTTCCAGTCTACTTAGTCAGGCATCGGCGCTGCGCCGGCGATTACGTAGACAATGGGGTGCTTCCAGCAGTGCTATCGCAAGCACTCCGCCGGCGACAACCCACAGTGCGATGCGACCGCCAATCGGAATTTGCATCTCCCCGAAAAGCAACATCCAGATCACCCCCAGCGCGCCCAGAACGTTTATTACGATCGCGCCTTCCAAGCCTAGACCGCTTACACCAGCGTTTCTGCCGTGACGCTCAAGAAAAAGCGCCACACCGATGCCTGTCAGCACGACACCCAGGACGACAGCGTAGAACATGCTGCCGTCTATCGGCAGACCAATAGCAGCAAGCAGGTTCCGGGGCAGCAGGATAAGCACAAGACCGAACATCAGGTTGACTATTCCATCGATCTCAAGCAGTAACGACTTTTGCATTCTTGTATCCTTTATGAATTGTTACCTGGCCAAAGGAAATACGAGAGAAATTGGAGCAGATCGCAGGGAGATGTTGCGGAGAGTCACCCGTCAGCTCGCCAGCTCAAGCTGTTCACGAAGTCGCCAAAGCCCCGAACTGTTGTCCCACAGGTCTACGCTTTGAACAATTGACTCGATCGGCAAGTGGCCCGCTGCATCAGTTTCAAACTGCTCCGCCAGCAGTTCAAGCTCCTGAGTGTTCTCTGACTGCGCGACGGTTAGGTGGGGAATTACTTCAGGAAAAATACCACCGTAGGGTGGGTAGTCGGGAAATGCATCAAAGAGAGCCTGCATTATCGCGACCAGTCGAGTGCGTGGCTCAGGCGCCAGATACAGTGTATCGGGAAATGTACAAATCTCTTCGAACTCCAGTTCAAGCTGATCGAATCGAGCGATTAATCCCCTGAGTTTATCTATCAGGTCATCGGTTATGAGTGACGGTGGTGCAAACGGATAGAGCAGTGTGACATGAGCCACCATACCTGCCGCCGCCGAGGGATCATAGCGTTCGCGATAGCTGCCTACCAGCGGTTCCGCCTCCTGTACAGGAATTATTAGAGCGGATTCAAACTTTATCCGGTTCATAAAGTGAACTTAGCTAAACATGTTATTGCATCAAGATAAATCAGTATCAAGATAATCCAGGTACAGCCAATTGCACGAAACCTGGGGCGGCACGTTCTATGTCAAAATGAGGAGGTATCACATGGATCTTTACGCCCGACCCGGACTGATAGGCGCGATCGTACTAATAGCAATTGTAGCAATTGCTTCGTTCACTGTGCCCACGCTGGCACAAAATGCTCCGCCGCCATGCTCGTCTGATTCGACTTTCAGCTGGCTCGACTTCTGGCTGGGGGATTGGAATGTCTACTCTGGGGAGCAGCTGGTCGGGAGCAATCATATCGAGAAGATTCTGGAAGGATGCGCTGTCACAGAGGATTGGACATCAGCCCGAGGTTCGCATGGGCAGAGCCTGTTTTATTATCTTCCTGCAACGAGAACCTGGAAGCAGGTATGGGTTACCGAGTCAGCGCTGCTTCCCGGAGGAGTAAAGGAGAAGCAGCTAGTGGAGCGACAAGCGGATGGCGGGCTTCGATTTCAGGGAGAGATATCGCGCTCTGACACGACCTCATACCTTGATCGTACAACACTATCTCCAATCAGCGCAGACAGCGTTCGGCAGCTTATCGAGATATCCACGAATGAAGGTTCAACCTGGAAGACGACGTTTGATGCGATCTACGTGAGAAAGAAGCAATAGCAGAACTACTTCCCACTGGCGAATTGGAATATCACTCCGTAGATTGGGGCAATTCAAACCAAGGAGAGACTAGTTGGCGAAACTAACCTTGAAACCTGTACGCGGCTACGACCCGAAAACGCAGACGAAGATCGGATTTCTTGCCGCCCAACTGGATGACCAGCTCAAGCTGCTTACTCAGGATGTGAAGGGCCTTACGGTCAAACAACTGGAGTGGCAACAGCGCCCGGGCATGAATACGATCGGCATGTTGCTGGCGCATCTGGCGCTGGTGGAAGTGTGGTGGATTACAATTGCCTGTAAGGGGATCAGCGAAGAGAAGGAAGTGGTCAGGCTTATCAAACAAACCTGCGGGTTTGAGGATGATGGCATCCCGCTACCGGCGGATGGGAAGCCTCCGCGTTATCTCCAGGGAATGACGCTCGACAACTATCTTTCGGTGCTGAGAAAGGCGCGGCGCAAGATTCACGCTGAGCTGAGGAGCTGGCGTGATGCCGATTTGGGTCGGACGTTCAAACTGCGCAAGAATGAGTTCTCGCTGGAATGGGTGAACTACCACGTCGCGGAACACTTCTCGGGGCACTACGGACAGATCCTGCTGATCAAACACCAGATGCGTGATGCCGGTGTATTGAAAGCGCCGAAAACGAAAAAATAGGTCCTGAAATCGATGGCAGGGGGGCTTGCGCAAAGGGCAAGAAATCGTTGACAAATCTGATCGATTTCGGATATATGAGCAATCAACTTTCTCCTGAATGTGAACGGATCGTGTAACAGAGCGGGGGAGCCGGGGTGAGCTATGCCTGGCACCGCAGCGGTCATTTTAAGATTGGTCATGCAGTCGTTCGTTTTGTTTTGCAGCAGAAGTCATAGAGTCGCGTTAGTCAGCCTGGTGATCGCGGTTGCGGTGATGATCTCCGCTTCGGCGGCAGAGCCGGTGCCGGGTGATTCTACCATCAGCATCAAGTTAGCAACTGCGTTGAAGGGGGGAACCTACCACCGCATCGCCCAGAGGGCGCAGGAGATGTCGGCGGGTGCTGATCAGCCGGTGATGGCACTCTCTACGGAGGGTTCACTTGATGCGCTGAGCCGCATCCAGACGGGGGAAGCGCTGTTCGCGCTATCACAGTGGGATGCAGTGAGCAACTTCACCACGGCATCAGTACGCGATACGCTGCTGCAAGGGATCCAACCGCTCTACCTTGAGTACCTGCACATTTTGGTCCACAAGACGCTCAGCCTGGCGACGCTGACCGATATCACAGGTAAGCGTGTGTACTTTGGTCCGCCGGGCAGCGGAACGCAGTTGACCTCCAAGAACCTGCTCGGAAGTCTCGGGGTGGGGTTGTCGCAGTTGATTGAGGTGAGCGTTGACTCGACCGCAGAGTTGGAGCAGCTTCTCCGAGCCGGTAAGGTGGATGTGATCATGTATGTGGGGCCGGCGGGGAGCGAGTTGGTCAGGCGTTTACTGCGCACGGGCAAGTGCAACCTGATGTCACTCGGAACAGAGGTGAAGCGGGCGTTGACGGTTGATATCAGCGACAGGAGTATTCCGGCCTTCGTTCAAAGCGAGATACCGAGTGAGACCTATCCGGAGGTGGATGAAGCGATTTCGACTGTCGGGGTTGCCGCGGTTTTGATCGGCAGCAGCCATGCGACGGCAGAGCAAATACAGTATGTGGATTCGCTGGTGTTACTGGCGGTGGAGGAGATCAGGGAGGAGTACCCGATGCTGGAGTTGTCGGCGCTGGAGTATTTGCCGAATCCGGATCTGCTCAACTGGTGGCAACCGGAGCGCGTGCCGCATCGTGGCTCAGGGATGTTCTGGCTGAACATCTTCATCATGATGCTCTTCGCAGCGGGGTTGTGGTATCTTTTCCGTAAATTCGCGATCCGATTTCTGCGATTCAATCGCAACCGCCTGGTGGTGATTATGACGGGGGCGGTGGGGATTATCTGTCTCGCGAGTTCGGTTCTGATCTATACCGCAGAACACAATGTCAACCCACACTTCGAGAGTCTTTATGAGACTGCGTGGTCGATGTTTTGTTACATCACCAGCGGCCTGGAGGATCGCGCTCCGATCACTGCAGCGGGACGCGCGCTCGGTACGATTTTACTTCTGGCCGGTCCGGCGCTGGTTGCGCTGTTCACCGGTTTTCTGGCATCAAGCATTGTAATCAAAGCACTGGAGAGAAATATGGCTCGCAACCTCAAGGGTCATTATGTGATCCTCAACTGGAATCCGCGCACGATGGAGATCATCCGTCAACTCCACTCACCCGAGATACAGGCGACCAGCGGCAGTGTCATAGTCGTTGTTTCTGATGATCCGCAACTGAATCTCGAAAGCCTGCAGAAGAGTTTCGACGGGACACAGAAAAGTCATAATCGGACATTCGAGGATGTTTATTTCCACCCGGGTGATCCGACAGATCGGTTGTCGCTGCTCAACGCCAATGTAGAGGATGCGAAGGCGGTTCTGATTATGACCAAGGAGTCGGAACAGAATGGTGGTGATGAGTATACATT
>JBECKX010000076.1:0-5826 GCA_040235515.1 Candidatus Zixiibacteriota bacterium
TCTTTTACAACCGGCTTCATAGGTTACACTCTAGACGGCGATGCTTCGCATAGGTTAGCTGATCGATTGTCGATTCGGCGATAGGGGGCTCTAATCCCCGATTCTCATGAAACTGTGTCCCCCGAGATTCCTATAGACGTCCACTCGAGATCGTGCCTTGCACTTATAGCATTCAATGTAGATGACTCTGATCTTCCCACCAACGTCGCGGTCACGATCAACTTCTTGACCTTCCGACGTATGTGACGAACTGCACCTCGGACAGGGTGGACATTCTATCCGACCCGTTCCGGGATTATGATATAAGAACCCCATGCTTACTCCCCCCAATTTATGGTCCGGTACACTAACACACCGATCACTATCATTTCTGCTTTCAACTATTTTATGACTCCGGTGCCACCGCATCTCGGGCATTTCTTTGAACCGCTGCAGGCAGAGCACACGTAGGTTAATCCACCGCCCTTGCCGTTGCATTTAGGGCATTTGCCGCTCCCGTCGCATGCGGGACAGAGTTCTTTGGACACCCAAACCTCGCTTTCTTGTAGGTGATACTTGGTTAAGTGGCCTAAGTAGATTCTCGCTTTTTCAAGATAAACCCTCACAAAACTTGACGCCGGGAATATCCCAGGAGAACATTCCAATCGCTCCTGTCAATCTTACAGCCAGGGTGCGAGTCGCCTCCTCAGCCGGCATATCGTCTCGTAGTGCATATCTATCCCGTACAACTATCCAAGGAGTTTCCTGAATGTCCCTGATGGCAAACATAGACTCACGGCCGGCGTTCGCATAAAGTAATCTGTGTAGGGGGACGCTCTTCTGATCTACGACTTCGCCGATAAAAACATCCATGTGAAACCACTGAACACCATCCACAAGGTGTCCTATCTTAATCACGACAGGGATGGAACCTCTAACTTCGAAAAACGCCTTATCATGGCCATCCTTCCAATCGAGAACTCCCTTAAAGTCCCTTGCCAGAGATTCGACAATCGCGATTGTATTCATATCGAATGGCTCCTTTTTAACTCAGGTGATGTCTTGCGCAAACAGTGCTGGGGTCAAGCGAATGTGAGAGTAGTTACTCTATGCGGGTACTTAGCACGCTCGCCAGCTTGCATCCTTCGTCCCGTTTTGTTACATCCATATTAACATCCATGATTGTTTGATGCAAGCGAATTCGCGCAGGGATAAGAGTGTCAGTTCGCCCTTTGCTCAGCCGGTGGCTTCGCTGCGGAAGAACTGACACAACAAGAGAAAGTCAATGAATCCCGATCTCTTGTGCACTGAGCAAGTAACGTGTCCTAACTACGGGTCGTAATTGGGCTCCTCAACTATCGAGTATAGCTAGCAGAAGAACGCTTTTCAGACTTCACAGCAAGCGCAGCGGCGCCTTGACTATATGTGGTTAAACCCCATTCCCCTGAGGATCCACCTGGAAGTTGACTTGTCTTGAACACCGAGTCGTCCTGTGAATCCTCGCAGATCTGATGCAAATGGCTTGAACCCTAGTCTGTGTTTGCCTGAAATATCTGAGTTGATCAACTCAGCGTACTGCAGAACGATCGCGATGGCATCTCGCTTGTCTCTATCATGAACGGCTTTTCCATGGAGCAACTTGTCACGGACTTCCTCCGCCCGAAGAATATGTACCTGTGCCTTCTTGTTGACCGAAAAGCCGAAAATGTTCTCGTACATCTTCTTGAATCCGGCCCTGGTCATATCGAATCCATCTATGGCTGTTTTCGTTAGATCGCTGTCGGTCTTATGTAGCTTTCGTGCTCCGCAATACAGCGTTTGGCGCTGACCTTGTTCGAGTCGGAAGAAAACGTAGGCCAGAATAATATCAAAGGAGTGCGTGAATACCAAGTTTGGAATCTCGCCGAAGAAGGCTTTCACTTCAGGCTGTAATCCGTTATAAAAATTGTTTAACCCAGGTCTGCTTTGAATTTTCTTCATTTTGTTTCCTCTGGCAATAGGGACGTCACGCATACTCCCACGTTGAAGGAGGCAACTGTTCTACTTTGATGCGAGCAAGCTAATCAGGTAGATCAATCCCGATAGACCGCTAATCAGCGCTAGAAATTTCCAAAAGCCGCCATTTGGTTGTGTAACATCTACGGTTCTACCCCGTCTTTCTCGACCGAAGATTAGCAGTATCATACCAATCAGAAATGAACCCACACCTAAGGCTGCAAAGAGTAGTACCGCGAACCGAAGAAATTCGTCGCTGCCGCCATGATTCGAGGTGAGTTGGTATACAAAGAAACCACAAGCTACGATGCTGATAGCAGAAGCAGCAAACATCCGAACGTATTTGGGTTCTCCATCAAATATCATATCTCGTTCAGCCCAGATTTCTATAATTGAAGTGTTACGCCTTTCACGCTTCATTCCCGTTTTGCTATATCCATGTTAACACCCATCATCGATTGCCGCAAAGGATATGGCGATAGGCTAGCGTGTCAGTTCGCCCTTTGCTCAGCCGGTGGCTTCGCTTCAGAAGAACTGACACAACCGCAGGAGCGAGTTCCCATCACTTCAAATCGCTGATCTTGACCACCTTCTCCGGAACGCCATCCTCCGGTGGACCGTAGCGAAGGTAGATTACCGCATCTCTACAAGCAGCTGATTCCTTCAGCAATGGTAGTATCGCCCACGCAATCCGATCCGCATCAGGACCATAGAAAAAATAGGAGCCATCCGAACCATCAACGGCAAGCTCATTGCCGTCACACTCACCGATTCCTGCAGATTCCACCGCCTCCGTCAGTCTATCCTGTAAATCAAAGACTTCATCGGTGTTCTGCTTGAAATCCTTGAAATTGACGATGACACATTGTTCGTTATCCATTGTATCCCTTTCAGAGAGAAGAAACTGAAGAGAGATGAAAGCAGCCGTCGCAAGAATGCAGAACAAGGCCACGTAAAGCATCCGTATCTGTAACTTGCTCATTCTCATCTTCGTGTGATTTCCTATCCACCTTTCGCTCGCTAACGCGCACCCAAGAGTCAATACTACCTTCCACGTTCTCCAAATGCAAGCTATATCATTCTACAGGACGCACGGTTATCGTGTCAGTTCGCCCTTTGCTCGGCCTTTGGCCTCGGCGCGGAAGAACTGACACAACCTTAAGGTCGAGAGACTGGATTCCGGGTTAAGCCCGGAATGACATGCGAGGGGCGGCTTGCTCGATGCGAAGGGGAGGATGCACTCTGGATGCTGGGCTTCGGCTGCATCTTTGCCCCCAACCCAGGGGTTGGGGTGGCCGAAGTGGCAACGCCGAGCACGAGGACGTACTCGGCGCACAATGCTCGGCTTATCATCTGTCGACCATTGGAACTCACCTGTTAGGTGGGGTACCAGCGCTGCGGTTGTAGGGGCGAGAGGCACTCGCCCAGGTTTGGATGGCTGGTGTAGACGAGGGCGAATGCCATTCGCCCCTACGGAGTGTCAGGCAGGAATGCCTGACGTCCTGATGATGGATTCCGGGCTGCGGTGATACGGTCTTACACTGAGATCGCCAAGTCGGCTGCTCAAGGCGCCGATGGCACCTGACGCAGACTCGCGATGACTCGTGGGTAGAGCCTGATTACTCTGCCGGGCTGTGTCACCGGGTAGATGAGGGAGTAGTATTTGTCGTGAGCCGAGCCTGGGAAGCGAGTGAAAATGCGGCGGGAGGAGACGCTTGAAAGGTGGGTCAGGTGGCCGTTTTAATCTTGATTGATGCGGTATTGCTGGCGAATTGTGCGTAAAGTTGCTGACAAAAGATGCTACGTTAGGTAAGTTCAAAGTGAGCATACATAACAAGGAGGTCTGGGATGTCACAGACACGCTCTCGCACCTTCGCTTGCTTAGTACTGCTTCTGGCTTTCACTCTTACCACTGTCGCAACAGCCGAACGAGTTCCGGGGGATGCCGATAACAGCGGCGCACTCAGCATCGGTGACGCTGTCTATATCATCAACTATATCTTCGGGGGCGGTCCGCCACCACTCTACCAGACTTGCGCCGACGTCAACGATGACTGTCTCATCAGCATCGGTGATGCAGTCACGATCATCAACTACATCTTCGGTGGCAACCCGGTTGAACTGACGATCGGATGCCCACAGCGCGACATCAATCCGGGCTGCTCCAGCTACCGTTCCGAAACAGAAACAACCGCTCCCCCCTCCGGCGAGTTTTACGCTGAGGTGCTGGGGAACGATCTGCATCTGCACCACATAGATGCCTATTATCAATGTTGTCTGGGCTACCATGTGGAGTATCAACTGGGGGGGTATAACATCACGGCTGTCGAATCCGACACCGGTGCGTTGTGCGACTGTTACTGCTACTTCAACCTGGAATCGGTGCTGTATGACCTTGAGGCTGGTGAGTACCAGGTCACGTTGATCGGCATTGAGGGTGAGATCGTTGGCACGGAAACTGTGGTTGTAGACTCAGAGTCTGGTCTGATCGGGTATAGTGTGGATGGCTGTCTCGAGCGCGAGTCAAGCACCGGGGCGCCTGAAGTTGAGTATCTGTACTCCAACAAGACCGTGACCATGCAGCATTACGACGGATTCTACAACTGCGGTTCTGAGTTCATGGTGGATTTCGCAGCAGAGGGAGACACACTGCGGTTTCTGGAGTTGACGGTCAACACGAACTGCGCCTTCTGCATGTGTTATTTCCATCTCACTGCATCGGTTGCCGGCATCGAGCCGGGGAGATACATCGCGGAGATCTGGGGCGAGGACTGCGAATCGCCGTTGGTGTTGGTCGATCGCCGGGTGGTTATCCTGGCGGAGTAGATGAGTTGCTGCTGGTATGCAGCGGATAATGCAAGCGAGAGGGGGAGGGGGATCAAGGGCGGATGCCATTCGGCCAATGCATGGTTGTACCGCCGGCTGCAATGATCCCTCTTGATTTCGCTTGCGTCACATTCAAGGGGGACCTGATTTTCCTTGTCGGTAATGAAGAAAGCCACGCGCCAACAACCGACAGTGGCGCGTTGAATCGACGGAAAACACCCCAAGTAGCCATCCACAATTGAAGCGGTTTTCCGCTTCGAACAAATATGCCATTTGGTAGGAGGTCGAAGTGTGAGGAAGTCATTCCATGTCGAAGTGTATGCTGCAGTGTGCAGCGTGCTCGGTATCTTGTTTTTATGCTCCGGAGTTAATTCGCAGGAACTTGCACTGCAGGGGGCGAGAGCCAATCTGAAAATCGGCATTACGGTCAAAGGCTCTGGAATCTTGAGTCTGGAAAGGTGGATTTTGATTCTACCAATTGGCGCGTGTCGCATGTGCTGGATTTGAATGCCACGATGACCGCGCAAAACCCGGTGCAGGCTGAAGCCGAGGGAATGGCGGAGGATCTGGGCGGTGCGGGACAAGAAGTATGACGATTGCAACGGCGACTCCGACTGTGAAGATGCTGTGATGGCCGCGATGATGACCGACCCGGCCTATCAAAAAATGATGGAGCATATGCAGGAGTCCGCGCCTGATCCAATGAAGATCATGGCGATGGCCAACTTCGGACCAAGCATTCAGATGTGGATGCCGCCAACCGATAAGGGCGTAAAGTTGGGTACCTGCAAGGTCGATCGGGAAGACTGGAAGTTCGGCCAGATCGAGCCGTCAGGTGGGAAATCAAATGGTCATACGACATTGGCAGGCGAGGGAACGATAGATAGAGGCACCGAATCAGCGAACTTCTATCCGATTGTCACGATTAATGCCAGTTCTATGACCTACAAGATAGAGATTGACGCTAATGCGGTTGTGAAGTGTAAACGGAATCTAATGGTTGATGGGGAGCTGATTGACAAGAAC
>JBECKX010000028.1:0-13027 GCA_040235515.1 Candidatus Zixiibacteriota bacterium
GAGTTGCAGTCCGGTCAACTCCCCCATGCGCATATCGAAGCAACCGATCTCGAACGACTTGCTCTCGAGGAGCTTCAATGCCTCCTCGGCTGACCTGGCGGTGGAGACATCAAAGTCGTGCTTGCGCAGGAAACCTGCGAGCATATCGCGCTGGTTGGCTTCGTCATCGACGATGAGAATTCGCAGTTTCATCATACGCCTCGATGGTAGGGTTCTGCTCTGCAAAAGGCAACAGGATTCGATTACGGCGCGGCTAATCGTGTAGCCCTGAAAGGTTGTGTGCGACAGGCCCCTTTCGACCGTCAGAGGAAGTGCGCACCCTGGCGATTTCGGCGAGCAACTCGCTTTGTTCAGTGAGCAACTGATCCTCGGTGTCCCAGAGGCGTGTCAGGATCGGGATGCCAATCCTGAATACGCGTCGGATGATGCTGGAGAGGGTCAGGTCTCGGCGCTGCGCCAGGGTTTCGAGCGCGGACTTGATTTCATAGCTGACGTACAGATTGACGACATGCTCACGTTTACTTCTCGTCATGATTTCCTCGAGTTTCAGGTTGTGTCCGGTGGTACTCCATGTGACTGATGATGGTTTTGGGTGATAGCAGTTTCAAGCGGTGATGCTGCCTGATCCTCCGAAACAAGCGGGAATATGGTTCCTCGGGCAGCCTTTTGGCGATCAGGCGTTCGATCGCTTCGCGCTGCGGGTGAGCGCAGATTGCGCAGGAGCGAGTTGGTGGCAAGACGCCGAATTCGGCGCGCACCCAATCGGCAAGTTGGTGCTTGAGGCGTCGCTTCGCCCGTTGCAGGAGGAGAGTAATCCGGGTTGCGGTGGTGCCGAGCTTCGCAGCGATCTGTTCGATTGAGAAACCTTCGAAGTAGTAAAGCTGGATGGTTTCCCGTTCGCGCCCAGGGAGGCGTGCAAGCACAGACCTGACCTTGCGCTGAATCTCCTCAACTCGTTGATGTTCGGTCCGGCTGGAAGGATGCTGAGCCCAGGCTGGCAGGATATCGGTCAGATAGATCCAATTGTGAAATTCGATAGACATGATTTGGCGTACTCCTTTCGAGGGACAATTTGTCCGCGGAGTGGCGCCCGGTAAATCATGTGAATGTCGCAGCCGGGATCGCATAGTCATCGGGCGATGAATCTTTTGCGGGAGCATCTGAATTGGAGTAAGTTGGAAGAAATGGAAGAGCTAAACCTGGAAGAGCCGCAACCGAGCGTTTCCGAAACGCCCCCGACGGTACCGCCGCCGAGGTCACAGTTGAATCTGATCAGCTATCTGCTGATCGGATTACTGGCGGTTATCTGGCCTTTGGCTTCGTTTTACTTCCTTGATGACCAGACGCGGATGGCGGAGGAGATCACTTCGCCGCTGCTGGAGGTCTACCTTCCGACAATCGTGCTGCAACTGGCGGTATTGCTGGTAGTATTGATCGCGCTGAGATCAGAGCCTGCCAGTTTGCGATCGATCGGGTTCGCCAACTACGACCGCTGGAGTTTTCCGATCGCAGTGCTGTTCTTTGTGGTGGCGAATATCGTGATGTGGATTCTACAGGTGTTGTTGCTGTCGCATGATCCGACCACGTTTGCCAATATTACCTCGATTTTGCCTGATTCTGCGCTCGACAAAGGGGTGTGGGTACTTCTGTGTGCGGTGGTGGCGGTCTCGGAGGAGGTGACGTTTCGCGGATACCTGCTGACACGGATCTCGTCACTGGCCGGTGGACGCCTCTGGGCTGGAGTGATCATCTCCACGCTGGCATTCGCGAGCGGGCATTTGTACCAGGGGATAGGCGGGTTCATCGTGATATTCGTGTACGGAATGATGTTCGCCGCGCTTTACCTCGGAACGCGCAGCCTCTGGCCCGGGTTAATCGCACATTTTTTGCAGGATGTGATCATCATCTTTCTGCCGGCTACATTACGTTAGTCGCGCGATTCCTGTTTTCGGTTCGGGATGAGCAATTCGTTGTGGATACCCAGCAAGTTGTAATAGAGGATGACTGTCGGTAGCAGCGAGAGCAAGCCGATGATTCCCACGAAGACGTCAACCGCAAGCTCGATGGCGATGCCGGGCTGAAACAACTCGGTGAAAAACTTGAGCGGGACGGCGATGGGCAGCAAGATCAGGGCGACGACGAGGTGAACCATAAAGACGCGCCACCAGTTACCGCGCACGAGTGAGATACTGTGGACGAGGGCGCCAAGAACGCCTCGATCACCCAGCGTGATACTGTGCAGGAAGAGTGAGAGGTAGTTGGCGGCGGCGATGACGGGGATGAGCAGGATAAAGAAGATCAGAATGCCGGCGGCGGTGCCGGCGATAGAGGTGACGGCCAGCGGTGGGAAGAGCGCGAGCATCATCAATCCGAGTATGCCGAAGACAGCCAGGGCGGCGATCGGAAACTTGACGATGGAGTGCTTGAAGGTTTCGTGGAGCGGTTTGGGAGCTCCCATAACTACGTAGCGCGATGCGGTGAGCAGGTTCACGCTGATAAATAATCCGATGAATCCGAAGAAGAGTGCAGTGGGGAAGAACTGTGAGGCCGCTTCCGGAGCGGTGACGACATCGGTTTGCCTGGGCAGGATCAGCAACGAGACGATAATCAACGGTATCTGGAGGGAGACGAAGATGAAGGCGAGATCGCGCCATCCCTCTTTGAGCAGTTGCACGCTATCGCGCAGGATTTGCAGGATATCGAAGTCCCGGCTGAGGAAACTGCGGTAGCGGTCGCGCACGAGAGTCAGATGCGACTCAACGTCGTTCGGCGACTCACGATTCAGATTGTTCAAGCTCATCGAGCAAATCTACCGCGCGGCGGAGGTGTGGAATGACGATCGAGCCTCCGACGACGAGCGCGACATTAAAGATTTCGAAGAATTGCTCACGGCTGACTCCGCGTTCTTTGCACTGGATCACGTGATAGGCGATGCAATCATCGCAGCGGAGCACCATCGAAGCGACCAGCCCAAGCATCTCCTTGGTGCCGGAGTCGAGCGCACCTTCATCATAGGCGCGGGTATCGAGCGCAAAGAAGCGGTTGATCTGTTGATTCTGCTGGGCCAGGATCCGCTCGTTCATCCGCTCCCGAAACCTGCGGAACTCCTCGAGTCGGCCCGGCTGCTTGTCTTTCTGGTTATCACTCATAGTTTGTTGCGTGCGCTTTCAGTGTTTCCCCTGACCGGGAACTGCGAATATAGTCACTCTCGATACCGGAATCAATCTTTAACGGAGAAGCATCCGGTAGGAAGCATCAATTTGCGCCCGGGGCGGGACCTCCGCCGAAGATGTAGTTAATCAGGTATACGGCATCCCCGATCGAGACGGCCGGGTTGTTGTCGATGTTGACTGCCGTAGCCCAGACGACGGGATATGGCCCTCCGCCGAAGATGTAGTTTATGAGGTAGACGGCATCCCCTATCGAGATGGCACCGCTGTTGTCGACGTCGCCGTTCAGGTAGGGAGTCGGCGTGAGGACGATCGAGAGCGTCGAATCGCCGAAAATCGGGACGATTTCGGAATAGGTGTTGTAGTAGGGTCGCTGGACCATGACCTGGTATCTTCCGGCCGGGAGTCCGGTGACACTGTGCGGTGTGGCGGTGACGCTGTCGGCTGCGCCGGCGAAGGGGATCACAATTTGATAGTCGGCGAAGGGGTGTCCATCACTGCAAGCGAGTTGAAACTCGATGTCAAAGAAGTTTGCGGTCGTGACCTGCATGCTGTCGTAGACGATATTTCCGACCCTGTCGGCCGACCAGGCTTTGATCCAGTAGGTGTCGTTTGGAACCGAACCGGTCGCCCAATGTCCCGCTGCGTCGGCGGGGGTGATCAGCGGGTCGCCATCGTGGTTGGTGAGGATTTCAAAGAAAATGCGCTGGTTGTAGTCCCCTACCGACTTGCAGGGTGCGGTGTCTTTGAAGATGGTGTGATGTACCTGCGTCCAGAGGAGGTCACCGGTGAAAGTGAATGATGTATATGGACCGAGAGATACCGAATCTGAGTAGATTTCATAGCCCATCGTGTATGGCGCTACTCGCCAGGTCGGATGGCCGATCAGGTCATCGGACTTAGCGATAATATCAACATCACCGTCGAGCGGCAGACCCGGCACGAAGTAACTGGCGGTGTTGTCGCGGCAGAACCAGAAGGGTGTTCCGGAGCTGATATCGAGCAGTCGAGGTGAGTTGGCATCGACGGCGTTGACGAGCGAGTCGAGTGGATTGGCAACGAAGAGCCAGTCATCGGTCCAGGTAGTCCCCGCTCCCCTGATTTTGACGAAGTGAAGGTGGTGAAAGCCGGCGACCGGCCAGGCGACGATGTTTCCGAGGTATTGTCCGCTGTCGACAAACTCCCCTTCGGAGACAGCGATTGATGCCTGCACCAGATGGGCGTAGAGCCAGCCGTCGCAACTGTCGGGCGTCGGGGAGTCACCGATCGCGACGCGCCAGTGCAGTTCCGCATCGGTAGTAAGGACAGCTTTGACCCAACCGGCTGCGACTGAATAGACGGCGGTCCCGGCAGGTGCGAGGATATCGATTCCGGGATGGAGGTATGGGGCGTCACCGTAGTCCTGGTATTCGCCGTAGCTATTGCCAAGGGCATGAGCGCTGTCGAATGGTACCATCGGCCACGGTATTCCTCCCAGCGCTGGTGGCGCCAGAACGGCGAGCGTCAAGAGCAGCGATGCTGCGAACATGATTGCGCGCATGGGGGAACATCCTCCAATGATGGTGGGAGTCGTTGTTGAGATACAATATTACTACCAATATAGTTCGGAACTTCGGCTTGCCAAGTCCAATTGAGAATGACGAATTTTGCGGCTTACTTGTTTAGTTCCGGGGCTTGATAGCGGCGTCGATTTGGAACACGCAGGAAGACAATGAAGCCAACCACAAGCGCAATCATCTGCGCTCCGAGCGCCAGCCGGTAGTGAATCGTGGCGGCGAGAGTTTCGGTGACGTTGCCGCCCAGCGCCTCGATGACTGCGAGGGCGGCGCGGCCGAGCGGCCAGTCCGCTTTGCCGACGAGGGCTACGAGCCCCCACAGCAGTGGGCCGATGACTGCGGCGGCTTTGCCGGAGAAGGCGTAGAGGCCGTAGAACTGCCCCATTTTTTCTTCCGGTACGAGGGTGTTGAGGAGCGGGCGGGTTGTGGTCCAGACTGCGCCGAGGAATACGCCGAGGCAGGCGCCGATGATGTAGAACGAGTTCTTGTCGGTGAAGAGCACGCCGGCCGTCAGTACACCGATCCAGCCGAGGATGGCGATCTGGAGGGCGGGTTTGGCGCGGATGCGGTCGACGATCCAGCCGAAGAGGATCGAGCCCGGTACCGCGACACCTGTGCTGAAGAGAAACAGCTTCACTTTTTCCGCATCCTGGAAACCGACAACCGCTTCGGCATACACAGCCATAAAGACTATGACCGTATTGACGGCATCCTTGATCAACAGGTCGCCGATGAAGTAGCGCAGGACTCCGGGGTATGCACGCAGGTCCTTGAGCGTTTGTTTCCAGCGAACCGCGAAGTTCTCCTGAATCGCTTTTTCCGAGCGGCCGTGGCTACGCTCCTTCACCCAGGCGAAGGTTGGCAGTGCGAAGATCAGGAAAAGAATCGCTGTGGGAAGATAGGCGTACACCCGTTCGGAGACACCGGGCACGAGATCGAGCCTGGTGAAGGGTTGCACCATCAGGAGTCCGAGGATCGCGCCGGCATAGCCGAGCCCGACGCCGATTCCAGATACTTTTCCCACGGTATCTGGTGTGGAAACGTCGGCGAGGAGTGCATTGTAAAACGGCATCCCCCCTTCATAGAAGTAGTTGGCAACGGCGAAACAGAGCAGCGCAAGCACAACGGTCACAACGAGTCCAAAGCCGAGGAAGGCAACCAGGGAGAGGAGTGCGGTGAAGGCCACACACATCAAGGTGAACACTCTCAGGCCGCGCAGTTTGCCGCCGGTGTTGTCCGCCAGTCGTCCCAGGGAAGGCAGGGTCAGCGCGACAGCGAGCATCGATGCCGAGTAGGCGATGGAGAAGAAGATATCCTCCACGCCGAGGTCATTGATTATCCAGGGTGAAAAGAAGAAGGTGACGATGTTCATGGAGAAGATCGTGTTGGCGAAGTCATACATCACCCACCCGATCTTAGCCTTCAAACCACCCCCGGCGCCCTGCTCAGCGGTCGACGGCTTGAGATTCTGATTCAAGAGGAAGTCCTTTAGAAGCCAAGTTCGTCGGAGATGCGGCGCATCCCCTGCAGTGCGAGGTCGAGGAAATCACCCAGTTCGAGCCCCAGCTCCGAACATTTGGCGATCGCATCACGACGTGCGCCGGCAGCGAAGCGTTTGTCCTTGAAGCGCTTTTTCACTGACTTGACCTGCAATTCGGAGAGTTTCTTCGAGGGATGCATCAGGACGGCGGCGGCGATCAACCCGGTAGTCGGGTCGGTGGCATACAATGCCCAGTCCATCCTGCTGCTGCACTCGGCGTGATCAGCGTGGCAATGGATGGCATGGATCATATCTGAATCGATTTCAGGGTAGTCTTTGAGCCATTCGGCGGTCAGATGGGTATGGCGGTCGGGATCATCCGTCGTCTCGGCGTAGTCGAGGTCATGAAGCAGGCCAACGATACCCCAGCGCTCCGGATCCTCACCAAAGTGTTCGGCGAGGCGGCGCATCACGGCTTCGACAGAGATGATATGCTTGACGAGATTCTCCTGCGGTACCTTTTCGCGGACCAGTTGTAAAGCCGTATCTCTATCCATTGGTGCCTGCATCCCGTGGATCAGTTGTCGAATGCCCAATTGAAGCCCCACCAAATCGAGCGGCCGGGCTGTTGCACGCCATTGAGTGTGTAACTGAGATCGAATACGTTGGTGAAGTTAAAGAAGAAGTGGAACTTTTTCAAATCAAAACTGAGGTAGGTGTCGGTGATAAAAACCGCATCCTCCCCACTACCGGGATCGTAGCCGTTTGCGTCTGACCGAAATCTGCCGCCCGCCCCCGCAGTGATGTCAACTTTGACGGAAGTAATCGGAAGCAGATACCAGCCGATGATTGACCCGGTGGTCGCCGGACCGGCGGTGTAATCCAGATCATCCCCTTCGACATGCCGGGCTCCAACAGAGGCGTCGAAGCGGAGGCGGCTCGAGAGGCGCATACGGGTTTGCAGCGACGCAAAAGTGACTTCCCGGTCCAGTTCGGTTGCCTGATAGGTCCCATTCTTGAGCGAGTCATAGTCAGCGGTCCAGGCAGCGACATCACCGAGGGTGGCGAAACCACCGCGAGCCTGCAGGCTGAGAGCTTCCGAATTCCAGTTGAAGATCGCCTCAATGCTTTCGACCGTTCCGATCTCCAGTTCCTGGTCGGCAACGAGCCGGTAGTCAATCAGGGTATCGCCGTCAAATGAAGCAGCTACCGGATCGAGGTACTGCATTTCCGGCTGGGGCAACACTGCGCTATGGCTGACCAGCCCCGAGAAGCTGGCGTTATCGCTCAGGGCGAAGCGCAACGCCCCCGAGAGAGCGGGATCAGGCTTGAGTTCCTCCGAGCCGCGGAGTGCGCCGTAGCCATAGAGCTGGACTCGATCGGTAGCTCTGAAGAGTGTGCTGCCATAGAGATTGTAGTAGATCGTGCTAACGGAATTGGGGTGCTGGCTGAAACGGAGGAAGCGGAGGTCGCCACCAATCGTAATCAGCTGGTTGCCAACTGCACGCTGGTGGGAAGCGCTGCCCTCCAGCACGCGGAAGCGTTGAGCTGTCTTCAGGGTGCCGCTATCAAACTTCTGGTCATCATTCTTATAGGTGAGTCGCGCCGAGTAGCTGGCAGCGTCCGATTGATAGTAAGTGGCATCGAGTGCGAGGATGTTGTAGTTGTCGGAGAGGTAGCCGTGATAGTTGTAGTTGTCGGGGAAGAAGATGCGGCTGCCTTTCAGACGATTGAGTGAATAGAGCATGGACAGGTGGAGATTTGCACCCACGCTCGGCTCGACGATGAGCCGCAGCCTGTCGAGTTTACTGTTGGAGTTGAAAAGGAGTCCGTTGGTTTTCTGGAAGGTGCCGTCCGCATTGACATTACCGAGCGAGCCGAAGTAGTTCTGAAAAGTGAAGGTCGTGTTGGAAAAGGAACCGCGACCTCTGGTCACGAACACCCTGGTATGAGCGGTATCACTGTCGGCGAGGTGTCGCTGCTGATAGACAGAGAGTGCCCGGCCGAAGGGGGAATAGACAGTGCTCAGCGCGGGTGTAAGGAAATAGTAGCTGTCGGCATAGTCTGACCTGATAAACTGTTCCGAACCGGGGATCGGCACCGGGTTGGCGAATGAGTGATCCCCTACCAGGTTGTCGCTCCTCGATAGATATGAGGGGGAGAGGCCCAGCGGATAGAATGTCTCGAAGTCTCCCCACATTCCCACCGAAAGTCGATAGAGATGCGGATCAAACTGCCAGCGTGATGTGAGTTGCGCGAGATCGGGGTATGAGGCTTGCGCTTGCCGGCGATCGTAGAGCAGAACCAGCAGAGAGTCAGTGGTTGACGTGAGGCGCTGATGAACCACCTGCGCCGTTGTGGAGTCGCTGGTAGCCTTGCTGTCGGAATCTGCAGATGGTGTTGGTTGTTTTGTCGTTCCTGGCTGTAACGGTTTGTTTGCCAGCGAGTCTGAGTCTGATTCTGTGCCTATCGTCTGAAGCAAGTTGCTGGAGTCGGGCTGAACGGCGGTCGAGTCACTCCCGGGTTTGGTGTCACCACTCTGCGACAAGAGCGGTGCTGCCATCACGATGGTGAGGAGAGCGCAGAAGAGGATGATTATCGCGAGTGAATTCGGCCTCAAGAGTGAACTGCCTGCTTCGGAATTGCGGTTGACTCCCTACAGTTGAGAGCGCCAGATGGTTATTCGGTTCGAATGATATTGACTTTTTTCAGTTTGGCAAGAATCGGAAAGAGGATCACGAAGAAGAGCAGGTTCCCGACAATGGTCACGACGGAGAAGGCTGCGGAAGCTGCGAGCCTGGCCCAGAAGGGGCGGAATATGAGGGCGTCGATGATTGAGACCGGCAGTTGATAGATGATGGCGGTCACGACACCGAGCAGTCCGAGCCAGATCAGGTAGGGCAAGTGAGATTTGCGAGTGAGCAGCGGGGCGAGCAAGCCGCCGGCGAGTCCGATCGTGGCGTAGGAGAACACCTGGGCAATCAGGATCGGGAGCTGGACAACGCCGTAGGGATTGAGGAGTGAAATCAGGAGCGAACCGATCACTCCAACCAGGATTCCACCGCGGTTGCCGAGGTAGAACCCCGAATAGAAGACGAGCAGAATCGAGAGCGTGACGTTCGGGATCGCGAGCAACAGGAAAGAACTGATGTAGGTCAGGGCCGCGAGTACGCCGACTGCTGCGATCAGTCGCGGATTCATCCGAGTTCCGGGATTGAGGCTAGCGCTTCCGAGGGAGAGCATCGCCACACATCAGAGCACCAGTATCTTATGGTGAGAGACGTCGTCACCGATTCGCACCTGCAGGATGTAGATACCGGAGGCGACTTCCTCGCCATCGTCGTTGCGTCCATCCCAGATCAGGGAGCGTTCGCCATCCCCCGGGCTCAGTTCATACGATCGGGTGTATACGGCCTCGCCTGCAACGTTGAAGAACGCGATCTCGACATCCTGAAGGTCGCTCACCTGCACGAACACCGTGAATGGAGTCGTGGCGGCCTCCGATAGCCTGAACTTGCTGGGGCCATAACGCACTTGATCATCGAGTGCGGAGATCGATGAATCGGCCACGATGAACTGGTAGGCGAAACTGCTTTGTTCGAGTCGTGCCGCTTCGGGATTGGCGATTGTCGGGATCACCAGGATATCGGTCAATCCGGTGAGGTTGGTGATATTGATCGGTTCTTTGTTGGCATAGATCGTTCCCGGGTTCCAGATCGGTTTATTGGTATTGAAGCGATCGTAACCGAGCACGGAGATGCGCCAGTCAATCGGTGGGTTTGCGCTCACCACACCTGTAAACGCCATACCGAACGTGGAGTCGAGGCTGGCGGTGCGGAAATCGTGATAGTTGGCGCCCAACTGCGATGGCGGGAAGGCGTTGTCCCTGCTCTGCTGAGCTGTGATGGGGTATTGAGTCCACTCATGGATATAGGCCCGCTGCAGCGTTCCGAGCGTTCGCGGAATCTCGCTGTAATTGGCGGCTTCCTGAAAACCGAAGCCTGCGCGTGCCCGCGAGCCGGTAAAATAGAGCCACTGAGTATACTCGACCCAGACATCCTTGAACGAAGCGGTGCCATTGCTTACTTCAGTGATAGCGTCCTGGATCGCGGAGATGAAGAAATTCTCATACGGGACAGCAGCGCAATTCTCCCAGGCGATCCTGTTAACATCGGGACCAAACTTCTCGGAGAGAAACAGCGGGAAGAGACAGGCACCGTAAATGCTCAGCCCGGAGTTATCGATAAACTGGGGTGACTTATGGACGAAGGCCATATAGGATGGGAGATAGTAGTAATAGTCGTTGATGTAGTCGTAGGTTGCCTCTTCCATCCAGGTGGCGTGCATTTCGAACCAGTAGACGTCCTCAGCCTGGGTGTCCCCCGGTCCATCGAGATACTCAGAGGCATCATAGGTCAGATGCAGCGCGTGTGTGAATTCATGAGCCAGCGTAACGCGCAAGGCATCAAGGGGTCGATCACTGTAGCCCTGGTAATTTTCGTAGTGATTGTCCAGTTCCAGCCACGAAGATTGCGAGCGCAGCGTTGTCGGGTCGTTCCAGGTGATTCCGTAGTATGAGGGGTCCAGGTCATCGATATAGATGTCGTAGCGCGAATCGCCGCCGAGGGTTTCATCGCTCCTGGGCTCGATGTACCCCAATTGATCGATGTGATGTTCCCAGACAGAGTCGGCGATCATCGCCGTGATATCGACGTAGTCGGGGACTCCGTTGAGATTGTGATCGCCATAACTTTCATCGATAGCATCGCGATCGCCTGCCCGGGTGGTGTAATGAATCTTGAAGTAACCGCCGGGTGAATCGAAGGTTTCCGGGAAGTCTGAGTCTGATGGCCGTACGGCGATATCGTCGTAGCCGGCGATCTTGCCGTAGCGTTCGCGCAGCGCTTCCAATTGAAGCACCGCCGGAAAACCGCATTTGCCTCGGTGGAGGTTCATTTCGGACGGATCATCCCCCAGGCTGGTGGCAAGCTGCGTGTATTGGTCAAATAGATTTCGGATTAGCTCAGAGCGGTGGGGTTTCTCGGTCGCTTGTGCAAAGAGCGAGGTTTGCGGGGCCAGCACAAAACCGATCGAGAGATTCAAGAGCAGGACGCATAAGAGTCTCACTGTAACTCCTTCTCACGAGGTGTTCTTGTCGCAATGTATTCTTTCATCGTTTGCAAGACTGCATACGGTACCCTCTGATTTCCTAATTCTGCTTTTGGATCATTGCGGCCATGCCAATCGGAACCGCCGGAGATCAACAACCCGAGCTTTTCAGCGATCCGTTTGTAGTGACGAACCTGTCCTGAAGTGTGTTTACTATGATACACTTCAATTCCGTCGAGGCCCATATCTTTTAGATCCTCAATGATGTTGTCCATGCGCACGGTACCGGGGTGGGCCATCACGGCGATTCCGCCCGCGTCGTGCACGAGGTTGATGGCATCCTGCGGGTCGAAGAACGTCTTCGGGACGTAAGCCGGGGCATGATAGCCGAGATAGCGGCTGAAAGCTTCATCGAACGTATGGACCAACTCCTCATTGACCATAGCATCGGCCACATGAACGCGACCGATGGCGCCCTCCCCCGCCACTCGCCTGACGGTGTCGAGGCGCAGATCAAGTCCCAGTTCGTTGAGCTTGCGCACTATTTCGATGCCGCGCTTGAGGCGTTCGGCCTGGTAGAAATCCACTTTCTCGGCCAGCGGTGGATACTTGTGGTCAATCAAGTAAGCGAGCATGTGGACGTCGCGATCATTGTAGCTGCACGAAAGTTCTATGCCGGTAATGATCTCAAGATCCCCGGCCACGGCGAGTGCCGGATCGATGGCGTCGAACGCGTCATGATCGGTAATTGACAATGCCACCAATCCGCGTTCCTTCGCCAGGGCCACGGTTTCTTCCGGGGATAGTTGGCCATCCGAGAAATTGGTATGGCAATGGAGATCAATAAAGCCGTCAGTCATCCTATCTTCTCAACCACAATCTCGCGTGCCTGTTTCGCCAATTCTTCCGCTTTTTTCAGGATTTCATCCGCTTCTGTTTTGATTCTATCAGAAGTTGATTTGTCCGCTATACCGGGCAGGTTGATCTTTACGTTGTACCAGGCTCCCTGGACCCCAGCGTGCGCCATCAGGGCACCGACACCAGCGTCACTCACTGAGTTGACGTTACCAACCTTCGCGACCTCGATGGCGAGTTCAAGAGCGCGGAGCGATTTTTTCATCACCGTGAGTGGTATCTCGGTTGCCTTAATCGTGGCTTTCTGCATCGCTTCGTTACGTGCTTTGTCGAGGGCTTCATCGCCTTTGGGCATCTTCATGGCAGCCATAACATCGTCGAAGGCGGCGGCATCTTTCGCGACCAGTTCGGTCAGTTCGTCACGCAACGAGTCAGCCTCTTTGAGAATCTCAGAGACCTTGTCTTTGACATCTTCGTACTTCTTTTTCCCGATGGTCAAGCGGCATACCATCGCCGCGAGAGCGCCGGCCAGAGACCCGGCGGCAGCCGAGACTGACCCGCCGCCCGGCGCGGGTGTCGATGCAGCGACGCTATCGACGAATGATTTGAGTCCACCGCGTTCCCCCTCCTGCTCGAGCGATTTGCGCAGCCGTTCTTCCAGCACCTGTTCTTTGTGAAAGCCCTCGAGCATCAGGTACCAGCGAGCGGAATAGACCAGTGCGTCGTTCGGCACCAATCCAACGATTTCAGTGGAAGTGACCTGCGTGCCCCAGCGCGCGGCTTCAGACTTGATCGTTTCCAGAACGCGATAGAGCGGCGTTTCCAGGTAGTTGACCATATTCATGGAGACCTGGACG
>JBECKX010000079.1:0-8399 GCA_040235515.1 Candidatus Zixiibacteriota bacterium
ATCTAAAATAGAACGGATGTGATCCCCATGAAACCTAACATGAGAACTACCTTTCGCATTCAAGTCGTTGTGGTGAGCGCGATGCTGTTCTTGTTGGCTGCGACAGCGTTTGCCGACTATGAGATCGGCGTCGATGACATCATCCAGGTGAGTTTCTGGCAGGACCCGGGCCTCAACGAGCAGGTGACGGTCAAGTCAGATGGAAAGATTACTTTGTCGGTCATCGGGGATATAACGGCCGCCGGATTGACCACGTCGGAGCTTTCTCGTAAGATCGTGGAGCAGGTGTCGCGTTTCAACCGCGATATCACGCAGGCTGCGGTCACGGTGCTGCAGTATGGCTCTCAGACCGTGTTTGTTCAGGGCGAGGTTATGTCGCCGGGCCGTTATGCTCGCGAGATCATTCCTGACATCTGGACAATCATCAAGGAAATGGGTGGGGCGTCCCCGACCGGCGATCTGTCTCGCGTACAATTGATTCGTGGGGGCACGGTAAACCCGGGCAAAGTCATAACCGTGAATGTTCTCGATGCGGTTGCGGACCAGGACTTCAGCAAGCTACCGAAGGTCTACCCGCATGACATCATCCGGGTTCCGGCCACGGTGGGTGCGGTAGCGAGCGCCGAGATTCCGCAGTCGAGTGTTGCGCGGCAGAATGTTTACTACGTTCTGGGAGCGGTTTCGCGTCCCGGGCCATATCCGTTGCAGGATGGGATGGACCTGCTGGAGGCGATAGCACTGGCGGGTGGTAGTTTGCCGGACGCCAACCTCAAAGAAGTGACAATTCGCGACAAGAGTGGAAACTACTCGTCCATTTACAAAGTAAACCTTGAGAAGCAGTTAGAATCGGGCAGCCCGCAGCGTTACATCCTGAGCCAGGAGAATGCGGTTGTAGTACCACGTCGCGGCGGGGGAGTCCTGGGGGTTGGATTCAGCGTGATTCGTGACGTCCTGGCGTTGGCCGGCACGATCACCTCGACGTTTCTTTTGATCGACAGGCTCTCAAACAACAACTGAGCAGGCGTGATGTGGGAGTCCGCTTGACAGTCCAGATTAGATTACTATGGCTGAGAGACAGGTTACAATTCAAGATTTATGGCAGATCGTCTGGCGTCGGAAATTCTGGCTGATACTGCCGGTCGCGATCGTCACCGTGGTGGCGTTTGCGGGTAGTTACCTGCTGCCGACGGTCTATGAGTCCTCAACCAAGATAGTTATCTCCGATTTGAAGTTCATCTCGCCCGACCTGGAGCGTGTCTTGCCGGATGAGGTGGGGGAGTTGCCGCGTCGTGGCAACCGCACCCTCTGGTTGGCTTCGACCCGCTCAGAGATTCAGTCCTCCGGCTATATCGATGAGATGATCAACCGCCTGAAGCTCCCCCCGTCGCCGAGCGTGGTCAGCGCTGCGGCGGAGATGCAGGGAGAGTTTCCGGCGAACAATCTCCAGACGATGACTCGCACGCTGCAGATTGAGGAATTGAAGGATCAGATTTCGGTTTCGATGATCGGGGATAACCAGATCGTTATCTACTGCACCTCCGAGAATCCGCGCCGCGCCGCAGAGATGGCAACGGCACTGGCTGAGATTTATCGAGAGCGGAAGCTCTCCGAGCAGGTTGTGGCGGGGCAGGAAAGCCGCTCCCTGACCGATCAGCAGCTATCGATCGCGCAGCGCGCGTTTGAGGACGCCGAATCTGAGCTGGCAGACTTCAAGAAGGCATACATACAGAACAACCTGGATGAGGGAATCTCCTCTGAGGTCAACCAGAAGCTAATCAGTTCCGAGGTCGATGCGACCAGTCTTGAACTGACCGAGGCTCGGGACAGTCGTGATTTTCTAGCGGCGAAGACGCTGGAGGCGAAGGTCGATACGAACGACGTGCTGAACCGGGCAGAGTCGTTAAAGATCTATACGCAGCAGGCGATTGAGTACACGCGCACAATCAGCTCGTTGATGACCAAGTATATCTGGCGCGACGGTAAGATCCAGGGTCAGCTGGTCCGTATCTCAGATGCGCTGGATTCGGTGCGGAGCAAGGCGGAGAGTATCGTTGACCTCAACTATCCGGGGCTGAGCGACTCTGAGAAGGATGATGTCTCGGAGTTTATTTACCGCACGCATGAGATCGAGTTCCTGCGACAGAAACAGGCGATCCTGTCGGAGGCGACGACCAATATCAAGGGGATAATTTCCGGCATGCCGTATTATGAGCAGATGGTCAAGCGCCTCGAAGAGAAAGTGACGGAGAAGAAGCGTACGCTAAACACCTGGCAGGATCAGGCGGATAAGGCGCGTATCAGGCAGGCGACGACCGAGGCGGAGGCTGAGACGAAGTACAGCATACTGGAGCCGGCGTCGATTCCATTGAGTCCGTCATCACCCAATCGCCTGAAGATCACTCTGATGGGGTTGGCCCTGGGGTTGTTGCTGGGTGGTTGTGCAGTAATTTTGACCGAAGTTCTTGATCATTCCGTAAAGCGTATTGAAGATATCGAAGAGTTATTAAACCTTGAAGTCGTTGGCACCATCCCGAATATTGAGGAAGCAAGTCGGGTGAAAAACGTAACGGTAGAATAGGATTATACCGGGAAAGGTGGCATGGAGAGTTATCGCCTTAATTCTAAAGTAGCCTCGGATGACCGGGAGTATCTGATCCAGACTGTCAATGACATGTCCAAGCACAAGATCAGATCGACGATTTTTTCGAATGGTCAGTTGCTGGAGTCAATCGAGGAGGAAGTCGGCCCCAACATTATGCAGGAGGAACTGCTCGAGCTCGTGAAGACGACGCATAACGAACGTCGTGAGGAGATCGAGCAGCTGTTCAAGCGTTTTGAGGAGGCCCTGCAATCGGAGGACTACGAGCTGGTGAACTGCCTCGGCAGGGCATTGATGTACAAGCGAATGTATGCGGAGGCTGAGACGCTGTTTCAGCACGCGGTTAGTTTGAAAGAGGATGAGGACGAGGCATTCTGCAACCTCGGTCACGTGCTTTTCCTCAAGGGGGATCGCGCCGGGGCAACTTCGGCGTTCGAGAAGTGCGTGGAGCTGCAACCGAAGTTTGCCGACTATCGCAACGCGCTCGGAGAGGTTTATCTTGAGGAGCGGGCCTGCAAGCGGGCGATGCTGGAGTTCAGCCAGGCGACTTCGCTGAACGTGTACTACGGCGATGCTTACTATAACAAGGCGCTGACCTATATCCTCAATTCGATCACCCGCGAGGATTTCAAGCTGTTCTCCGAGGCAGGGGAGAAGATTCCGGAGATGCTTGAACGCGCGCTGGTGATCTGCCCGGAATATCAGAATGATGATTTCGAGCAGGGCAAGGCGATGCTGAAGGATGGAGATCTGGAGGGCGCTTACGCCAAGTTGCGCGCCGCCAGGGAGGCGAAGAAGCAGGACCGCCGCCAGGAATTCGGCAATATCTACCTGAAGTTCCTGCTGTTCGCCGATAAGATTGATGAGAAGATGCTGGCTCGTCGGATCAAGAGCCTGAAGGAATCGATTTCGAAGAATCCGCATTACCCCGATCTGCACTATGATCTGGCGGTAGCGTACACGTTGATGGGACGATTTATCCATAGCAAGGCAATACAGGAGTACAAGGAAGCACTCAAGATCAATCCCGACTACGACAGCGCCAAGCGTAGTCTGCGTCTCGCCGAAAATGAATTTCGGGGATTTGACGCACTGCTCCGAGCTATAACGAAGGGATAACAGCGGTGGGACGCACGACTCATAAGAAGATCTTCGAGTACTACCATCCCGAGTCAGTGGTCGGGACAGAGTTTCGGAGATTGCTGCACAACATCACGCGTCCCGTAAACGGAATCAGTCGCTCATCATTTCTTGTCACGTCGGCGATGCTGAGTGAGGGGAAGTCGACGGTTTCCTCCTACCTGGCGCTGACCGCCGCATCGCACAAGAAACGGAAGACCATCCTGATCGATGCCGACCTGCGCAGGCCCAGTCTGCACAAGGTATTTGATGTTCCGCTCGAGGGGGGCCTGACAGACCTGATCGATGGCAAGGTGGATGCGGAAGACGCATTCAAGAAGACACCGTCATCGTCGTTATGGCTGCTGACAGCGGGCACATTAAAGAACAATCCGACCGAACTTTTCGAGAGCCATGCTGTTAAGGAAGCGATTGAGAAGGTGAAGTTCTATTTTGACCTGGTCATTGTGGATACGGCACCGATCATACCGGTTTCTGACCCGCTGGTACTGGCGCCGGAGGTCGATGGCGTGCTGCTGGTGGTGAAGGCGGGGGAGACGCAGAAGGAAGTGCTCAAGCGCTCGGTGGCAATATTGAAGAGCGTGGATGCGACGATCAGCGGCGTGGTGCTCAATAATGCACGCAACGTGCTGCCATATCACTACAACTACCAGTACTACGGATACAGCTACAGTACACGGAAACGTTAGAGTTTCAGGATCATGAAGAACGTCCTCACATTTGATGTCGAAGAGCATTTTCAGGTAGAAGCCTTCTATGGCGTGATCCCGCGCGAGGAATGGCCGGTGCGTCAGAGCCGACTGATGATGAACATGCTGAAGATTCTCGATCTGCTCGATGAGTATGATGTCAAGGCGACATTCTTCATCCTCGGCTGGATCGCCGAGCGCTATCCACACCTGGTCGCGATGATGAAGTCGCGCGGGCATGAGATAGCATCGCACGGTTACGGTCATGATTCCCTGAAGCGGCTCGATAAGGAGAGTTTCCGGGCGGATATCATCCGGTCGCAGGAGGCGATCCGCAACGCCGCGAGTGTGGAGGTTACCGGTTATCGCGCACCCACGTTCTCTGCCGAGAGCAAGCGTGAGTGGATCTGGGAGACGCTGGTTGAGCTTGGTTTCGAATATGATTCGAGTATATACCCGATCAAACATGACCTCTACGGTGAGCCGGATGCTCCACAATATCCGTATGAGATGAAGACTTCGAATGGTTCGTTGCTTGAGATACCTCCGACCACCTACACGATGTTCGGTAAGCGTTTGCCTGCGTGTGGTGGGGGTAGTTTCCGGTTGTTTCCGTACTGGTATACAAAGCGGGCAATCTGTGCGTACAATTCGAAGGGGTATCCTGCGATGATCTATCTGCATCCGTGGGAGATCGACCCCGCGCAGCCTCGAGAAGCAAAAGCTGGATTTAAGAGCCGACTCAGGCACTATACGAACCTGAGCGGTGTTGAATATAAACTACGACGATTACTGCATGATTTTGAGCTTGGGTCCGTGCGCGACGTCTACATGACCGCCAATACGAAGGTCGCGACCGATGCGGCGGGCAGCACCAGAGGAACCGAGAATGAATAAGTCTAAAGTCGCTGTCATAAAGACTTCCCCCAATAGTGTGGTGGCAGACTACGCTCGCGTCATGGATATGGCCGAGTATGATAAATACCTGACACCTGAAGATGAAGTAATCCTTAAACTGAATCTATCGTGGACGAAGTATTTTCCCGCTTGTTCCAGTCAGCCTTGGCAGGTTGAAGGGGTGGTGGCGAAGCTGATCGAGGATGGCTTTGCTGCCGACAAGGTGATACCGGTCGAGAACAAGACCGTGGTGACGAATCCGCGTAAGGGGGCGACTAACAACCTCTGGATGCCGATCCTGAACCACTACGAGCTCGACTTCAAGCCACTGCCGGAGCAGGAGTGGACGGTCTACAAGTTCAAGTCAAAGCTCTTGAAGCTGAATGACATCTTTCCGGAGGGGATCGAGATTCCGAAGATGTATATCGGCCGGAAGATCCTGCATCTGCCGACGGTGAAGACGCATGGTCACTCGACCACCACTGGCGCGATCAAGAATTCTTTTGGCGGGTTGCTGAAAGAGGTGCGTCACTACGCCCACAAGTACATGCATGAAGTGCTGGTCGATCTGATGCAGATGCAGAAGGAGTTGCACCCTTCGGTATTCGCCGTCATGGATGGAACGGTCTGTGGTGATGGTGCCGGACCGCGTACGATGGAACCGAGGGTGAAGAACTACATCCTGGCTTCCGCCGACTCGGTTGCGATCGACTCGGTCGCCGCCAAGATGATGGGATTCAATCCGATGTCGATTCCCTATATTCGCATGTGCGACGAGATGGGGCTCGGCAACGGCGATCCGACAAAGATCGAGATTGTCGGGGAGGATATCAGCAACGTCAACTTCCATTTCACCACCAAGAAGTCGTTTGTGATCTGGGGTGACCAGATGCTGCGCAAGGGGCCACTGCAGTTCCTCGAGAAGGTAGCGCTCCATTCACCGCTGGTGGTATGGGCTCCGGCCGCCTCGAACTTCTATCACGACGCGCTCTGGTACCCGACCGTCGGCAAGTCGAAAATCCGCAAGTTCAACTCGACTGAGTGGGGTAAGCTGTGGATGGACTACAAGACCGGTAAGCGCACACCCGCCAAGCAGATAGCCTAGCTACACCTACCGCAGATTTACTCGTCGGCGCAAATTCAGGCGTTGAGAGACGGCTCCGATCAGTCGCGGCCAACAGGGGGACGGCGCTGTAATCCGCTTGCATCCAGTGCCGGCAGAATCTATATTGCCGCGTCTGAACAAAAGGACAGGGATGTGACGGGATCTCAGTTTCTCACTAAATCGTTCATGTATTTCTGGCTGTTTGCCGCGGGCGTTCACGCGGAGACTCCGTATGCCGTGGACTATCAGCTTGATGGTGAGGAATACGTCGTCTATTGGCATTATCCGGGAGTCAACACGCAGACTTTGCAGGAATCGGGGTCGGAGCCGGATGCGTACATCTATGTCTCACCGGAACTGATCAATACTCGTGTAGGGGCTGAGTTAAGGTTGGCAGCGGATATAACCGCGATCGAATCGGTGGAATGGTTTATCTGGGGCAGCAACCCGCAGAGTGAATGGCAGGGGGGACCAACTTCGGAGTTTGAGTTCGCCATTTTCGAAGCGATGCCATCACAAGCTGCGCAAGAGCCGCTGTTCTTCAGCGGTGGGGTTTCGGCTGCGTCGGTAGCCGCAACCGGCGAATGGGTTGAGTTCCCGGTGATGTGCGGGATTCCGGCGGAGTTGAGCGGCAGCGAGCAGCTCTTCATCGAGTTTCGCTGGATGCCGGAGACTCCTGCGGCGCCACAGCCGGGAGTGACCAGTGGTTTGTCATCGGGTGATGTCTGGTACACGGTGGTGACCGAAGATCCTTTGCAGTGGGAGCCGTATTCCTACACAGATTTGATGATCAGGGTTCATTGTGCCAGTTCTGACTTGCTGGTTTCTCCCCCCGATTTTGACCAGATGCCGGATTCGTTTCAGATCAATCTCTGGGATTCGCCTGATGCGAGTGGATTTTCCGCTAGCTCGATCATTGTTCGGAATGCACTTCATTGCCGTGTCCCCGCAGTTCAGTCAGGAGGACGGCATCTAACTGTTTCGGCCTGGGAGCATGACACCCTCTCTGCAAAGAGTGAAGTGATCACGCTGGATGTAACGACTGCCATCAGCGAGGCGGGGTGGGTGACCGGGGATGAGGATGCAACTATGCCCGGGCTGGTTGCCTGCCCGAATCCATTCAATTCCGGGACAACGATCGAGAGCAGCAGCGGCGAGCCGGTATCGATTTTTGATATCCTGGGACGAAAGGTGGCAGAACTGCAGGCGGGCCTGAGGACGGAAGAGTCTGGCTATCGGTTCTATTGGAGTGGGAAGGGGAAACCGGGCCGCGAGTTGCCGAGCGGAATATACTTTGCGCGGCAGCCGTCGCGGGGGAGAGCACTCAAGCTTGTGTTGCTCAAGTAGCCGGTCGGGCCGATACCGCAATTCCTACATTTTCGACCTTAGTTTTTGTTTTATCCGTAGCCGTATCTTCCCGCAAACAAGGGACTTAACCTGCTTTTAGCCGCACCAGAGCCTAAACGATTCGTAAGATTTTGCCGATTCAATAAGATATGGAAGAGACTCACGTTTCTGCTAAAAATCCGACTTCATTGGGGAATCTACTCAAGGAGATACAGGCCGGCGCCAAACGGCTGGGCATGTATCCCCCCGGACACCCTGCGGCGGAGCAGGCTGCCGCGAAGGCGCTTGAAGCGATGCATGAACTACTCCAGGATGGCAAACCGGTAGTCTTTGCGATTGCAGAAAACCGTTTGCTTGGCAATGGAGCGCCTCTTGATGAGAAACTAGCCGAAACGGCGCTGGGGAAGATACTGCGCGACTCGAATATCTCCAGTATCACTTTCTCACCGGCGATTTCACTTCAGGAACTGGAGCGTTTTCTTCCCATCCTGAATCAGAAGCTCGATGACATCGATTTTGAAAAGGAACTTAAGGAGGCTGACTGCGAGAATATCAGCGTCGGCAAGCTGCACTATCAACTTGTCGGCGATGATGAGAAAGTAGTTCACGCCGATGCTGGCGG
>JBECKX010000142.1:0-6287 GCA_040235515.1 Candidatus Zixiibacteriota bacterium
ACTACTATGTGTCGGGTCATTGCACCGATGGCCGTGGCGCAGATGAGTTCGAGCAGAAGGACAACGTGATTTCGGTAGACAACCAGGTGGTGTTCCGCTATCGGCCGTGGCGCGATGATTGTCGCGACTACCGGGCCATCAACCCATATACACGCCGCTGGTCGGATGGTATGTGGTCCTCAGACTACAGCCGATCCGGCTGGTGTCCGGGAGACAATGTCAGCCCACTGGTTCTTGATTTGACCGATCATCTCACTCGTGGCAAACACTGGATCAGCTTCAACATCGAGAATGTGCGCCCGAAAGATGAAGAGGGTAACCACGGTTACTGGCGGATATCATCTTACCTGGTGGGAACGAAGTTTTAGCCGCACGATCATGATTAGCGCTGCTCGATCTCCTTATCCCAATCCTGGATCAGGGTAAACCCGGCTTCACGGGCAGAGTTGACTTTCCCATTGATGAGAAAGCTTTGTCCATCGTTTGCAGGCATGAAGATGAAGCTCAGATAGAGGCGATCGACGCGATCAAATCTAAACAAGGTGGTAGCGGTACCTAGTCGCAATCCATTGGAGTAATCCACCGATACAGCTCTTAGCGATCCATCCTCAGTAAGATAGAAAAGTTCTCTGCCGTCCGACCTCCAGCGGGCCAGTAATGCCCACTCCGTTGAGACCTGCCAGCGGCCACCACTGCCATCCAGATTCCTCACATAGACCTGTTCTCGTCCTGACTCCCGTGACGTATAAGCCAGGTATTGTCCGTTGGGGGAGAAAGTCCCACTGAAGTCCCATTCCGGCGAGCCGACCAGCAACGTGAGCTTTTCGCTGTCATCAGGGTGGCTCATGAAGATATCAACATTCCCGCGCTCAAAGCGCCCAATGCAATAGCTACTATCTTTTCTTGAATGGTCAAATATCGCAGCGATGCCATTGTCATGCGCGAGAAGCCTTTCCTCTCCACCGCTTCCATCCGCGGCTTTTCTCATGACGTGAATGTTAGGGACATCACCCTCAGAAAATGTGAGATGTTCTCCGTCGGGTTCCCACGCCGGCATAAACTCGTGCAATTTCCCAAAAGTCAGGCGCGAGGAGACCTTTCGTTCGAGATCGCGTACCCAGAGATCGTAGGTTCGTGTGTCGGGGTCGAGGACGGCATACGCTAACTTGCGGCCATCAGGAGATAAGGAGATATCGCCATAGTTGTCGAGTTCGCCCTCTTGTTCAAGTTCCCGACCTTGCCTGTCTACCCAGACAAGTCGACTTGGTAGTACCGGCAGCGCGCGTGCGATCAGGATAGTTCCCTCATCTGAGATTGTGAAACCGGCGGAACCGAAGGTTGCCGTCACATCGAGTCCGGTTGCGATTGGAACAGGTTCACCGATGAACTCAAGCGCATTGTCATCAAACGCCTGAGTCAGCAGCGTCTTGTCGCGAACGAAGAAGAGATATCCAGCAGAGCTGTATTCGATTCTTGAATCGACGGCGAAGAAACTTTTCGTTTCGAAACTCCCCAGCGATCCCAGCTTGACGACAAAACGAGCGGCCGCTGCGTTGGTGGAGTCTCTCGCGGCCAGATAAAAGAAGTGCTCTCCATCGGGAAGGAGCTGCGGCCAAGCGTGGGTGTTCTCACTGTTCGAGTGATCGAGCCTGGTTGCAGCGGTGGGAGTGCCGCCACCCGCAGGAATCTGGCGAATAGAATCACCTGCGCCGCCGTCAACAAGAATGATCCCATTTTGGCCCCAGGTTCCGTCGGCTACAGTGCTAAACTCTCCGATCAATTGTGCCGGTCCACCATTCACAGGCACCTTCTTCAGCTGCTTCAGATCATCGGCAAATGCGAAGTAGCGGCTGTCGGGCGACCAGAAAGGACGGCCAGCTTCCGCAGTTCCGGGAATCAGCGTGGGATCAAGCGAGCTAAGTGGTCGCAGCCACAGACCAACGGTGCCAGTCGTGTCTTCTCCCTTAAAAAGGAAGTAGCGACCGTCCGGCGAAATCCGAGGGCTGTCAGCCCACCTGAATCTTTGGCTCAGATCGATAGTTAATCTACGAATCCTGGGAGCCGGTTCCTCCCTACCGAACCACAACGCTGCGAACACAACTGCTGCCGCGGTGGCAGCGATCGCCACGAACCAGGCCAGCCGGAACCGCGTCTTGCGTCTCTTGGTCACAACAACGGGCGTGCCCGCCTGCGACCCTGATTGCGAAATCCAGCGTAGTTCGTCGGCAAGATCACGAACTGACTGCCAGCGCTTCTCCGGGTCTTTCTCCAGGCACTTCCTTACGAGTCGATCTAACCCGGGCGGCGTCATCGGCTTGACCTGCGAGATCGGTGCCGGTTGGTGTTCGAGGATGGCCGCAATCAAGCTCGCCTGACTCTTACCCCTGAATGCCCGCTCGCCGGTGATCATCTCATACAAAGTTGAGCCGAACGCAAAGATATCGCTGCGTTCGTCAGCTTCATTACCTTCCAGTTGCTCCGGAGACATGTACTGGATTGTGCCGATAATCGTGCCTTCACCGGTCAACGGAGTAGCTCGAGTAACTCCGCTAACACCCTCAACGACATCATCACTACGTTCAAACTTTGCCAGGCCAAAATCGAGGAGCTTTGGTCCTTCATTGGTGAGGATTACGTTTGCCGGTTTCAGGTCGCGATGAATCAGTTTCTTGCCATGCGCGCTGTCGAGAGCGTCGGCGATCTGCGCAGCGATCTCAAGAGCTTCCTCAGAATTTAGCGGACCACGGTTGAGCTTGTTGGAAAGAGACTCCCCTTCAAGGAATTCCATCACAAGAAAGTAGGTGTCACCCTCATGACCGACATCATAGAGCGTGCAGATGTTAGGGTGATTCAGACGAGAAATCGCCTTGGCTTCCTGTTCGAAGCGCGCCACCAGTTGTGGCTGATTTCGCATCCTCTCAGGAAGAATCTTGATAGCGACTATGCGGTCAAGGCGGGTGTCTTTCGCCTTATAGACCTCCCCCATGCCGCCTGCCCCGACGGGTGCAATGATCTCGTAAGGGCCTAACTTACTGCCACTTTCCATACTCATTATTGTCTTTACTCTCTAATCTCTTATCTCTAATCTCTAAGCGCCAAGTACCAGTTGTCAACTACGGTCAGGCGTTGGTGCCCCTTGCTGCCCGGTCTGCGAGTGCACGCAAAACGATTGCCGGAGTTATCGACATCGAAGATGCACCGGGGATCTCCACTCCAGATGAAATCAGCGGTGAATAGTCTGACAGGATTGCCTGCGGAGAAATTTGTTTCTGTGGTGACCTTCACCACCCACATCTCATTCAGTCGGTTAATGAAGAACAACTCATCGCCGGCGTGACTCCACCGCACGCTTGAGCCTCCACTGCGTGACACCTGCCACTTGCCACTGGTTCTCCCAATTTCCCTCACATAAATTTCCTCGGAGCCTGATTCGTCGCTCGAGTATGCGAGAAAGCGGCCATTGGGAGAGATTACACCGTCATACTCGTCAAAGTCACCACCACAGAACAGTTCGGGTGTCTGATCACCTTCGAGGCTGAGCAGATAAATATCGGCGCCCGTTTGAGCAATCAAATTTACACATGCAAACTTGCCATCCCCTGACACGTCAGATATCCAGCCTTTCTTGCCATCGAAGAATGAGCTTGGCGACATCGGCTCATCTGTGCCGTCAACTCGCCGTTTCATTGGTGAAATCGATGGGAATGTACCGAAAGCGTAATAGAGGTAGTCATTGCCAGGATCCCATACCGGCGATGATTCGTCTTCTGGGTGAAATGTCAATCTGGTCGCGACATCGCGCCTGAAGTCGTATATCCAGATATCTCCTGCCGACACGGAGGCATCGTTGACAGTGACAGCCATGCTCAAGTTATCAGGTGACAGATCGACGTCAAAATAGTAGCCACCGGTCATTATGGTGTCGAGCTCTCTGCCGCTGCGATCTATCCAGACAATCTCCGATGACAATGACACGCCCCCCGTTTCGTAGACGATGCGGCCGTTCGCTGACGCAGAGAAGTTTGCACGTCCGATCCGCGGGTCGATGATCACGCTGTCTTCGATAGGAATCGGATCACTCAGGACTTTCAGACTTGAGACATCGAACCTGCGCGCGGTGAGCACGTTGGATTTCATGTAGATCAGATATCCGGGATCAGCGTAGATGGTCCGTGAATCGACCTCAAATAGCGCTTCACTGGTAGTTTCACCGAGCTTGGTGACCTTCAACGTGTAGCTGCCGTTGGTAGCGGAAGTATCCTTGACTGCCAGATAGAGAAAGTGTTTGCCGTCCGGCAGGAACCAGGGCCAGGCATGGTAAAACTCGCCGTCCTCCCGATCAATGGTGGTGGCTGCAGTCACAGGCCCCCCGCCTGCGGAAACCTGTCGAATCGAATCACCTGAGACCCCGTCAAAGAGAATTATGTTCCCTGAGCCCCAGCTTCCATCCGCAATACCCTGCCCTTTGGCCACAGACTGAATCGGTCCACCCCCGACATTTACTCGCATCAACTCCGATGAATTCACACCGAAGGCGATCGATTTGCTGTCGGGTGACCAGATCGGCATTCGTGCATCTTCCGTACCGGCTATCAAACGCGGTTCCAACCTGTCAATGGTGCGAATCCAGATTCCGCGAGTACCAGTCGTGTCCTCAGCCAGGAATGCAATGTGGCGACCGTCGGGGGAAATCGCCGGGCTCCAGATAGAGACAAAGCGCTCCTCACCGATGGTGAACTTGGTAAGTTGAGGTGGTTCATCCGAGCGACCTAACCAGAGACCTGCGAATAGTGCGGTTGTAAGCAGGAATACGATGGCCATAACCCACGCTGTCCGCAGTCTTACCTTTCGCTTGACCGTGACGGATAGTGGCAGTCCCGCCTGTGATCCAGACTGTGAGATCCAGCGAAGTTCGTCGCTTAGGTCGCTTGCGGATTGCCAGCGGGAGTCAGGTTCCTTTGCCAGGCACTTACGCACCAACCTCTCGAGCCCCGGGGGTGTCATCGGTTTAAGCTGCGTAATAGAGACAGGTTCTTTCTCCAGGATCGCTGCGATCAGACTCGCTTGACTCCGTCCTTCAAACGCTTTCTGTCCGGTGATCATCTCGTAAACGGTGGCTCCGAACGAGAATATGTCGCTACGTTCATCCGCTTCCCTGCCTTCAAGCTGTTCAGGCGACATATACTGGATTGTGCCGATGATCGTGCCCTGACCTGTCAGCGGGGTGGTATGGGTAACGCCGCTTATGCCCTCAACCAGACCTCCCTCTCTCTCGAGTTTTGCCAGTCCGAAATCAAGCAGCTTCGGCCCTTCCCTGGTGAGCATGATGTTGCCCGGCTTAAGGTCGCGGTGGACCAGGCCCTTGCGGTGTGCGCTGCTCAAAGCATCAGCAATCAGCGCAGCGATATCCAGCGCCTCCATCGCCGGCAGCGCGCCACGTTTCAATCCTTCGGAGAGGGACTCTCCTTCGAGAAACTCCATCACCAGGAAGTGGGTACCATTTTCGTGCCCGATGTCGTGAAGCGTGCAGATGTTGGGATGATTCAGGCGGGAGATCGCTCTCGCTTCCTGTTCGAATCGCGCCACGAGCTGAGGCAGGTTTCTCATTCTCTCAGGAAGAATCTTGATCGCGACGATACGGTCAAGCCGCGTATCCTTTGCCTTGTATACCTCCCCCATGCCGCCTGCCCCGGCGGCGGAGAGTACTTCGTAAGGCCCAAGCTTCTGGCCGATCTGTAAACCCATAATCAGATTTTCAGTTATTCAGGTTGAGTGGTCAATCACGAAACATCGCGAATTTAGCTCTATGCAGCCCAAGTTAAGTTGTTGTCGCGAAAAAAGGTAGTGATGATTCGACGTGTGTTGAGAAAATAGGGCAGCCCCCGAATTTCCGGTCAATTCCGGCTAATGAGCTCCGCCGCCCGCTCCGATTCTGATAAATATGCCTAACAAGACTCTCATCTGGATCGGAATGTCGGTCGGAACCCTTGTCGGCGGATTCTTGCCGGCGCTCTGGGGTGGAGATTATTTCTCGCTGGCGGGCGTTCTCTGCAGCGGTATCGGTGGGCTGGCCGGAATCTGGGCGGGGTATCGGCTCGGACAGTAATATCGGGCAATAACTTCGGGCAGTTCTATCGGCTGCCGCAGAGCGCAAACCGACACCGCACCGTCGTCATCCTTCTTGACAGTACCCCCCCGATTCGTTACCATCCTAATCTTAATCTAAACTACCGCAGATGCGGCAGAAGTACCACGCTTGCTCGCGAGCAAATAAGGAGTCTTCGACC
>JBECKX010000144.1:0-24906 GCA_040235515.1 Candidatus Zixiibacteriota bacterium
ACTCGTTCCGAGATAGACCCGGAGAATCACGCTTTGATCAGCGCTGCCCGTGATGCACTCCCCGCGCAGAATCACGCCTGGAAAGATAACTGGAGTTTCCTTGCAGAGAAGACTGCAGACTCACTCATCATCATAGGTGGAACTAAGGCAGGCGCCACCATCCCAGATTCGGTTCTCTTCTTTCCGGAAGAGAAGGGGCTGATAGAAAACGCCGCCCCGCAGGTTCTCACGCTGGCGGAGGATGGTTTCCGCCTCGCGATTCCGCGTAATTCACTCTTCACCGGATCGCTCGACTCGCTCTCAGGGTTGCTGGTAGTCGAGGGAGACTGGAATCTTGACCACGCTACTCATGCCATCCGTTTCATGTCTCAGTTTGATAATGTTCCGACTTCCGGGGTTGCTACCGCAGCCGCCGGCGGGTCAATCAGCTTCTGGGAGGCGCTGCTGTTTGCGTTCATCGGGGGACTGATCCTGAACCTGATGCCATGCGTGCTGCCGGTGCTCTCGATCAAAATCCTCGGGTTTGTCCAGCAGGCGCACCATGACCGCAAAGATACGTTTCTTCATAGCCTTAGCTTCCTGATCGGAGTGCTGATCTCGTTTTGGGTGCTCGCGGGAGCTTTGCTGCTGTTGCGAGCCGGCGGAGAGCATCTCGGCTGGGGATTTCAACTCCAATCACCGGCGTTTCTGATCATACTGGCCGCTTTGATGTTCCTGATGGGGCTCAACCTCTTCGGCGTCTTTGAAGTCGGCGCGAGTCTGACCGGTGTGGGGGGAGGGAGCCGCCGCTCAGGGATGCTTGGCTCGTTCATTTCAGGCATCACCGCCACGGTTGTCGCGACTCCCTGCACGGCTCCATTCATGGGTAGCGCCCTCGGGTTTTCGCTAACTCAGCCGCCGCTTGTTTCACTCGCCATCTTTACCATGCTGGGTGCGGGGATGGCGGCACCCTTCGTGCTTGTAACGAACGTCCCGGCGCTTGTACGTTTCCTGCCGAAACCGGGACGCTGGATGGAAACCCTCAAACAGTTCATGGGATTTCTCCTGATGGCTACAGTCGTCTGGCTCGCGTGGGTGCTCGGCATCCAGGGAGGCAGTGATCTGGTCGTGTGGTTGCTGGGCGCGCTGCTGATCGTCGCTATCGGCGCCTGGATTCTCGGCCGCTGGGGTGGTCTGGCAAGCGGTACGGCGGTTCGCTATACCGCCAAGCTGGTCTCGACCGCTCTTATCATCGGGGTTGTGGCCTTTACGGCACTCAATGCAGATGTCGCTTCAAACTCAGCGGCGGATCAGGCTCTGGTGGATGGCAAACTGACCTGGGAGCCATATTCCAGCGATCGAGTCGCAGGGTTGCGCTCCAGCGGACAGCCGGTGTTGATCGATTTTACAGCGGCCTGGTGCCTTAGCTGTAAAGTCAACGAGCGGGTCGCGTTCGGGGCGGATGAAGTTCAAGCAAAGCTGATTGAGAAAAACGTGGCGACTATCAAGGCAGACTGGACGAACCGGAGTGATGAGATAACCGCCGCGCTGGCGGAGTTCGGCCGTAACAGCGTGCCGCTCTATGTGCTTTACTCCGGTGAGGACGGGAGAGAACCGCTGGTGTTACCGGAGATTCTGACACCCAGGATCGTCCTGGACGCGTTGGAAAAGATTTAGGCGAAAGCAAAATAGAAGACCAACAACATAAACCGGTTCTGCAGTCAAGCCCACACCGCAGATCCTTATACTTCAACACCGTGGGCGTGTGAGGTGACAGAAATGAGAGTTTGGAAGATTGCACTGGCGATGTTGACCGTCGCGGCACTGGTTGCGGCATCCGTCGTGATTGCCGGCGAAAAGATGGAAGCCGGGAAGATGGAAGCCAAGAAGGGTGAGATGATGGAGAAGATGGAGGGGAAGATGACCGCCGAGATCGCCATCGATCAACCCGCCCCCAATTTCAGCCTGATGGGAGTTGATGGCAAGACCTACTCCCTCGCCGACTTCAAAGGCAAAAACGTCGTGCTTGAATGGGTCAATTTCGATTGCCCGTTTGTGAAGAAGCATTATCACTCCGGAAACATGCAGCAGTTGCAGCAGCAGTACGGCGGCAAGGAAGATATCGTCTGGTTGTCGATCTGCTCCTCAGCTCCCGGTATGCAGGGTAACTTCACCGGAGAGGAACTGACCGAGCGCATCAAGCAGGAAGAGTGGAGCGGATCTGCCTACCTGATCGATGCCGATGGCTCCGTCGGTCGCATGTATGGCGCCAAGACGACACCGCACATGTTCGTGATTGATAAGGAAGGTGTCCTGCGCTACGCCGGCGCGATTGACAACATCCCCTCCACCCGTGTCGAGGATGTGAAGGAAGCCACCAACTTTGTCTCAGCGGCGCTTGACAACATCATGGCCAACAAGGCAGTCGCCACCAAGAGTTCGACTCCGTACGGCTGCAGCGTCAAGTATGCCAAGGATTCAAAAGCCGAAGCTAATAAGACACTCTAATTAGTTCCTGTAGTGAGCTGATAGATAAGCGCTTATGGCTGCGCCGTGAACGCTCACAACGCCGGGTGAAAATCCCGGCGTTTTTTTGTTGGCTGCTTCCTTTATGAAGATTCTTCTGTTCCAAATGCAGGGAAGATCGTAAGAGTAATATCGTAAGTGTAGTGAGTCTGTCGCAAACCCGGAGCCTTTCCCGGTTTGAGGCAGAGAATGATCTTTGAATGCAACGATAATCTTGAATCAATGCGAGACTCGATATGAAAAACAAGCTGCTCATCTATCTGATCCTGTTGCTGATTGTCACGTCAGCTTCTTCACTCTCGGCCCAGCGCGTATTCGGCCTGCACGGAATCGGGCCACGACTCGGAGTCACGATCGACCCCGATCAGTTCCACTTTGGTGGACAACTCGATCTGGGCGACCTTGCGCCACAGCTAATGATGGTTCCCAATGTCGAAGTCGGATTGGGCGACAACCTCACCGTGATCACCACGATGCTGGAAGTCGACTACCGCTTTCGCCAGGACTGGGGTAGCTGGAATCCCTATCTCGGGGGTGGAATCGGGCCGGTCTTTTATGACAGCGATTTCGGGCGCAGCAACACCGAACTCGGTTTGACCCTGCAGGGAGGAATCGCCCGCAGGTTGGTGAGCCGGGCCGGATTCATGTTTATCGAAGTGAAACTCGGACTGGTGGATGCCCCCGACTTCAAGGCAACGGTGGGGTGGATGTTCGGCTCGTAGGGGTCAATCCGGCAGCTGACTCAGAAGCTGACCAGGCGGCGCTCAGAAATGGAAGGATGATGCAAGGGAGGTAGGCAGGGGGTTGACTAGTCGCTGCTTTCCCGGTGCCGGTATTTCAGCACCTTGATCTTTTCCAGCGTAACCAGCCCCTCGTCCATGATTGCATCGAGTTGCGGCAGGAACTGATCGACCCGCTCCTTGGCGTCGACAATCTCGATTACGATCGGCAGGTCCTGCGAGAGCCGCAACACTTTGGAAGTATGTATGCGGCTGTGCGCACCATAGCCGAGCGTCCCCCGCAGCACTGTCGAGCCTGCCAGGCCATTCTTGCGCGCCAGTTCAACGATCACTTCATACAACGGCCGTCCATCATGCTTGTCATCCTCGCCGATGAAAATCCGCAGCAGTTGTGCGTCTTCAGGTAGATTCATCCCTCAACCTCAACTTCCGTTCGCTTCCTCAAGCCTCGATCAGAACAAGCGTGCCAGGAGGATACCCGCATAGAGCGCTACGAGTCCAACCACAACCTGTCCGACCAGGTTCAGTCCCATCATAAAGTACTGCGCGTCACGCAGGAGTTGATTCGATTCGAAAATAAAAGTCGAAAAAGTAGTGAATGAGCCCATGAACCCCACCAGGATTACGGTACGCCATTCGCCGCTGATCAGCAAGCGGTCTTCCGACAGAGTCCAGATCAGTCCGAACAATACACAGCCGACGACGTTTACGATGAACGTGCCGAGCGGATAACTGACTTCGATGATCCGATGCACAAGACCCGCCAGTCCGTAGCGAGCAAGCGCACCGACGCCTCCGCTGGCGGCTATCAGGAGCAGCTTGGTCATCGACGCGATCAGCTCCGCTTGGTGAGAAGTTCCCTGCGATCAAAGAGAAGCGCAGATGAGGATACCAGGGCGATAATCCAGACGAGGAAATATCCGATCGCGTTCCAGATCGGTCGCAGACTCTCCACGTCAGCGCCCAGCATCGCCGAAGGTGAGTAGGAGATCGAGCGTTCTACCGTGATCGCCTGGATCCCAACTCCGATCGCCTGCCATACACCACTTGTGAGTTGGGCGAGCAGGCCACCGATCCCTCCGACGAAAAACAGCACGACAGAGAGCACCACAGCGAGCACCGGATTGAAGAAATTCGAGAAGAAGAGCACGATGGCGAATGTCACGATCAGGCTCAGGAACTGCTGCACAACATAGAGCAGGAAGCTCGCCGGCGGCACATACGAGAAAATGAACAGGTCGAAGATGCCGAACAGCAGCAGAGCTACCACGAAGTAAAGCGCCAGCGCCGCGACGCAGCCAATCACCTTGCCAAAAAAGAGGGAGAATCTTGAGAGGGGCCGAGCCGCGAAGGTCAGGATGGTGCCATCCCGCAAATCCTGTCGCCAGCAGGTAGCGCCGATCAACAGCGCCGCGACATGCCCGATAAAGGAGATGTAACCAAAGTAGGTCTCAAGCGCGACCGCCCCGCTGATCTTTGCGCCCTGCACTCCGGCCATGATGATTATCGGCAGGAAGACCAGGAGCGAGATGAACGCGGCGACGATCAGGAAGATCAGCAGCATCTTTGAATTGCGCAGCTTACTCAACTTCTGTCTGGCTATCACACTAATCATCGCTCAACTCCTCATGTTGCAGCAACTGCAGGAATCGATGTTGCAGGCTGGCGCCGGCAGGGCGGACCAGTGTGATATCCGCATCTGACTTGAGCAGCCGCTCCAGGAGTTGATCCTTGGCTGTCCGCGTGTCGCAGGTGATTTCGTACTTACCCTCGGCGATCCGCTTGAATGCGCTTGCACTCTGCAGCTCCGCCACCAATTGGTTGTCGCTCGAGTCGAATTGCACTCGATACGCCTTATGCTCGACGTGCAGCAGCTTGCCCAGGCTGTCAACTGCGAGCACTTCACCCTTGTTGATGATTGCGACACGATCCGCGATATCCTCGATGTCAGACAGGATATGAGTCGAAAGAAAGATTGTCTTACCCTCACCGCGCAACTTCTTGAGGAGATTCTTGATTTTGGCTTTGGCGATCGGGTCCATTCCGGAAGTGGGCTCATCGAGGATCAGCAGGTCAGGATCTCCGATCAGCGCCTGCGCCAGCCCGATCTTCTGCGTCATTCCCTTCGAGTAGCTCTTGATTCGCTGGCGCTGTGCTTCCGGCATGTCGAGGAACTCGAGCAACTCCGGTATGGCAGCTTCAATCTGTTCCTTCGTGCGAGAGGCCAGCTTGCCAAAAGTCCGCAGGAAGTGCTCACCGCGCATGAAACCGTCGAAGCTGAAAATCTCCGGCAGAAATCCAACGCGCGCCCGCGCGCTCGGGTCGGTCGAGCTGATGCCGAATATCTCGCAACTGCCGCTGGTGGAATAGATGAAATCCATCACGATATGCATCGCGGTGGTCTTTCCCGCACCATTCGGTCCGAGAAACCCGAAGATCTCCCCGGCAGGTACCTCGAATGAGATTCCCTTGAGCGCCTCTCTGGCTGAGCGGCGGCGTTCATACACCTTGCGCAGGCTGTCGAATCTGATTGCAGCTACTGACATTGCTTATAAAGTCTCTGGCTTAAGTGCCTGTGTGATTTCTTTCGATTCTAAAATGTGAACTTGAGTCCACCACGTCCACCCGATGCCGCGAATGCGCGCATCCAGGTTTCGGCGCGTTTCTCGAGATGACCCTTGTCGTACCCCTCGATCAGGTCAATCATCTCGCCCTCGGTGCTATAGACCACGGTCAACGGGACGACACGAATATCCAGGTCCTCCATGTAGCTGCCGGAGGGGTTGAAGCCGAGGTAGGGGGCGAGTCGCTGAGTATCGACCGCGTCGGCGACCTGATCCCGGTCAGCTTCAAGTGTGATGAAATAGAACTGCAGGGCGGAGTCTGCCTCTGGCTTGGCTGCAAGCTCGACTGCCTCGTTCAACAATTCGAGGCTGCGTTCCGATTGGCTGGACCAGAAGATCAGGACCGAGAACTTTTTTGAATCCTTCTCCGGGATGGTGACGGTCGAGCCATCGAGCAACTCAAAGCTGAGATCCTCCACTGCGGTGCCGCGCTTGATGCTCGTGTCCGACCTGGTGATGATCTGGTATTGCCATACCGCCAACCCGAGCAGGGAGACGATCATCACTACCGTCAAAACTTTGCGCACCATCAGCGGATGGACTCCGGGTTTGCTCGTTGCTTCGCTCATAGATTCGCTTATTGATTCGTTCATTGATTCGTTCAAAGTCTCAAGCCGGCTGATCCGGCTTGGTCGCTCCCCGGTGGGGGGCGAGTCTATTCATCCGTTGGAGTATGCTTCCGATACCGAAAATCACGACCCCGAAACAAATGCCGACACCAGCGATGGAGCATCCCACCGTCATCCGGGTGCGCTGCAAGGCATCTGCGACGGTCTGGGATTGCAGCATGGCGCTGAATAAATCATTTCCTCCAGCGACCTGGCTGGCGTCAATGCTGGAGGCGGTAAGGTATCCAGCCAGGATCCCCACGATTGCAACTATGATCCCCAATATCTTATAGATTCCGGCCACACAACCTCCTTTCGGTCCTGCTGATAGGTAATGTCCGCCGGGTAAGATTCCAACAAAAACCTCAGCCATTGGACCCGACAAACTCCCGCATTGTTTCCGTCAGAAAAACTGGTGCGAAGAGACATAGAGCACGAATTCGCCTGAGCGCGGATTGAGGGCAACGTCAATTCGCCCCACGTTGGCGAGGTACTGCTTCAGCGCGCCGCGCAAACCTATGCCGACCGACCAGAAGGGATCACCGATTTCATCCGAGAAGCTGGTAAAGCGTCCCCAGGCAACGCCATAGTCGGCAAACGCCGACACCTGGCTGTAGATCAAGCCTGTCTCGACCCCCCGCATTCGCAACTCGATGTTGGAACTGAGCAGGTGATCACCACGCCTGATCTTATCCTCGTAGCCGCGCACGTTGACATCCCCAGAAATCGAATAGGGGCGCACCCGCTCATCGCGCGAGGAAGTTTGCAGCCGAAGGCGCGCTGCCAGATTGAACCTGCTGAAGATACGATAGTGGCGCGCGGTCACGGCATACCGCCACTTGGAGAATCTACCCTCCGGCCGTTCATTGATCAGGGCGAAACTGTTGGTAATATCGGAGCCGTCATAGAAGAAACGGTCGTAGTAAACTCGCCCGAGGGTGAGCGCCGTGCTGAGCGTATAGCGCGGATTGTCGACCACTCTGACGCGCGGGATCGCGTCGCTGTCTTCCCGCAACGTCCAACTCTCACGATCATAGCCACCGACCAGGGAGACGTAGGCTTTCTCATGCAGTCGCTTGCCCACCAACCCGGAGACGCCTTTGTGCAGGTAGTCGTAATTGCCGATCACTCCATCGAAACTGAGCGGGTCCTGTTCGCGCTGGTCATAGGCGCTGAAACCGACACTGATATCTTTCCCCAGGAGGCGAGATAACACAGCCGAGACGTAGAAGGAATTCTTTCCCTCGAAGCGGCGGTAGTAGAGCGCGGTTTGGGCGTAGAGGCCGAGAAAGTCTTTCTCGATTGCACCGATCGACCAATCGAGCTTGCCCTCCGTCTGAGTGATTGCAACGCGCGGGAGGAGGGTCCACACCTCCGTGATCCTGAAATCGACCGCCACCGAGTCGCCCCGGCGGCTCAGGTATGGCTCGACTTCGGAATAGATGCCGAGGCTGAAAAGCTTGCGCCGGTCGCGATCGAGCAACTTCAGGTCGAGCGAATCACCCACTTTCGAATCGATCTCTCGATTCAAGATGAAGCGCTTCGTCCTGAATTTTCCCGAAAACTGTATCGACCTGAGCGGGCTTCCCGCCAGCGCATCCGCAGCAGAAATATGGAGGGTGTCGGGCTGCTGACTCAATGCCGGCAGGGCAAGAGGCCCGCCGAGCACGATGGTTGCTAATGCGATGAAGTATAATACGTTACGGAACACAGTTGAATCTACGTGTCAATTCGCTGCTGTTGATTTGCCGGTCAGCTAACGTGACTTTTCCGACCGCCTGCGCAGACTTCAGTCACCCGCATTCCAGCCAACTTTTTTTGATCCCAATCGCCACTGACCCTGCTTAACACGAAATTAATCTGACTCTCTTATTGAGTTATGGCGAAGTCTACCGATAACTTAAGTGTAGATAGGTCATTAACAAAGGTATTATGAGCAGCAACAAGAAAGTACTCATTGTTGACGATTTCGGCGATACCGGGAAAATCCTGGTTGAGATGTTCGACCATCTCCGCGTTCCGACCGAATCGGTTGACAACCCCGGTGACGCTTTCGAGAAGGTCTCCAAACACCAGTACCGACTGGTGATCGCCGATTCGAGAATGCCAAAGCTCGACGGTGTCAGCTTGCTTAAGCGTATTCGGGAACGTTGGCCTGATACCAAGGTCGCGGTGATGTCTACGTTCAACTCAAGCAACACTCAGAAGCTGGTGGTTGCGGATGATATCGACTACTATCTGCCCAAACCGATCAATATGAAGCATCTCGAGGATATCGCGCGCGATCTGGCGCTTACTCGCTAGCACCTGCGGCAGCGGCTCCGACGCTCATCTTCCGGGCTGCTGCGACAACGCCGCGACAGGAAATCCTCAGCATCTCACGAAAATTCCGACTGACGGGGATGATCAGTGGTCTACCGCTTCATTTGCCCATTGTGACGGTGATTGAATTCATTACTTAACCCACGAATGTTTCGCATCTATTGCAACTCGTCAGATTATTCGTAGCTTGGAAGAGCAATCAATTCCAGATAAGAATGCCACAGGAGGTAAAAGCATGAAAAACCTCAAATCGTTCACAGTCGCGGTTATCCTGATCCTGCTGCCGCTCTTGCTGAACTCCTGCTCCAGCAGTGACAAGAGCTCGAACGACAATTCTCAGATCACCGAGGCGCAGGCACAGCAAATGCAGGCCCTGGCTGCGGCGTTGGTGCCGATGACCAGCGTGGTCTCCACCGCCGGCGTTAACAAGGTTGACGGCGTTGAGGAGGGTGACTACGACTTCTCTGAGTTTGTTGAAACCGGCGAGGATGTCACGATCACCGTTGGATACGACAATGGTGGAGGCTGGTGGGATTCCTACTTCGCCTTCAACATAGAAGGGGACACCGCAATATCGCTGACGATGCGTGACTCGGTCAGGTTCGAGATCACCGGTGGCGCGCCACAGCAATTCCCCGATGACAACACGAATCTGGTTCGTGAAGTCGCACGGTTGGCACTGATCGCGAGTCTCGAGGGAATGGGAGACATCGATCTTTCAATGCGCAGCGATGTGACAATGTCGGAATTGCAGGCCGCATCAGTCGTGATCAATGGTAACCAGAGTTTTGATTTCGATGCCGACATTGTGACCGATGAAGGCGCGGTTTCCGGCACGGTTTCGGCCTCGCTGGAGATAACAGATCTCGTTGTACCTAAACCGAGTTTCGATGGCGAAGTCACCTGTCCGACCTCCGGTATGATTGTGCTGACCGTAACCGAGGACTTGACCGCGCAGGCGGTAAACCAGGGTAAGGTCCAGGCGACCTGGAGCATCACCGTGACGGTGATCGGACCAAACAGCTACCGGATCAGATTGCAGGGCGACGGCCAGAACTTCGGCGAAGTTACCGTCAACGAGGAGTGCGGCAGTTCACTCTCGGTGGCCAAGCGTCTGCTGAGTGCCTCTGCGGGAGTCATGCAGAGCGCCGCCCCGCTGCAGTAGGGAGCAGGCAAGGCCTTACGGCAGGGGCAATAAATCGACTATTCCGCCCGGTTCCGAGCTTCGGAATCGGGCGGCAGCTATTTGGGATAGATTTTGACGGGGGATAATCACGCTTGCCAGAATGGAGTATTCCGGTATATTACCGGCGTAACTGATGACTTCCACTACTGCAGAGGAACGACCTACTTCATACCGCTAACGGAGAGAATCTGAACAGAGAGAGGTGAGAAACCTCGATCATCAGGCAAAGACGTTCTGGTCTTGGTCCGATGAAGTTATCATCAGCAGAATTGCTTGGCACGAACCGGCGGCAGCCGCCTGCATCCCTGGGAATGCACCGGGTCCGTGGCAATCTGCGCCAGCGGGAGGAACCATGTTATCTCTTCGTTTCAACGCGGTGACAAGCTTCATAACAAGTCTCAGCATTAGTTTCAGCATCTGCGCGCTACTGGTATGCGGTCGGGCACACGCGGCAGAGAACATAAGAGTCTGGCTCTCCAACCCGCAGAATGTCCAGCCCGGCACGATCATGGATCTCTCTGTGATGATGTCGTCGACCCAGCAACTCGGCGGCGTAGATTTTTCAATTCATTACAATGACAGCCTGCTCGGCTTTATCTCGGTGGAACAGGACACCGGCCTCAGCGATTGGGAATACTTTCAGACATTCCACGATGACTCACTCGATATCGTGCGTTTCCTCTCGATTGCGGAGACATCGCCGCCTGCCAGCGACCCCGACTCCAGTGAACTGCATCCGAAGGGCGCGATCGCAACGCTGCACTTCTTTGTGGCGCCGAATTGGCTGGCCGATTCCGGTCGAGTCGATTTTGAGTTTACCTGGGAGAAGTGCGGGTCCAACGCAGCATCCAATACCGCCGGAGATTCCCTGATCATTGTCCGCAAGATATATGATTCAGATGGTAGCTTGATCTGGGATGAAACTGACGACGTGAATTTTCCCGAGATCGCGCGGCCGCCATTGGTGGGCGTGCCGGATAGTTGCATCGTCCCGGGAGCGAAAGTCGTTTCGAAGATCGATGTCTATTCAGGGTTCGCCCTGAACTATTACATCTGCGGCGATTTCGATCGAAGCGCCTCCATCTCAATCGGGGATGCTGTCGCGGCAGTCAACTATATCTTCGGCGGCGGACCGGCACCGAACCCGCTGGCGGCGGGGGATGTTGATTGCAGCGGCGCGGTCAGTATCGGCGATGCGGTCTACCTGATTAATTTCATCTTTGGCGGTGGGCCACCACCCTGCGCCGGTTGCGAGTAGGATTGCAGGTCAATCGTACTTGAACTTCGGCTGCCACGACGCCACACCCTCAGGCAGCAATTCCAGCAGGTGCCAGAACGAGCAATAATCATCCCCCGGACCGAAGTATGCCCAGGCGACGCGCTCGATGCTGCCGTCGTCCAGCTTGCGAAAGGTCGAGACGCCGGGCCACTGCTTTCCATCCTGTTCGAATCCCAGGTCTTTCGAAAACGTGCTCCCTTTATGGGAATAGATAGGGAATTTCCAGCCACGGCTGGCGGCGAACTGAACCTGGGTTTGATGATCGTCCGGTGAGACGAGAACAAAACTCACCCTGTTCTGCAGATGTTGATGCAGGCCGTTGAAGCCATCCGCCCAGAGGGTGCAGTAGGCGCAACCTTTACCCATGTTGTGAATCAGCATCAGCTCGTCGCGGTCGCCGAACATCTCGGAGAGTCGTTTCTTGCTGCCGTCGTTGGCGGTGAACTCATAGTCGTCGATCGCCTCAGGCGGCATTTGCTTTCTCAGTGCAGCCAGGCGCTGTTTTTCCTCCTGGAGTCGCTGCTCAAGATCCTCAATCTCTTTTCTCAGTTCGTTCACGTTGGACATGCGGGCTGCCTCGCTTTCGTCTGACGATGGTTAGGAATCACAGTTGGATTGATCACTGAATGATACAACGCCGCACGGATAGATTTCGTTGCAGAAAAATGCCGATCGCAACCGCTCCCGGTTGATGCAGCTTGAGCGGTGACTTGAGTCAGCTGACCGGGTGCCTCTGGGTTACGCCGAGATTCGGGTCGGACAGACCAAAGTGTTGTTGTCAGGAGTATCACTAGTCCCAATATTGCAGCACTATGGATCAACATCCTGACCGTCATAGCATGCTCGCGTTGTTCGCCGGCGCAGTGATGATCAGTTTTTCGGCTGTCTTCGTGAAACTGGTCCACGTTGGCCCGACCACATCAGCGTTCTACCGAATGGCCTTCGGCAGCGCGGTGCTGGTTATCATCGCGCTGGTACGGCGTGACAAGCTGTTCGTGAATAAGCGGGCACACGTTTATGCGATCCTGGCCGGGTTGGCATTCACCGGTGACCTCTCTTTCTGGCATCGGAGCATCATCTATACAGGTCCCGGCATCTCGACGATCCTGGCGAACTTCCAGGTTGTCTTCCTGGCGATCATTGGATTTCTGGTGCTGAACGAACGCCCCGGCTGGCGGGCAGTGGTCGCCATTCCGCTGGCATTGGCCGGACTGATACTTTTGGTCGGTCCCAAATGGCGGGAACTGGGAAGCGACTACCAATGGGGGGTATTCTTCGGCTTGATCACGGCGGTGTTTTACGCCGGCTATGTCCTGGCCCTGCGTGAGATTCGAAAACTGCCGGACCACCCATCGGCGATGGCGTCGATTACCGTCGCTTCCATGACCACGGCGCTGGCGCTGTTGTTGCTGAATCTGATTGAAGGAGAGAGCTTCATGATTCCGGACACGCAGAGCTGGGTGTGGCTGATTGCCTACGGAATCTGTGGGCAGGTCCTCGGTTGGGTGTTGATTACCCGGGGGATCAAGGGCTTATCCGCCGCCCGCATCGGGTTGATCCTGGCGTTGCAGCCGGTGCTCTCCTTCATCTGGGATATTGTCTTCTTCAATCGTCCAACGGTCGTGATAGAAATAGTGGGGGCATTGATAGCTTTGACTGCGATCTACCTGGGTAACACCCGCCGCATCGAGAACAGATCGGCGCAGGTGTGAGCAAGAAAATGGTAACGCGACTATGCGGGTGATCATAACCGGAGCGACATCAGGAATTGGTCGGGCACTGGCGATCGAGTTCCTTAACCACGATTTCCGCGTAGGGGTCACCGGTCGAAGACGCGAACGGCTTGAGGAACTCAAGAGCCTTTATGCGGATCGGGTTGAGGTGCTGGAGCAGGACCTGCGGCTACGCGACCAGATCGAACCCGGCCTGGATGATCTGGCGAGGCGGCTGGGCGGAGTTGACATCGTAGTCGCGAACGCCGGGACTTCGCGGCGCGACTCTGAGCTACCGCTGGCGAAGGAGTTTGAGGTTATCGAGGTGAACATTGCGGGCTTTGTCGCTACGATTAACTGGGCGCTGCGGCGTTTCAAGCAGCAGGGGGAGGGACGCATCGTCGGGGTTTCCTCGGTGGCGGCTTTCTGGGGAAACAAGCTCAACCCGATGTACAACGCCACCAAGGCATTCGAGATGAACTATCTGCGTGGCCTCCACGCGCACCTTTATGGTACCGGGATCTCGGTCACCGATGTGCGGCCCGGTTTCGTGGCGACGGAAATGACCGCCGGCAATCCACAGATGATCGCGGTCGCTTCGCCGGAAAAAGCCGCCAAACAGATCTTCCGCGCCATCATGAAGCGACGGAAAGTCGTTTACATTACGAAGCGCTGGCGGTTCATCGCAGCGATTATGCGTATGACGCCTGATTTCATCTACCGCCGGCTGGCGGAACTGCGCAAGCAATCCGATCAATAAGATACAATTGCCGAATGAGCGAGAGGAAAGGAATGAAACGATGGCAACTTACATCATCCTGAGTAAACTGGGACCGAATGCCTTTGACACTCCCGATGGACTCAAGGGCGTGGCGACTACCGTTCGCGAAAAGCTGGAGAAGGAATGCCCGAAAGCCAGGTGGGTGCAGAGCTACGGTTGTATGGGCAGCTACGATGTTGTGGATATCGTGGAATCTGATGATCCACAAGAGATCGAGAAGGCAGTCATGATCATCCGTGCGGTCGGCCGCTCGACGACGGAGACGCTCCTGGCTACCAAGTGGGAAGATTTCCTCAAGGCGCTCTAGCAGGCTAAGCCATCTCTTTTTTGACGCAGGGGCGAATCGTCGGAGTCACCCTCTACCGATCGTGCGCCTGAGCTGATTGAACAGGTCCCTGCCAAAAAGAAAGCCTGCAAGATAATCTCACAGGCTTGTTGGGTGAGTGGAGGGATTATGACCAAACCCGCAAAGGGGGGTATTCCTCGTAAAGCCTCGAAGTTGTCGGCACTGCTTCTCAAACCAGGCCCAGCGAGAAGCAGACTCATTCGAGTCTTTACATCTGAATAGACGGCACCCGATTCGGAATGTTCAGTTCATTAACAAGTTTTGGGTGCTGTTGGCGAGAAATCGAGGCCGTTGAAATGCAACAGACGAGTGCGGCTGGACCGATCGATCTGTCGGGGGTTGCGGCTGGCGCAAGAGCAGAGGAACCGAAATCAAGTTGTGATCCGCCAACTCATTTTAAGGTTGACTTAGTCCAAACATTTTATACTTTTTGCTTCCTGTCCATCCCGATCCGTCGGGATGGCGGTCTTATCTTGCCCTTTCTTGGGGCCCGTAGCTCAGATGGTTAGAGCGCGCGCCTGATAAGCGCGAGGTCGGCAGTTCAATTCTGCCCGGGCCCATTTTTTCCCTGAAAGCTTTGATATCAGTCTTGCAGCGGCCCGCTCTTATGGCTTCTCTGCATTTATGAGAGAAGGAGTTCAGAACACCCGCAGGATCAGGCAGTCAGAGTTTTCGCTCTCGGTTGCATAGTGGTCCCGATAAGCTGCTGCGTCCACGGTAATGGTTCGTCCGATGTGATATGGTGAATCACGATGTATTTGACGCCGGCGGTGCGCAGCTGGGTTTCCTGTCTCTCCAGATTGGTGAAATCGAGCGTGTCGAGCAATACGGTACCAAAGCGTCTGGAGACCCAGCCATTTACGAGAGGAATGCGGTGGAATGTCTGGTTCATCATGTATCGGTTGGTGTCTTTGTAGCCTAGCGGTAACTCGAGGATGGCGAAATCTTGTCCTTGATTCGCCGCGAACTCGTAACAGGGCTGGCACACTACCGGCGTGGTTTCGATGGGGCCGGGGTAGAAATCGACCAGCATCAGGAGACCGAGGCCGATCGCGGCGATCCTGCGCCACTTGAGCTGCGAGAGCGCCGATATTGCGTACGCCACAGCGATTGGAATGAGCAGGCTCCAGAAGAGTGTGACGTAAATAGTGTAGCGGCCGGGACTGCGGATGCTGCGCAGGAAGGGGAGGAATCGAGCGACGACATCGGGCAGGTAGATCGGCAGAATCGTACCGGCGAGGTGGGCAAGCACCCCGAACGACATCACAAAGAAGGGAAGCGCTCCGAGGATGAATTTCGCAGAGTATTCGATCGTACGTCTCATGGTGACTACGAATATCAACAGACAGGCCAAGCCGAGGTAGGCGGTTGCCTCCCAGAGATTGCCGGTGTAGGCTGTGTTTATCTGCTTGAACGCATCCCCGAGGAGATGGTACTGCGTCGGGACCACGAGCGCCGCAAGGTCGCTAACATAAGTATTGTGTCCCGTTCCTCCCACATCGGGGTGTTGTGCCGCAAGCTGGAACATCGGCACCAGCCAGAATGATAGCACCAGGAGGGTGGGAACGACGACAACCAGAGATTTCCAGATCAGGTCGGTGTTGATAATCCGCCGGCGCCGCAGAGAGAGATAGATATAGGAGAGCCCGATGAAGATCAATGCGAACATCATGTGGAACCAGTCGCAGAGAGTCAGCAGCAGGAAAAAGAGCGCTGCGATTGCGGGAGATGCCCGACCCTCTGAACGGCAGGCTTTGATATAGAAAAGAACAAAGAAGGGGATGAACATGATGGCGTTGATATTGAAATGGTGCAAGCCGCGGATCAGATGCCATGGACTGAAAGCGAAGAGAAAGCCGCTCAGTAATGCCAGCCATGAATTCCTGAAGATGTAGCGACCCAGGTGGAATGCTCCGAGACCTGCAAGCGGAAAGGTGTGCAGGATCAGCAGGTTGTAGGATAGCACCTGATTCGAGAAGGTCCGCAAGCCTAACCCGAGCAACTGGTTGTAGAAGGACCAGGAATGGTGATAGAAGGTCGCGCCCTCGGGGTAGAAGAGGTGGCGGATGTAGGTGATGCTCGCAGCCCCGTTGACGAATTGTTCGCGGAACCACCAGAGGCCCCAGTAGGATTGCATATTGTCCTCCGCCGGTCCGAGCAGATGCGAACTCAATTCCGAGAGCGTCGGTGCGAAATAGATCAGCGTGAGGAGCAGGTACGACCCGAGCGCGATCCAGCTGTCGAAGCGAATGATCTTCTCAGAGATGAAACTGGGGCGGATCGAGACTGTCGGTATTCTACGAAAGAGCCAGGCGGCAGCGCGGGCGATCGCGATCCAGGTGATGACGGTGAGGGGCAACGCCAGCACGACGTAGATGAAAAAGGCGCGGTCGACCTGCGACTTGAACTCGGCGAGTGTCAGGCCAGCAGGCTCAATATAGCCACCCAGTATTATGGAGCGTTTCGCTTCATAGAAGCGTTCGACGAATTGTGGTCCGAAGAGCCAGTAGAGAATCGCTGCTCCTGCCGCTCCGAGGATCGCGAGGGAGATGATTGTCCATGTCAGGTGCCTGCGGATGAATTGAATCCAGGCGAAACGCATCAACTACCTGCCCTGTTAGTTTGCCGCAGCTACATAGCCGGGTCTAGTGCAACCAGGTTTAGAGAATAAGCTATGAGTGGTCTTGCACAAACCTAAAAAAAACACCAGAGCGGCGCGCGGGAGCTTTGATCAGAGTAAGCTCATGGGTCAGGGGGGGCGAAGGGCGGGCGGAGGGTGCGGGAACCGGGGCTGCTGAGAAGGATCAGTAAATAAGGTTGCTGATGAAAATAACGGGGAAGGAATGAAGGATCACGTTACGGCAGCCAGAGGCTGCCGGCCGCGAAAGGAGGTGACCTTCGCGACGTGCGGAGCGGATGAAAACGCGTAGCAAGGTCGTCTATATCGACGCTTTCTCCGACAACGAGACTCGTCGGTGGTCCATGCTTAATTGCAACCGACTGACTCGCTCCCTGTGAGGTTTGATGATTTAGTACTCTCTCAAAATCATTCTCGCCGGTTTCAAGCCACCGGTCCGATAGCACCTGGCGGTCTTCCTTGTTATCTATCAGTGCGCCGGTTGGGGTGAAACTGAGTCCATGACTGGGAGCTTCGCAGGTGGCGGCGATGACAACGGTTCCGCCAGCCCGTCCGAAGGCTACGCCTGATCCCAGGGACGTCAGCGTCAGGATGATTATGATAGAGAGCCGTGTTTGCATTTTATCTTAAGAAGAGCCTCGGATGATCACGCCGGATCATGCCAGTTGTTTTGCCTTTGAACGACCCTCACGGCCGTTCGCCATCAAATGCTACTCTATTTACAAGCAACCCCCGGAGTAGTTTCAATTGTGTTCGTTAAGAATCGTTAAAATGGGTAAATGTTTTTACGCCGGTGTTGCGATTAGCGGCTTCCAGCAACAACCGCTCCTCCCCAGTTGCCGCGAACCGCGCGATAAAGAGCCAGGAGGGCGGCGGGCAGCAAGAGGGGAGAGCTCCAAAATCCCGGCATCAGCCGTCCGAGGTAGATTGAACCGAGCATGTGATTGAGAGCGTTGCCAGCCATAAGAACGCTGACAAGGAGCACGACCACACGAGCGAACTTCCCGCCGCGCGCGACAACAACCACAAATGTGATTCCGCCGAGAATGAGCGCGAGCAATCCGCCCAGCCAGAGCGGAAACGAAAAGGTGGGCATGGGGAAGAATCCCCAGCGTTCCCTCAGCGTGAGTACAACATGATTGTAGAATGGCAGGAAATCGGTCAGTGTCTCATCGAGGAGATGCAGACCCAGCGCGCCCATCAGGACCAACCAGGCGACCGCGTTTTTGTCCTGAACGATATCGCGAACTGAACCCATCTATCTCTCTAGTTTGCAACCTTTACGTGTGGTGTCGCAGGCTTGCTCTGTGTCTGGTTATCAGAGCCAGCCGATGGTGCTATCGCTGCCTTCTGCCGGCGCATTCCCTCATCTGAGAGTATTCCAATCTTCAGTGATGCGTCCAATCCCAAGAGTTCCGGATAGAGATATCTCCCGCGTTCTGCAGGCGGTTTCTCCAATTCTACCTTTACTCGATTCGCGTTCGCAAAGGCGTCTTTCCGAATGCCGGTCACCTGCCAGGATACCTCAATATGTGGTTTCTCTGTCTGGATCGTGAATTGACCGTCCTTTATCTTTTCGGTAACGATGGCTTGAGCGAATTCTCCAATGACAGTCAGCTGGTAACGGAAATCACTGTTGAGGGCCTCAAACCAATCAGGCAATTTAACTGTGGCAAAGCCATTGTCATCAGTGACCACATTACCGTCGTAGATGTTCTTCATGTCCGGGGATTCTACGAAGCTGTGCTGGAGGTACTTGTTCTCCGGATCAAGTGGGTGATCAATCCGAAATGCCCCGGCTGATTTGGACAACGTTCCGAGGACGCTCACATCACCTTCAAAATAGCCGGCGTAACTCGATGCTCCTCCAATTGCAGTCGCGTATACTCCGTAGAGTTGACCTGGTCCGGTCGCCAGCGCTTGCATGCCCACTGCCTGCGCATTGACATCGGTACAGCGTCCGATTCCACGCAGGCCCTTGTAGGCGCCGACCCCTTCACCTTCCGTGATTCCCTCCGCCCCGATATAACCGCCAATGAACTGGCCACCAATTCCGAAATAGTCTCTCGGCTTGCATTCCGAGGAAATTCCGATGTGATCTACATTGGCGATAGGACCATTGTAACGCACTGTCAACATCGAATCGGCGAATGAACTTGATCCGGAAGATTCCAGTCGAGCTACAAGCACAGAATCTGAAGCTACTTTGATTCCGCAACCGTGCTCGAAGAGCGCAGAATAGAAATTGTGTGATTGGTAGACGTCCAGAGCGGGGGCAGGATTCGGGTCGGAGAATGTAGGACCAAGATTCTGGATTATCGCAGCAGCCCCGCTGCCCTGATTGATAAAGTGAGCAGCTGAACCACCCTGTTCACTACAGATTCCTGTGATTGCAGTCGGGACAACGCTCTGGATTTCGTCGCCCTGACCACTTCGAGCGATAATGGCTGTACTCGTCGTATTCTCTACGTGCAACGCCGGGATATAGACCTCGGGGTTGTTATCCTGCCTTATCAGCACGGCTCCCTGAGTCTGGTTCCCGCTTGTGTATACTCCGAATATCGGATGGATATGACCGAACTGGTCGGTTATGCCAGAGTGAGAACCGACGAAAACCTTGTAGCCGTCCTCTGAGGAAACGACACCGTTCGACTCAGCCCAGAAGACGGTGCTTGGAAGACCGGTCACGGAGTCGGCCAGACTGGATCTGTACGCATGGAATGCTTGAAGCGCGAAGGGGGTAGCCGCGATTCGCTCGCGCGGAGTCAGTTCGGGATCGGACGCGATCTTGATGCCGAGATAACGCTCTGAGCCGCTGAATATCTCGTCTCCCAGAGGGTTTGCAGCTCCGAGCAAGACTTTAAAAAAACCATCGATGGTCTGGATGTCCTGACTTTCTTCCCAGAGTGCATTCACTGCGAACTCAGAACTATAAATCGTGAAGTAAACCGGGTAGCTACCATCGGCGATTGGCATGCCAGTAGCATCAGTAAGTCGGCCCTGATATGCTATGACATCGGGGACTTGAGCAACCAGGCTCGTGGTCAGGGATAAGACTAGGATTGTTGCGAAGATCAGGAGTTTGTTCATCGCTGGTACTCACCTTTGAAAAGTGTCAGAAGGTAATAGGTCGATTGTGTTCAGGACAAGTTAGCGTGAGATCAGTTAGGGCAGCAGAGGCGGGAGAGATAGATCAGGCAGATCAAATCTACATGCACCATTCAATCTATTTCATACAAGATAATATAGATGCCAAAAGTGTCAATGTTTTTTGAACGGCTCGGTTATTAGCCGGGTCGCCAAACGAAGAAGTATTCCATTTTTGGTGCAGCGCAAAGATTACGGTAACCTTCGCCCGCCGTGGATATTAGAGCGCTGGAGGTGAGTTGTTCTGGCTCGCGCTGGAGTTGCAGGAGTGAGAAGGGGAACCAACCATAGGATGGTTCTGGTTCCTTGACAGGGAGCGCCCCTCGGATTTTAAGCGGTCGCATCCGAGGAGCGCGAATAGTCTTGGTTGTGCCGGGGATTAGGTGACTGCAGGGTCTACTGCTGGCACCCCGGCGGAGGACCACCTCCAAAGAGGTAGTTGATCACCCCAACCGCATCCGAGATGGAGATGAGGGCATCGCAGTTGAAGTCGCCCCGTACGATATCGCAGTTTGCCGGTAGCTGTCCGATATCGAGCCTGATTGCTACATCGAACAGGTTGGAGAATTCATCATAAATCGTGAAGTAGGCATACCAGATGCCGAACTGGATCGTGTTGGGGGTCCAGACTGTCTGCGAGGGATTGAGGCCGGCCACTTCGGGCAGGGAGTCGGACGCGACGTGGACGCCGGTCGCGGCGTTGACTATGCTGTCGAGCACAACGGCTGTTACGCCTGAGCCGGATACCAGCTCGATGATGATTCCCAGCGGATAGCCGGCATCCCCGGAGTATTGCGTGGGAGAGAGCAGGAAGAACTCAGCCGGAGCGTTGACGATCTGCAGCGTTCCACCCACGAACTGTGGCGTGTACTGATTTCCACTTTCACCTGCTAATGTGAATGGATTATTGACGGGCGCGACGCAGGAATCGGCGGTGACCTGGTCGCCGATGATCAATCCGTGGAAGTAGACATCCCCCATCTTGTAGCGACCCGGCTGGAGAAACTGCGAAAGGGTCAGCCCCACCAAACCGATAGTGTCGGGAGCGATACCGTCCAGATGGGGGAAGCCCTGAATCGGAAGGAGGGTAAAGAGCTCCGGCACGCCGGGGGTTGCAAATAGCGTTGAAACGGAGTCGTAGATCGGCATCACCCCGTTGCCGAAGTACTCCATTCCGGTTGCGAAGGCCCTGATTGGTTGATCTGTCGCGATGTAGAATGGGATTTTGAAAGTTCCACCGGGAAGGCCGTAAGCGGTTCCGTTGTCACCGTAATAGACGGTGTCTGGCACACCAGTGTCCTGCGAGTATGCCTCCGGGGGTGGAAGCAGCACCAGGAGGCCAGCTACGAAGAGCAGAGTTAGCGTGGCTTTCACGACATTTCTCCTTGGTTTGTGGGTTTGGATGTTAATCGATAGGCGATTTTTGCGGCAGGCCGGCACGACCGGGGTTAATCGGGTAAGCCGGCATCGAAAAGCAGCGACGATCGAAGCCCGCCCGCAATGATCATAGTTTTGTTGACTTTGAGTTCCAGATTCAAACTAAGATTCGGCGGCACTTGTGTCAAGCTAGTATCTGGTTAGGGGGGGTGTTGCGAATCGGGCGGATTGGTTCGCCGGCGCGGCAGGGTGTTCGTCCGGCGACTGGTTTATAAAGTGGCTTGCGCAAGCCGACGGTGCCCGCGTTCAAAGCTTACTTGATCAGTCACTGTGTGAGACTTAAGGGGAGGATCCGCGATTTTCTAGAATGGTTGACTTACCACGCGAGAGGTTAACATCAGCGGGCAAGCTCGCAGTTCGACTCCAGCCTCGAAGTCTTCAGTGACCATAAGCCTACTAACGGGCTGCTACTAATGGGGGTGATGCGATTCTTGATGTGGTTTGGTAGAAGAACTCAATGCTTGAGGAAGTTGCAGGAGCCCGCTGTGCGTGCTTTGGCATACGGGTACCCCAGCCCTTGGGCTGGGGAGGAAGAAGGAAGGGAGATGACAAACCTTCGACATTATGATAATCTTGGCACTGCCAGGTTTGTGACGATTTCCTGCAGGCGTTCACTGTCGCTCCTGAATGATCCTCACAATGCGAGGGCTGTCTTGCATCAGTTGGCGAGTCTTCGAAGAACTTATGACGTTCAAGTCTTTGGATATGTCATCATGCCCAATCATGCGCATTTCGTCATGTTGCCGCCTGAAGGATCGAAGCTGGGGAACTTAGTTGGAATCCTGAAGTCACTCTCGGGGCGGCAGATATCTCTCAATCTTCAAAAGCTCAATTCGCCATTCCTGCCAAGTCTTCACATCACAAATAATGGCGAACCGAAGTACGCCATCTGGCGACCACGATGCTACGATCACAACTGCAGGACACTTGAAGCCGCTATAGAGAAGATCAACTATTGCCATGAGAATCCAGTGAAGCGGGGATTAGTGAAGGAAATGGCTGATTGGCCCTGGTCGAGCTACCGGCATTATCTCGTGGCAGGCACGATACCAGTGAGCCTTAATCTATTGAGCGAGTAGTCCAAGCGCCCCAGCCCAAGGGCTGGGGTACCGTTGTCATTGCCGGTGTGGCCGTGACCTTGGTCGCGGGCACGCCCAGTGAGGAATAGAATCACGTGGATCCGGTGGTTGAGGTTGAGGATACGGGGAGAAGCTACGATAGATGGTTGGGCAGCCAGTCTCAGCTTTGTTGAACACTTGACTTCCTTGCTTCCTTCTCCAGCATTTCGTAGTGTTTCGGGTCAGCTTGCTTAATCAACTTCAGTAAGATCTTGATACACTCCTTGCCGGTCTTGGGCAGAGTTGTGTCAAACTGCAGCAATCCTGACTTGGTATCCAGGTGTGAATGCGAGTTTACGAAAGAGTAGACATGGTCAATGTCTTCAGCAGATATATCTGTGCAAACTTTGCTTTGAAGCACCTGAAGACGCTGGCGGAATGAATCGCTGATAGGAACACGGTAGGCCAAGAAGCACTCAAGTAGCTTTCTCGCCAAGTTCGGGTAGTTGTATATGGCGTCAATCTGAGTCGCCCCGTTGGAGGGATTCTCAGCCTCGAAACAGTAGAGCATCTTGAATAGAAAATGATACTCCGACTCGAAGTTTTTGAGCAAAGGGTCAAGCTCAGAAAGTACTGCTACACGTCGCTTTCTTTCGCAGTCAAACCTAGTTTCCATCATGAAGAACTCGCTAGGCGGCTCGTGATTCTTTTTCCTTTTCAGTCTATTTTTGGCGATCAACCAGTTCTTAATCTGATTGAACATGTCGAAGTTGTGCGTAAGGACAAAGAGTTGGGCAGCATTGCCAAACTGTCTCTGAATGTACGCGCAGGTGCGAAATAGCAGGTCGCTGTCCAGACTTGAGATTGGATCGTCAATCACTACAATTCCGTTTTCTAAATCAAACTCGGGAGACTGCACGTAGACGCAAAAGTGCACAAATGCTATTGCAGTTTTTTCCCCCTCACTAAGGCTGCTTGCCGGGCTGCCGCGACGCATAATTCGAAGTCCAACCGAGGAATCGTCAGTATCAGATTGTTCGGTCGCCTCGTCAGCCTCGAAACGAATCTCATCGTGTCCCAAGAAAGCCATGAGGCTTTCATTTAACTTGTCACATGCCTTTGCGGTGGAAGATACTTTGAGTTGGTTCTGTCTGATTCGTTCTTCGATCGCTGCGATGCCGGGAGAGGCCGGGTCCGATGGGTCTCCGTTAATCAAAGTATTGATCTTGGTTTGCAACTCGTTGATCTCTTTGTCATCAGCGGCCACATCGTCGATTATTGTACTCAGCCAGTGTTTCTTGACAATCTCTTCTGATACTTTTCTGATTTTCTCAATGTTTTTGGTTCTGTTGTTGTGCTTTTCGATGATTAAGTTGCACTTTTCAGCTGCCGCTCTTAACACCTCAAATCTGATGTCGCTGGTCCTCTCTATGAGATTGTGAGTGTCTTGTTTCTTTTCCTCGAGAGATTTCTGGAGGCCGTTGAGTCGAGAGATGAAGGCTCGTAACTCCAGTGTTAGTTCAGCTTTGGCTTGCGAGAACTCAGCTTGAAGATCACTGTAGAAAGCCGCCTTGTCCGGGATTTCTATGGCATTGAAGCTCCGTTTCAGCGCGTCGATCCTCCCTATCAGAGAATTTAACTGGAGCTTGAGTTCTTGATCGTCACGACTGAAATGTGCTAGCAACTCTCTAGCACGTTCCGGTGGTATCAGTTGACTACAGTACTCACAATTGGTTGAAGAGTGAGTTTGATGGAGCTTCACACCTTCTTCAACCCATCGCGCTATGTCTTTGTGCTCAGTTAGTCTGTCTATGAGCTTCGCACTAACCACCTTTTTCAGAAGAGCCTCTGCGTGCGAGTTTATCTCTTGATCCAGCATTTCTTGAAACCGCTCGACGCCTACTTGATCAGTTGGCAATGAAATCAAGCGCACCTTTTCTAGCGCGTCCTGTTTCAAGGTTCGCAAGTGGGTTTGTAACTCGGAATCGTCCAGTCGGTCCTTCGAGGAAACCGCAGAGAACTCAGATTCAGCCTCTCGTCTTTTGTAATCCCGTCGCGCAGCTCCCGTGATCGCAATCCACATTTGCTTAGCAACCTCAGTGAATCGCTCAGCTCTTCTTCCTTTAGCTTGGTTAAGGTTTTCTTGCTCACCCTCGAGAAGCTTCTTTAATCCGGAGTGCGTAGGGTTGTTGGGGTCACCGTTTAGGGCAATCTTGTCTTTTTTGATTTGATCCAATGCAAAGTCACTATCAACTGCAAACAATCTGAGGGTGCCTGCGCTGCCACTGACGAACGCTATCCGGTCCGAAATGTAGTCTTGGCTGAAGACCGCGATCGGTACATTGTAATCTGAAGTTTCAGTATAGGAACGATTCTGATCGTCAGTGAACCTATATCTGACGTTCTCATGGATCCCCTTCGATTGATGACCGATGATGCGAAACAGCCTTGAAAGAGTTGTCTTGCCTGTACCGTTCCAGCCGTAGATCAGATTATATCGTCTGAAATCCGGTAGGCTAGGGG
>JBECKX010000192.1:0-14411 GCA_040235515.1 Candidatus Zixiibacteriota bacterium
AGCGCGAGTAGTTTCTGTGGGCGGCGATCTGCGAGGAGCGGATTGTGAATTGAATCCAATCAGTATTCTGTGAGCGGTGTACGTCCTCGTGCACCGCTTTGCATCTGCGGAATACACACCCCGTCTCACAACGCCGCCATGGCGGCCTTGTGATCCACCCCTCTCGAGAGGGGAGATTGGCATGATCGACACTAGTGTGGGAAGCCCTCCATGAATGGTGCCCCACCGCTTGCGGTGGGCATAAATCTTGTGGCCGCCAACCATCCTCGTCTGGCGGCTGCGAATCGCGGCGCACGATCACTCATCCAACCCTCACCCCGGCCCTCTCCCTTGCAAGGGAGAGGGAGAAGATATCTGTCATGCCGTTCTGCGGTTTAAGATCTGTGGTAGGGGCGAGTGGCACTCGCCCGGAGGCATCCTGTTCGTGTATGAGGGCGAATGCCATTCGCCCCTACGTATCAAAGGCGAGTCATTCCCATGCGCCGTCAGGCGTCATCCCTGACTCGATCCGGGATCCAGGAGATCGTTAGTTACTGTGTAGCTAATGCGCAAAGCAGCATGCTGCGCCCCCACGCCCCCCCCTACCCCATCGGGATCTTGATATCGGGATGGTCCTTGGCGAATGACTTGGCTTCATCGTAGCCGGCGTCGACGTGGCGCATGACGCCCGTACCGGGGTCGTTGGTGAGGACACGCGAAAGGCGCTTGGCCATTTCATCTGTACCATCGGCGACCACTACCATTCCCGCATGTATCGAATAGCCGATCCCCACGCCGCCACCGTGATGAATGCTCACCCAGCTTGCGCCCGAGGCCGTATTGAGCATGGCATTGAGCAACGGCCAGTCGGCGATGACATCGGAGCCATCCTTCATCGACTCGGTCTCGCGGTTGGGGGACGCCACCGATCCACAGTCAAGATGATCACGACCAATCACGATGGGAGCCTTGATTTTGCCCGACTTGACCAGGTCGTTGATAATCAGCCCGAACTTCTCGCGTTCGCCGTAACCAAGCCAGCAGATGCGTGAAGGCAAACCCTGAAATGCCACCTTCTCCGCCGCCAGGTTAATCCAGCGCACAAGTGGCTCGTTGTCAGAGAATTCCTTCTTGATCACTTCATCGGTAACAGCAATATCAGCCGGATCACCTGAAAGCGCCGCCCAGCGGAACGGGCCCTTGCCTTCACAGAAAAGCGGGCGGATGTAGGCGGGGACGAATCCCGGAAAGGCGAACGCATCCTTGAGACCGTTGGCAAACGCCTGCCCGCGCAGGTTGTTGCCGTAGTCGAAGACGACGGCACCCTTGTTCTGCATATCGATCATCGCCTGCGTGTGGGCTACCATCGAGGCAAAGGAGCGCCTGCGGTAGTCCTCGGGGTCAGATTTGCGCAGCTTGAGGGCATCCTCATACGGAATACCGTGCGGCACGTAGCCGTTCAGCTCATCATGCGCGGAGGTTTGATCGGTCACCATATCGGGGATGATGCCGCGTTGCACCATATCGGGCAAGATGTCGGCGCAATTGCCGACTAATCCGATCGAGAGGGGCTGTTTCTTCGACTTTGCCTCTTCCACCCACTTCAGCGCTTCCTCAAGTGAGTGCGTCTTCTTGTCACAAAAGCGTGTTTCGAGACGGCGGTCGATGCGGTGTTCATCCACCTCGATGCAGAGGATGACTGCCCCGTTCATCGTTGCGGCCAACGGCTGGGCACCACCCATGCCTCCCATGCCGCCGGTGAGGATGAATTTGCCAGCGAGATCGCCCCCGAAGTGCTTGTTGCCCGCAGCGGCGAAGGTCTCATAGGTACCCTGTAGGATTCCCTGGGTACCGATGTAGATCCAGGAACCAGCGGTCATCTGGCCATACATGATCAGGCCAAGCTTCTCCAATTCGCGAAACTTCTCCCAGGTAGCCCAGTGTGGGACCATGTTGGAATTGGCGATAAGCACGCGCGGTGAATACTCATGCGTACGAAAAATCCCGACCGGTTTGCCTGATTGGATCAGAAGCGTTTCATCAGCTTCGAGTTCCTTCAAGCTGCGAACGATCGCATGGTAACAATCCCAGTTGCGGGCGGCTTTGCCGGAACCGCCATAGATGATGAGATTATCGGTATCCTCGGCAACGGCGGGATCGAGGTTATTATTGAGCATGCGCAGGGCGGCCTCTTGCTGCCAGCCTTTGCACTGCAGGGGGGCATCTTTGCTATTTCTAAACGCGGTTTGCGGCATCGTGTAATCCTCCAATGAAGGGGAATTTAGGGAAATGGGCGGGAGAGGTCAAGCGGTCGTAGGGGCTCAGCATGCTGAGCCCGATTGAAACAGACAGAATTGGTAGGTCACGCCTTCTTGAGGCGTGACGCGGCGCGTATTGGAGACTTTCAAGCCCCAAGAGGGCTTGACCTACGAGACTCTGTTTCTCCCCTCTCCCAGTCGTGGGAGAGGGGCTGGGGGTGAGGGCGGTGGGGTGAAAGCGAGGTCTGAGCATACCGCGAGATTTGGGTTGCCCCTGAGACACACCCCCTCTTCCGACTCCGACCAATTAGCCCAAAACCAACTTCTAACAAATTTCCATTTGCTCAGAGATTGTGAATGTGTAATATCCTCGTCTGACATCGAAGGGTTCGACTCACCGAGCCTGCAAAAGGTACGCCGACTTTTTACTTACCGTTACGTCGTTCAAGAGTCTATGGAGGACTTGAAATGAAACTTACCGAGACATTCGTCAGCAAACAGGGTGATCTGCGCGGAGCCGAGTTAAAGGGTTTCATGCAGCCGGGAAATGATGACCAGTTGCTGCTGCTGTTCGAGAAGGATGGCAAGCTGATGGCGCTTAATATCAGCGAACACCGCAATGGTGACAACATGACGATGGGCACCGAGCTGGACTATTTCGAAATGCTGGGTGAATAGCTGAGCAGAGAACTCAGCCACGATCTTCAGAAGCAAGATACTGCGCGGCGTTTCCTCTCGTTGATGCGAGGCTGGAAGCGCCGCGTTTTTTTATGGGCGGGACACACCCCCGTCGTTATGACTCTGCTACGCATAGTCATCACGACGACCCCTCTCAAGAGGGGTTTGGCTACCATCGGAGGTTTGCACGTGTACAGTGGTTGCGTTGGGTCTTGTTCCGATGAGCGCTAGCGCACATCGGGATGTGACCCGACGCATGGGCTGCTGGGTGCCGTCACGTGACACGCCGAGGCGGCGCAAGACGTGACGGAACAGATAATCGGACGAGCACGCGCCGTGCAAGATGTGTCTCCCCTCGCCCACTCGTGGGAGAGGGGCCGGGGGTGAGGGCGATCGAGCGAGAACGCGAGATTGGCTATGTGCGAGACTTCAGGAGTACTGATACACACCCCGTCTCCCGAGTGATTCGCTCCGCGAATGGCTCGGGAGCCACCCCTCTCGAGAGGGGAACTTTGCGGGCTGGGGCGGATCTACACCCCTACCGGCTTCTCCTCGGCAACCGACATGATCCGGCCGATCGAGTTGAAGTAGCGGTCATCTAGCGAGACGAGATCAACATGAATGTCATCATTGACCTTCAACTCACGACCACCAACTTCACCTATCGCCTGGAGCGGAATCTGCATTGAGGATGCCAGCTGCTTGAGCTTGCCTTCATGCTCAGGTGCAGCGCTGAGCAGGACGCGCGACTGCGATTCGCCAAAATAGAGGGCATCTTTACGAAGAGTAACCGGAAGACTGGTCGTTGCACCAAGCGGCTTCTCCCGATCGAAGATGCAGGCTTCCGCAAGTGCCACCGCAAGTCCGCCATCGGAGAGATCATGCGCAGAGCGAACCAGATCTTGCTGGATTGCGGCGAGGATGAACCGGTGCAGCTTCTTCTCAAACTCGAGATCGATTGCAGGAGCATCCCCTTCAACCAGCCCGTGCATAACTTTGATATACTCCGATCCGCCCAACTCTACCCGCGTTTCCCCAGCGAGCAATATCTTGTCACCCGCCTGCTGGAAATGGCTCTGAGTGATATGATCTATATCCTCGATGATGCCAAGCATCCCGATTGTCGGGGTCGGATACACCGCCCGTTTCGGGTCTTCATTGTAGAAGGAGACATTGCCACCTGTGACGGGAGTCTCGAACACGCGGCAGGCCTCTCCCATACCCTTGACCGCTTCCGCAAACTGGTAGTACATCTCCGGTTTGTAAGGATTGCCGAAATTGAGGCAGTTGGTGATCGCAACTGGCTTCGCGCCGCTGCAGGCGACATTTCGCGCCGACTCTGCCACCGCTATCTGCGCACCGATGCGCGGATTGAGGTAGACATAACGACCGTTGCAATCCGTGGAGACGGCAAGTGCCTTACGGCTGTGGCGTATGCGAACGACAGCAGCATCGGAACCGGGACCGATTACGGTATTGGTGCGCACCATTGAGTCGTATTGATCGAAAATCCACCGTTTTGAAGCTATGTTCGGCGATCCCATCAACTTCAACAAGACATCACTGTAGTTGTCTGGCTCTGGAAGTCTGGAAAAATCGAAGCTATGTTTCTCATCCAGGTATGCCGGGCGCTTCTGCTCGCGCGTGTAAACGGGAGCGCTGCCGCCAAGCACCAATGTCTCAGCCGGAATGTCGGCTTTGACTTCCCCACCCATGCGTACGACCATGCGGTTGCCTGATGTTACCTTGCCGATTTCGACGCAGTTCAGATCCCACTTGTCGAAGATCTCCTTGATGCGGGCTTCGTTGCCTTTCTTGCCGACAACGAGCATCCGCTCCTGCGACTCGGAGAGCATGATTTCGTAAGCGGTCATACGTTCCTCACGCACAGGGACTTTGTCCAGATCGATTTCGATCCCCGACTTGCCTTTGGCGGACATTTCGGAGGAACAACAGGTCAGACCGGCGGCGCCCATGTCCTGCACACCGACGATCAGATCCTCTTTGATGATCTCAAGGGTAGCCTCAAGCAGCAATTTCTCGGTGAAAGGGTCCCCGATTTGAACCGACGGTCGTTTCGATTCGGAAGCCTCTGAGATCTCTTCCGAGGCAAATGTTGCTCCATGGATGCCGTCGCGACCGGTCGAGGAGCCAACGATAAAGACCGGGCTGCCTTCGATCTCGGCGATTGCGGAAGCCATCCGGTCGGTCTTGCAGATGCCGACTGCCATTGCGTTGATCAGCGGGTTGGCGCTGTAGCAATCCTCGAAATAGATTTCCCCGCCCACGGTCGGCACCCCGAATGAATTGCCGTAGTCACCGATGCCGCGGATGGCGCCATCAAGAAGATAGCGGGCGCGCGGGTCGCTCAAGGGACCGAAACGCAGCGAATTGAGTGCGGCAATCGGGCGGGCTCCCATGCAGAAGATATCGCGCAGGATTCCGCCGACCCCCGTGGCAGCACCCTGGTATGGTTCTACAGCCGAGGGATGGTTGTGCGATTCGATTTTGAATACGACAGCATTGCCATCGCCAAGGTCGACCGCGCCGGCATTCTCCTCGCCAGCTTCAGCCAGCAGGGCTGGACCGGAACGCGGGAGGGTCTTGAGCAGCGCAATCGAGTTCTTATAGGAGCAATGCTCCGACCACATTACCGAGAATATCCCCAGTTCCGTAAACGAGGGTTCCCGACCGAGGATTTCGAGGATTTTCTGGTATTCTTCTTCGGTCAGGCCATGATCTTTGACCAATTCCGGTGTGATTTTCGGTTCAAGCGGTGCCATATGCGATTACGCCTCCTATGCGCTGCTGCCGGGGTAGCCCAGCAAAGAGGCCAAATTAAGGGGAATTGCGAGTTGTGGCAAGGGGGATCTTGTGCGGCAATGAAAGCGAGGCAGACGAGGGCGGCTGCCAGCCACATTTGTCTTGATTTTATAGGCCTGGGTGCCCCACCGCTCTGCGGTGGGAGATTCTTTCCGGGGCAAAATAATAGACCGGGTGACCCAGCTATGTTCTCCCAGTTAGGGATCAAACTCGTTTCTCCGCCTTCCGATGGGGAGAAATCGGTCCTCTTAGGTATTGGTTTTCGCTCGCGGCCAGTGTTTCAGGCCATGTGAGCCGACCAGGCCGGGGATAACCGGTCTTAATAATACCTGGGTCTCCCGGTCGCATTAAAATATACGGGCTACTCCCCGTTTGCGTCAATATTATTCGTATTCTCACTGAAAATTTAGCTGCATGAAGTTCTTGCTTTCGGCCCGGGAAGGCGTATAATACGGGTCTAATATATTATGGCTTATTCTGAGCGGAGGAAAAAAATTGTCTCGAGTTTGCGATATCTGCGGCAAAGGTCCGCAATTTGGACAGAACGTCTCGCACGCGCATAATACGACGAAGCGCAGATTCAACCCGAATCTCCACGCTACCCGTGCCCGGGTGAATGGTCAGACCAAGAAGCTGAAGGTGTGCACCCGTTGCCTCAAGGCCGGCAAGGTCGAGAAGGTACATTAGACGCGAGAGCGAAATCGCGGTGCACGAGGACGTACACCGCGCACCAAACTACTGGGCACGCACAGCGTGCCCTTTTTTTGCCGAGAGACCCGGCCGATCTGTCAAGATCCAGGGGAGCTTGACCTACTTCTTAGCGACTCCACGCCGCGCCCGCATCTTCTTCAAACCCAACAGCAGCAGTTGCTTTGGATCGATTCCGGGATTGTGCGATTCGAGCCAGCCATAAAGTTCTTCATACGCGACTCCATCGAATTGCTTCAAATCGTATACCAGTTTCTCGTCGGTGAGAATCCTCGTATTGTAGTAGCGCGCGAGTGATTCATACGCGGCATAGACTTCCTGCCATCCGAATTCGCCACTTTCCCCCATCTCCCGCAATGCATCAATCAGGAGATGTGTTCCAACCTCATGCGAGATGAACTGCCGCAGCCAGTTGCGCGGCGATCCTGAATAGAAGATATTCATGTCATAACCTACCGAGTTGGCGTTTGGACCTCCCGCTATCGCGCTGCAAAGAAGAATCGTGTAGCGATCAGTCTTGAACTCCCGGCCCAGCAGTTTTTCCCACTCCGCGATGAAATCACGCTTTGCCAGTACACTGCTGAGCCAGTTTGCCGTCACCAGAATTGAGTCACGCTCCCGCGGCCAGACTTCCTGTTCATACTTGTCGTAGGCCTGCAGATAGAGATCGCCAATTTCTCGCAAGGCAGGCAAGAGTGGGATTCGACCCAGCAGACCTGCCGCAGTAACTGATTCCCAGTTTGCAGCAAGCTCTCCAAGAGAGCGCGAATAGCGCGAGAAGAATTCCTGGAAGCCGCGATCAGCACCTGGATTGTGGAGGAGGTCGTAGTATTCCGCAAGTTCGAGCCGCGATTCAAACTCTAGCCAGATCGGTAGAAATGTCACCAGTTGAACCAGCTCACCGCTGTTGCCTTCACCAAACATCAGGAGCTTTTGGTTCTTCTCAAGAACAGCCCACTGATCCCTGGTCAGAAAGTCGGCGTAGCGGTTGGCATAGTCGCTCTCAAATCCGACCCGTGCACAGGCAAGGATATGAAAGATGAAGTTGGGGAGGAATCGGACTTCGGCGACTATCGGTTTCTTCCATCCGCATTTCTGATTTGCCATGATCTCAAGATATGGATGTGCACTCGCCACTACAAAAGAAAACGCCCCCGGAGTTTAGGAGGGCCGAGGGCGGAAGGTGCGTCTCAATGTGGTCGTGGTAGGTCGGCCTGTATATCAACTCTTGAAACGAATACTCTGCTTCGCAGGGGCGAATGGTATTCACCCATAGTTTCGCCGGGACTAGTGCCACTCGCCCCTACGCGATATTCTCTATCCCAGCTTTGCGCGGTTGCGCATGAAGGCCGGGATTTCCAGATCTTCCTCAACATCTTCGTCCTGCTCGTTGGCGACGAAGTCGTTCGGCTTTACAGTCTCAGCCTCCGCCGCGATGCGTGGCGGTGCAGGCTGCAGTCTTTCAAATACCGGTTGGAAGAGATCGGCATTCTCGGATGAGCGTTCGAACTGCTCGCGCTCTTCCCGTTCGCGCTGATGATCACCGAATCCGGTGGCGATCACCGTTACGCGAATCTCGTTGGTAAGATTCTGATCGATTACCGCACCGAAGATGATGTTGGCATCCGAACCCGCAGCATCATAGATGACCGTGGTCGCTTCGTTGACTTCATGCAGCGTCAGGTCGGGTGAACCGGTGATGTTCATCAGCACACCCTTGGCGCCGGAAATATCGACATCCTCGAGCAGCGGCGAGTTGATCGCCATACGCGCAGCGTTGGCGGCTTTGTTTTCGCCCTGCGCTACGCCGGAACCCATCATAGCGTCACCCATCTCCATCATGACCGTACGAACATCGGCAAAGTCGCAATTGATCAGACCAGGGACTGCGATCAGGTCGGAGATGCCGCGCGTCGCCTGCAGGAGAACATCATCAGCTACGAGGAAAGCCTCGGTCAGCTTGGTCGAGGGATCGACGATGGAGAGCAGTCGCTGGTTCGGGATTACGATGAGCGTGTCGACACGGGTCTTCAGTTCATCGATGCCGGCCAGCGCACGATTCATACGCTTGCGGCCTTCGAACTCGAACGGCTTGGTCACGATGGCGACCGTCAGGATTCCCATCTCACGGGCAACCTCCGCCACGACCGGAGCCGCGCCGGTTCCGGTGCCACCGCCCATACCCGCTGTGACGAACACCATGTCTGCACCCTCGATGAACGCCTTGAGTTCGTCAAGCTCTTCTTCCATTGCTTTCTTACCGACCTCAGGTTTTGCTCCGGCCCCGAGGCCGCGGGTAAGGCCCTTGCCTATCTGAATGCGATTTTCTGATCGCGAGAAATCGAGCGCCTGCGAATCGGTGTTGATCGAAACGAACTCTACTCCCGAGAGTCCCTGTTCGATCATCCGATTGATCGCGTTGCCGCCGGCTCCACCGACGCCAACGACTTTAATCTTGGCGTAGTTGCTTAAGTCAGCCGCAAATTCAAAACTCATGAACCCACCTCTCCTTGGTCGATTTATAGTTAGAAATTAAATAGCGAGTTAAATACTTTCTCCAAGCGGTTAAACGCGCGATTCAGCTTTCCGGTATGCTTGCGGCCCTTGTCGGGGTGCTCAAGACCATATTGCACCAGTCCGACTGCGGTCGAATAGATCGGGTTGGTCACGATCTCCGACATACCACCGAGCCCCTTCGGGGTGCCTACCCGAACCGGCATATTGAAGATCTGTTCTGCCAGCAGGTCCACACCGCGAAGCAGCGAGCCGCCACCGGTAAGAACGATGCCGCCCGCTACCGCCTGGTAGAAGTTGGTGCGCTTCAGTTCCATCAAGACCATCTTGAATATCTCTTCCACGCGCGGCTGTATGATACTCGCAACGATGCCGAGTGAGACATCACGCGGAGGACGTTCCCCGACGCTGGGGATGTTGATCAACTCGTCGGGATCAACGAGGCTGGTCATGGCTGCGCCGAAATCAATCTTGATCTGCTCGGCGTTGTCGATCGGGGTGCGCAGGCCGATAGCCAGATCGTTGGTGATGTTGCGTCCCCCGAGCCCGATCACGGCTGTATGACGGATCGAGGAATCGGTGAAGAGAGCTATGTCGGTCGTGCCACCACCAAGGTCGATCAGCACCGAGCCGAGTTCCTTTTCATCATCATTGAGCACGCACATCGAGGACGCGAGCGGCTGCAGCACCAGGTCACGGATTTCATAGCCGGAACGCTTGATCGATTTATAAATGTTCTGCGCCGAGGTAGTGGCTCCGGTAACGATATGGACTTCGGCCTCGAGCCGCACGCCGGACATGCCGGCAGGGTCCTTGATGCCGCCCTGGTCATCGACGATAAATTCCTGCGGGAGGATGTGGATGATTTCGCGATCACCCGGAATCGCCACCGCCTTGGCAGCCTCGATGACGCGATCCACATCATATTCTGAAATTTCATTATCGGAACGACTCACCGCGATCACTCCGCGCGAGTTTATACTGCGAATGTGATCTCCGGCGATACCGGCATAGACAGCTTCAATATCCTCCTGAGCCATCTCTTCAGCCGCGTGAATCGCGCGCTGGATCGAGCCGATTGTCTTCTCCAGATTAACTACCACACCGCGTTTCAAACCTTCCGATGGCGCAACACCAACACCTATGATCTCATCCTCGCCATCCAGGCAGGGACGACAGATGAGTGCACAGATTTTGGTGGTACCGATGTCAAGACCGCAGACTACCTTGTCAGATCCCATGGTTCACCTCTCTATCAGATGCAATTGATTTCAATATTGCCAGATCAACAAACCGCAGGTCCACGAACAATCCCGGGTTGTTGTTGTCATTCAATATTTCCTGTAATCGTGTTAACTTGGTTTCGTAACGTCCCCAGCCGAAATTGATGACTATCGAGCCGGGTTCCATGACCAGCACAAGGCCGTCCGGGCGACAGATGATCTCGGAGATCATCAGATGTAGCCCCATGAACTCCGAGCGCATGTAGTTCAACAGCTCCAGTGCCGAGCGCAGGCCGGCATCATCAACCTGTTTGTAGTAGCAGGGGCGATCCACTTCCACACCTCTGATCACCGGCATGCTGTTGGCAACTTCCTGCAGACGCGGTGGGATCAACTCCCCGGCGGAGGTAACGCCATAAAGCTTGTCGCTGAACAGGTAGCAGGATGGGTACTTCTCGGTCACTTCGACATGCACTCTGCGATATTGATCCGCATTAACGCGGGCAGAGGCTACCCACTCTCGCTCGCAGACAGACTGCGCGATCTCCCCCATATCGAGTGCGAGGAGATTCTCGCCGGGACGAACACCAAGCGAGTCGACCGTTATCCGCGTCGTGCCTGACAGGGTTACCGCTTCCACGGGAACCACGTCAAACCGCCAGAGCGCCCATGCAGCCACGCCTACCAATAGCGAGAAGAGGAATAGAATCTTGGGCCAACGGTAGGTCATTTTTTCAACGCCTCCACGATTTTCGGAGCAAGCCGATAGACATCCCCGGCACCGATCGTAAAGACCACGTCGCCGGGCTCGGCAAACTCGGCCACGAGTGCAGGTATCTCCTCTTTCTCCTCGACATAGCGGACATTCCGATGACCGAAGCGCTCGCTGGCGTCGGCAATCAATGCGGAAGTAACACCTTCAATCGGTGTCTCACGCGCGGGATAGATCTTTGCCAGGATCAACATATCCGAGGTGAGCAGCGACTTGGCGAATTCCTCGTAGAAATCCTTCGTGCGGCTGAACAGGTGCGGCTGAAACACTACGATCAGCCTGCGCTGGAACGCCAGTTTGGCCGCCTGAAGAGTAACTTCAACCTCAGTCGGATGGTGGCCATAGTCATCGTAAACCTTGATGCCGTTCGTTTCACCGATCAGATCGAAGCGGCGATTGACACCCTTGAAACTCTCCAGCGCGCTCTTGATCACTTCGAAGCTGATCTCTGACTCGAGCGCGACTGATGCCGCGGCGAGGGCATTTTTCACATTGAACAGCCCTGGCAGTGGCAACGTGATATCGCCAAGCTCTTTGCCCTGCTGGAACAGCGTGAAACGCGTCTCGGTGCCCTTCTGCCGTACCTGGTCGACGCGTGTGTCAGCCTGCGCCTTGAGACCGAAGGTGCGAACGGGGCGGATCAGATTCGGGATGATGCTAACCAGGTTGGAGTCATCGAGGTTGAGATGAATCGTTCCGTAGAAAGGCACGCGGTTGGCATATTGGGTGAATGCTTCCTTGATCTCGTTCAAATCTTTGTAATAGTCGAGGTGGTCGGCTTCCAGGCTGGTCAGCACCGCTACGGAAGGGGTAAGATTCAGGAACGAACGATCATATTCATCGGCCTCCGCGATCAGCAATTCTCCCTTACCGAGTTTGACGGTGGTCTCGAAAGAAATCACCCGCCCGCCAACCATCACCGTCGGATCGAGCCCCGCCTCAACAAATATGTGACCCAGCATCGAGGTCGTAGTGGTTTTGCCGTGGGTACCGGCGATGCCGATTCCAAACTTGAGCCGCATCAATTCACCCAGCATCTCGGCGCGGCGAATAATCGGAATCTTGCGACGCCGCGCCTCGATGACCTCCGGGTTGTCGCCATGCACGGCTGAGGAGATCACGAGGCAGTCGGCATCACCCACATGACTGCCTTCATGCCCCTCATACACCTGGATTCCAACCTTCTTCAGATGGTCGGTGACCTCCGTCATCGCCAGATCACTGCCTGAGATAATAAAGTCATGATTATGCAGCACTTCGGCGATTCCGCACATTCCGATACCGCCGATACCGACGAAGTGGAGTTTCCTTATTTTGCCAAACTTCATCTCCACCCCATATATTCATAGATTCGTTGAACGATTGATTCGGCGGCGCCGACGCGACCGAGCCCACGCGCAGCCATACCCATCTGCATCAGCTTGGCTTCATCAACGAGAAGTTGCTTCACCAGGCTGACCAGATTTAACTCAGGAAGCTTGTTGTCCTCTACCAAGATCGCAGCATCAGCGTCCACGAGCGCCTGTGCATTCTTGGTTTGGTGATCATCGGTGGCGTGCGGGTAGGGCACGACGATTGACGGCTTGCCCGCCGCTGTAACCTCAGAGAGTGTCAAAGCCCCGGCACGGCAGACTACGAGTGACGACGCGGCGTAGGCCGCCGGCATATTCTCGATAAACTTGAGCGCCATGCCACTCATACCTGAGTTGTTGAAGTATTCAATCATCTCCGGATTCTCGCCAACCTGCCAGATCATCTGGAGGTTCTTGATCTGCTTGAACTGGTCGAGCGAGTCGGCGATTTTCCGATTGATGGAGGCTGCACCCTGGCTGCCGCCGAAGATCAACAGCGTTTGCTTGTCCGGATCGAGCCGGAACTCCTTTATCGCTTCATCCTGATCGTAGTTCCCTATTCGTGGATTAACCGGGTTGCCGCTGAGAATGCACTTTTCGGTCCACCGCACCTGCTTTGCGGCCTCCTCGTAGGCGATGAAAATTAAGTCGGCGTAGGGAGCCAGCTTGCGCGACGCGATCCCGACATGCGAATTTTGTTCCTGAATGAATGCCGGGCGGCTCGTGATCTTGGCAGCCAGCACAGCGGGGAAAGAAAGGTACCCGCCGGTACCGACCACAAAGTCGGGATTGAACTTGATTACCTTGAGGACAGCTTCCACAATTCCGATCGCGAGGATCGGGAAGAACATCAGGTTCCCGGCCGTGGTCCCGCGCTTGAGTCCCTTGACATGAATCTTTGTCATTTCAAAGCCCCGACTTGCGATCAGCCGCTTCTCAAGTTCGCGTCCGGTGACGAAGAACCTGATACGCGATTCGCCGCCCGAGCGACGCTTCAACTCCTCGGCAATTGCGAACGCCGGAAAGAGATGCCCACCGGTGCCACCGCCTGCAAACATCACGCGCATCAGTGAGCCCTCGACTTGAAGAGTTGCGGTATCTGAATCGTCTGTCGCGAGATATTCAGTAGAACACCGACACCCGCCATTGTGAACAACAGGGATGAACCACCATAGCTGAGAAGCGGGAGCGGCAGCCCCGTTGCCGGGATCATACCGGTAGCCACCAGCAGGTTGGTCATCGACTGGATGAAGATCAGGCTGGAGATTCCCAGCGCCATATAGAGGCCGAGCAGGTCGGGTGAATGGATAGCGGTTCTAATGCCACGCCACACGACGATAGCGATCAATGCAAGCGCCGCAGTGGCAATGATGAAGCCACCCTCTTCGGCTATGGTCGCAAAAATGAAATCGGTATGCGGTGCCGGGAGATAGAAGAGCTTGGCGCTGCCACGCCCAAGTCCTTTACCGAAGAGCCCGCCGGATCCGATCGCGAGTATCGATTGTTTGATCTGATAGCTTGCCTTGAGCGGGTCGCCGACGGCCTCGACAAAGCTGTCGACACGCGCTCGCTTGTAGCCGATCACGAAAACCATGATCGACGCGATCGCCACGACTCCGCCACCGAAGCCGAAGAGGATGCGTTTACGGACCCCGGCGACAAAGAAGAGAATCACGACCACGCCCGCCAACACCAGGACGGTTCCCAGGTTCGGCTGCAGCAGGATCAAGAGAAACGCCGCGCCGATAATCGGAAGGCCCGGGAAGAGCACCGACTTGAATGACTTGATCTTTTCGCGCTTCACCGCCAGCATCGTGGCAACGAAGATGATCAGCGCGTACTTGAACAATTCGGACGGCTGGAATTTCATTATTCCGAAGTCGAGCCAGCGCCGCGCACCGCTGATCTCTCTGGTGAAGAGCACCGCGACGAGACAGCCAAGCGATATGATTACAAGAGGCCAGGCGACTTTTTGATACTTGTGATAGTCGATGCGGCTGGTGATAAAGAGCGTGATCAAACCGATCACCAGCCAGACCAGTTGCCGCTTGAAGAAGAAGACGTCGCTGCCGAACTTCGATTCGGCGAAGACGGCGGAAGCGGA